>JBFEJN010000016.1:0-39235 GCA_041553195.1 Sulfurimonadaceae bacterium
AGTAGAGTCTTTGAAATCTTTTGTAGCCATTGTCGAGCTATCTTTCATGTCACGCGTTGCATTAGTCGCAGTATCTTTAGTATCTTCTGCAAGTTCAACAGTACTGTCACGGACGTCACGGCTTACACTTGTTGATGTAACTTCGCCACTTTTAACCGTTGCGATCTCACTTGTTTTAAGATCATCAGACGCTTTGACAGCGGTGTCGCGTGCATCATGACTTACATTTGTAATCGTACGCTCACCGCTTTTACTTGTTTCAACGGCACCGTCTTTCATTGAATCGGCAGTGTCACGAGCATCATGACTCATCGTCGTCGTCGCATCTTTCATATCTTTAAACATATCACCAAAACTAAAATCACCTGCAGTTACTGTTGTTGTTAATGCACTTAGTGCGATAGCACTTGCCACAATTGTTTTTTTCATTTTTGTCCTTTGTTTTGTTGTATCTGAGAAAACTATAGCCCTCGCAACCTAAAGTGTGTCTTAAATTCCCACATAAGTATAGTTTATAGATAAGGCTATTAAATAGATAAAAACAGCTTATAAAGCCCTATTTCATTTACTTATCAGATGATTATAAATATTTATAATAAATTTTATGCAAATATTTTATATAAGCTAAATAAAGCCCTATTTAACGGGATTTAAACAGCTGTAAATTTACATTATTACATTTATATCACAGGTAAAATAGAATTTTTTAAATTTAGATGATGTTACTCACTTCAAAATTTCTTTGGTTATAATTATCTAAAGATGCATAAAGTATTACAAAAGGAAAACGATGAAAAAAACCGTTCTGATCTTATTAATAGGCACTGCGCTTTTTGCCGAAGCCTATACAAAAGAAGACCGCATTAAAGATATGCAGATCATGGCTGAGGCAATGTCTGAGATTCAAACCGGTTTTTATTATAACAACGGTGACATTGTCCAAAATGGCGCATTGAAACTCTCCGATGCAGTACGACGTGTCCAGCCTCCGCTTGAAGAAAAGGAGGAAAAGGACCCGATGACACGTTACATGAACGAAAAAGTGAAATTTTCAAACAAAACGACTAAAAAGATCGATCAGAAAGCCAAGTTGATCTTAGAACGCTTTAACAACGGTGACATCCCGCAAGCTATTCAAGCGTATACTAAGATCATGAAGCAGTGTATGGAGTGTCACTTACAACTCCGTACATGGTAATCGTAAGTTTCGGAGTGCTTATAAATTCCAACAACAAAACGCAAGAAGTTATATTCGTACCGCCGGGTATGGATGCGAAGATTTAAAGGTGTAAATGATTTGAAAAAAGTATATGTATTTCTCGTATGTATCGTTGCAACACAGCTTCTGGCCGTTAATCTGCAATTGACGGGCACTGTCGTCTCCTACAATCAAAAGATGATAGGTGCACGTTACATGGGGTATGTCAAACACGTCTACTTCGATATCGGGGACAAGGTCGAACGTGAAGACACGCTCTTTGAACTCGAGTCAGCTGAATTTGATATTTTAAAAAATCAGGCTGACCTGGCACTGGAACAGGCTGTTGCTATCGTTGATGTCTACCGAACGCGTAAAGAAGCAATAGAGAGACAGCAGCGTCAGCTGAAAAAGAGGGGAATGGTCAACAGTGCAGAGTTTGAGAACCTTGACATCACAGCAGAGAATGTCGAAGCAGGTCTTGCTTCGGCACAGGTCTTGGTCAAAAATGCCTCTGAAAAGATAAAACAGATCTCAACTATCACCGGTTATCTGGAGGTCAAAGCACCCAATGACGGGATCATCGTTGAAAAACGCATTCGCGTCGGTGACCTCATCGCTCCGGGAATGCTGAGCATGATCATCGTCGATCTCGACCACTTGCAGATCGAAGGGGAAGTTGCTGAATCGGACTTGCAATATGTCAACAAATACCAGAAGGTGAATATCACGATTCCTTCACTTCAATACAAAACACAAGGGGTGATCAAATCAATCGTCCCGAGTGCGAATCCTATGGCCCACACCTTTAAGATCATTGTCGACTTTAAAAAGACAAGCAACAAGATCTTTCCGGGGATGTATGCCAAGATCCTTGTCAATGTCGACAAAAACCAGATAGCATGGAAATAGCAGCGTATGGCACACGAATATAAGATCAACAACATTGCCGGCCACATGGCCAAAATGTTTCTTAACAACCCGCTGACAATGATCCTTGCCATTTCGATCCTACTGCTGGGATACATCACACTCAATGTCGCTCCCCGTGAAGAAGATCCGCAGATTGCTGTCAGCGGCGGTTCGATCGTTCTTGTCATACCGGGGGCATCACCAGAGGCAATTACCAATGTCGTTATCAAGCCTCTTGAGAGACGTATCAGGGAGATCAAAGGGGTCGAGCATGTCTATGGCACTGCGATGGACAATGTCGGTATGATCAATGTTCAGTACTTTATTGGAGAGGACAGGGAGTCCTCCAATCTTAAACTTTACGATAAAGTCATGCAGAACATGGACACTCTGCCCGAAGGCATTCAAATGCCTCTTGTCAAGCCCTTTGATATTGACATCGATATTCCGGTTGCGACCATTGCCTTTTACCAGAATGACGGCAGTGACGAAAACACCATCGAACAGTATCGTCTCGTTCGGGAGATCCAGCAAGACCTCAATGCCATTGACAATGTCTCAAAAAGCACACTAAAAGGTATCCATAGCCCCCAGTTCAACATCGAAGTAGATCTGGACAGACTCTCCGGTTATCACCTCTCCTTGGGGCAAATCGCACAATCGGTCAAGGCCATTGCCAACAATGCACCGAACATCCAAGCTCCGTCGGAAGGGAACACGCTAATCGTCTTTGGTGTCAAAAACGGCATCGAAGACATCAGTGATCTCAAAGATCTCATCGTCGCACAGTACCTGGGGTCGCCGATCTATCTGAAAAATGTTGCCGAAGTGGAGTTCGGTTACGATATTCAGCATTTTCAACGTTCTCAGATCGCCATCAGAGACGACAACAGCACCTTTGATGACCCCATCAACCAGGTCACACTTACTGTCTCAAAACTCAAAGGGACCAATGCCGTGCAGATCACCCAGGATGTCGTTGATATGCTTGAAAGAAACAGAGCCCGTCTGGATGCGGCCGGTATCTCCTACATCATAACCCGCAACTACGGGATTCGGGCTAACGAAGCCGTCAGTGAGCTCATCCACCACCTCGTTATCACCATTGGTATTATCGGTCTCATTCTCATTCCCTTTCTGGGATGGCGTGAATCCCTGGTCGTTTCGATCGCGGTACCTATGATCCTTGCAACAACTCTTTTTATCGCCTACATGACGGACCAGACCATTAACCGTATTACCCTCTTTGCTTTTTTGCTGAGTCTGGGGCTTATCGTTGATGATGCAATTATCGTTATTGAGAATATTCACAGACGCATGCACCTTAAAGAGACTGCCGACCAGACCTTCGATGAGATCATCATTGAAGCCACTGACGAAATCGGACCATCTACCAACATTGCGACGATCGCTATCATATTAACAATGGTCCCCATGGCTTTTGTCGGCGGGATGATGGGGCAGTTTATGACGCCTATTCCTCTCAATGTACCGGTGGCCCTTGCTGTTTCACTGTTTGTGGCCTATGTCTTTACCCCTTATCTGGCTAAGAAATTGATCAAACGTTCAAAAGGTACCCACTGATGGAAGAGCTGATCTTCGGTATTTTAAACTCGCCCAAAAAAAAGAAAAAAGTGCTTTTATACATTCTACTTGCCTTTTTTGTCGCGGTGATGATGATACCGACCAAAATCGTCCTGGCCAAGATGCTCCCGGGCAAAAGTGCCAATACCTTCAGTGTCTACGTCGACACGGCTACAAACAGTTCACTTGAAGAGACCGAAAAAGTGACAAACTGTATTTTAAAATACTTTAAAAAAGAGCCTAATATCCATGACATGGAAGTCTATCTGGCACAGGGTGCACCACTCGACTATGCCGGTCTTGTCAAAGGCAGTGACTTTAAACGCATGAAAAATCAGGCTGAGATAGTGGTCAACCTGACAGATAAACATCACCGCGAAGAGGCCTCTTACATGATGGTACACCGTGTACGCCCAGAGATCCAGCAGACATGCGAACCGTTGGCAAAGGGAACGACGATAAAATTCATCGAAATGCCTTCGGGTCCACCGACTATGGCGACCATCGTGGTCAATCTCTTTGGCAAAGACGATGTACTCATGCGATCAACAGCGGAAAAAGTTGCGAAGGTCCTTAAAGAGACAGAAGGGCTCGTCGATGTTGACGTCATGCAAGACGATATCTATCCCCACTATGAGATCGTCCCCGATAAAGAGAAAATCATTCGCAGCGGACTAAGCGTGGAACAGGTCAACAACATTCTATACCTTGCTTTCGAAGGGATGATCGTCGCTGTTAAAAACTCTAAAGAACAGCAGGACCAGATCCCTATTTTCATCCGTCTCGATGGTGAAAGCCGAAAAATCTGTAATAACTCAAGGGGCGGTCTGGACTGGAAACTCTCACGTCTTAAACTCCTGAATCCTCACGGAATGATGATCCCGATCAAAGAGGTCATCGACGTCAAAGAGGTCGATTCCAACCCGACTATATTTAGAAAGGACCTGCACAATCTTGTCACCATCACCGCAGAATGTGACCTTGTCTCACAAGTCTATCCACTGCTGGATGCACGAGCGGCACTTCTTGAAAAGCTGACAGATGAATTTGAGGTCACGAAAGTTCCCGGTATGTCGACCTATATGTTCGATCTGAACCTTGTGCACAAAGCAACCGGTGAAAAGCTGTTGTTACGCTGGGACGGCGAGATGAAGGTCTCGCTTGACACCTTCCGCGATCTCGGAGGTGCTTTTATAGCCGCTTTGATCCTGATGTTCTTGCTGATGGTGGTCTACTACAAGTCCTTCGCACTGAGTGGCGTCATCTTGCTTGCGAGCTTTCTCTCTATCATCGGGGTCATTGTCGGTCACTTTATTACCGACATCATCTCACTGATCGCTACAGGAACCAACTTTTTCCTGACCGCGACCTCACTTATCGGCTTTATCTCGTTAATGGGCATCAGTGCCAGAAGTTCACTGCTGCTCATCGACTTCTCAAAAGCACTGATCCAAAAAGGGGTGGAAAGAAGACGGGCTATCGCAATCTCCACTTCAACACGGGCAAAACCTATTTTAATGACGGCAGTGGCGATCATCTTAGGGAGCCTTCTACTCTCCACAGACCCTATTTTTGGCGGTCTGGGTATTGCACTGATCTTCGGTTCGATCGCTGCGACGGTGGTCTCGCTCTTTTTGGTACCGGTCCTTATTGACAATATCGAAGCGATCTGTCCAATAGGCGAAGACCTAAAACCGCACCCCCATCCGGGTGAAGGTATCAATACACATATCGATCCCGATGCCTTAGGTCTCTGATATTCGACATGCCATCCAATTCAACACAAGGAAATGAAAATGATAAATCGTAAAAAACAACTGAGTCTCGCTCTTGCAGCCATAGTCGCCACAGTGTCGTTGAGTGCTGAAGTCAAAACAACACTTTACCCTGACGGTAAGATCAAGTTTGAACGCAGCTATGAAAATGGTAAACTCAATGGTGTCGCGAAAGCATACTATCCGAACGGAAACCTCAAAACAAAGACCAACTTTCGTGACGGAAAGGTCCATGGAACGACCCTGGGTTTCTATGAGAATGGCAGACTCAAAGCAGAGATCCCGATGCAGTATGGAAAGATCCACGGTACACAAAAAGAGTACTATGAGACCGGCGAATTAAAATCGATTGCAAAATATGTTGACGACCATAACGTCGGTGTTAAAAAAGTGACCTATCCTGACGGCAACTTAAAAGCAAAACTCTATTTTAACGATGACGGTCAGCTCAACGGTACACTCAAAGAGTACTACAGTAATGGAAACCTCAAATATAAGATCAATGTGGAAAACGGTAAGGCAACCAAAGGCTATCTCTACACTCTCGAAGGTGACAGAAAAGCGATGAATTCGCAGCAGTTTTCAGAGATGGGACTTTAGTCCCTGACCCCTTCATAATAGTTCTTTGACGAGTGGTACAGCCGGACCCTGATTGCCATCTGTTCGTACCAGGGTTTTTCATCGTATCCCTCCGGTAAGTTCCCAAGATTATAAAGATAATGATGATCGCCCTGATGCACATAGTCATAAGAGATACTGTTTATAGACTCTACCAGCTCATAAAACATCGCATTTTCCGGAAGCTGCCTGTTCAAAAAGTACAACGCCTCTCTCATCTTTGCAACATACTCTTTTTTCAACATCGGAATAAGGTCAAATACATGGGTGTAACGTTCGTGAGGCAAATTCTCGATTGAGTCAGTAAATACATCATTACCGACTGGCGGGGAACCGAAGGTGTATAGATTGACACGGAAGTCTTCTTTGTACAGTATGGCAGCCAATAGATGTGCCACGGCCCCACCGAGACTGTGTCCGGTAATAATGATTTTCGTCTCTTTGTGCAGGTAAGGGGTAAGGCGTTGTCGGGCAATCAGAGCTTCCGCATAATAACCGCTGTGTACCCGGCTTCCCTTTTCACCCAAAAATTCTGCTTCACCGATGCTCAGATCTGTTGTTAACGAGGCGACATCTTTCGTTCCTTCAAAGACAATGACCAGCTGTTTTTTTTGTACAAACAGGTAAAACTTTATGCTCTCTGCTTTTGCGGCAACAAGGTCGTACGCCGGGTTGGCATATTTTTTAAGGAACTGCTGTTTTGGGAGATAGACATCATCAGCCAGCATAGCGGCTTGTGACGTTGGCGAAGCGCAGAGTGTTGTGACCCTAAAAAGCACCCATAACACAAACAGATAGGGGATCTTCTTCATTGGGTTACGCTCAATTCAGAAGGTGGACCCTAAAGTTGCGCCCCTTCATCTTGCCGTCGCGTATGAGGTTAAACGCTTTCTTCGCCTTAGCACGTTCAACCGCCACATAAGATCGGATCGCCGTCACATTGATATTGCCAATCTCATCGCCCTTGATCGTCTTGTCCGCTGTAATAGCGCCGACGATGTCCCCGGGACGCAGCTTGTCTTTTTTACCGCCGTCTATTTTTAATGTGACATATTTAGGAAGGTAAAGATCATTATGTTTCAGTGACCCGATGTCGCCGTACGTGACCCCCTCCCCGATCTCTTCTTCGATAGCATCGATCTTGGACGCTTCTCTTGGGGTATAAAGCGTGTCCGCGATACCGCTTTTTCCGGCGCGTCCCGTCCGGCCGATACGGTGGACATAGACCTCGCTCTGATTCGGAATCTCATAATTGATGACGAGGTCAAGGTCCTTAATGTCCAGCCCGCGGGCGGCAACATCGGTCGCGACCAAAATAGAGACGCTGCCGTTGCTGAAAAGCGTCAACATCTCGGTACGCTCTTTCTGGTCCAGGTCGCCATGCAGTGCTACGGCATACAAGCCGGCATTGTAGAGCCTGTCCGCCACCTCGTCACAAGTCACTTTCATGTTACAAAAGATGATCGCCGCATTGGCCTGATGATGCAAAAGAAGTTTCAGCAGGTCCGCATCTTTGTGCGATTCGCTTGTCTTGTAAAACGTCTGTACGATGTCCGGCTTCTCTTCATGGTGCTCGACACTGACACGTTTAGGATTTTTCATGATCGTCTTGCTCAAGAAATCGATCTCTTCGGGATAGGTCGCTGAAAAAAGCAGGGTCTGACGTTCACTCGGCATGTGCGAAATGATCTGTTTGATGTCGTCAAGAAAGCCCATGTCCAGCATACGGTCAGCCTCATCGAGGATCAGTGTGTGGACATGCGAGAGGTCAAGAGTATTTTTGCCGATATGGTCTTGAATTCGTCCCGGTGTTCCCACCACGATATGTGCCCCGTGCTCAAGCGAGATGCGCTGCGGTGTCAAAGGCATACCGCCGCAGAGTGTCAGGATCTTGATGTTGTGTTTAAAGCGGGCAAGCTTACGCAGCTCTTCTGCCACCTGGTCCGCCAACTCGCGGGTCGGACACATAATAAGTCCCTGGACTTTCCACTTTTTGACATCGAGTTTGTGCAGCATGTTCAGACCGAAAGCCGCGGTCTTTCCGCTTCCCGTCTTGGCTTTTGCGATGATATCTTCTCCGGCAAGGCTCAACGGAAGGCTCTGCTCCTGAATTGCTGTCATCTCGGCATACCCAAGGGCATCCAGGTTCTCGATCATTGCTTTGTCTAAAGGGAGGTTTGAAAATAGTTTACTGCTCATAAAGGCTTCTTTGTTTGTCCTGGTCTTAACATATAAACGGCAGTGTTCAAAGCGAAGATTCAGGATTTGGATATGACATTATACAATCAATCCTGCAGAATCAAATTGAGGTATACTATTGTCCAACCAAACCCTCTGAAAGGAGTTGTCATGTGTAAGGATGCCATTGTCTTTTTCAACAAACCCGAAAGCGCTGAACTGACGGCAGGAGAGACCTACCATTTTTGTATGTGCGGCCGCAGTAAGAACGGTCTGTTTTGCGACGGCAGCCATGAAGGCACCGCCTGCGAACCCAAAGCGTTCACCGTCGAAAAGACGAAAGCCTATCAGCTCTGCCGCTGTAAAAGTTCGGACAACCTCCCCTTCTGCAACGGTAACCACAGTTTTTATGCCGACAGCGATATCGGAGAACCTGTCAATTCGCAGTAAGGTCAGACCATGACAACGCGGAGCATCTCTTCATTGTCACTGTTCTCGATCAGTATACGCTCGACACGTTCCTGCCAGAAGATGCCAAAGGCTTGGATATCTTCTGGTTCTGCACTGTCGCTCATCACCTTCTGCATCAGTTTCTGCATGTCAGGCAGCGGCGGTACCACCTCCGGGTTGTAATAGACATCGACACTTTGCGCGGTGTCTATCCGGGTGAACCGTGCACTTGCGCTGATGTCGGCACCAAAGGTCATCAGAGAGTGGCGGGCGAACCGGCCGTTCAGCCCTTTAAACCCGTTTTTGTCGGTCGCGCCGGTCAGGTTGGAAATGACATTGCCGATCACCCCGGCAACCCCCTCTTCCATCGCTTCTTTGAACGCCACCTTGATATTTCCCCGCACCGGCATGCTGTGAGGGTACAAGGCTTTCAGTGCTTTCAAGGTCATCAGGTAGGCTCCCGCAACCGTAGGACAGCTGTGGCCGGCTGCTTTGACCACGTCAAGGTAATGAAAGGTCATCTCACCGTTTTCAAAGGCGCCAAGGACTTTGGCAAGCGGGTCCTGTATCTCCAAGCTCTCTACTTCATCAAAAAAAACCGGGTATGTCATAATGATCATCCTTTAGTAATATAGGATGAGTATAGCAAAGAGCGGCGCAAGAGACGTTGATTTCAGACAAGTAAGGTTCGAAAAAAACCTTAGTACTCTCTGATCTCTTCAACTTTGGCCGTCACACTGCAGTTTGCGTCCATGGCTTCGAAGCGCTCGCCAACAGCCAGTGCAGCCAAATCCACCACTCTACCCTCTTTTACGATCTGGGCAAAGCCCTTTTTGCTCTTTAGTTTGGGGTCCTGTGCCTGAAGCGCCTGCAGGAGTGTTGCAAGACGGTTCTCTTTTTGCATGACATTGCTGTTTGTCTGACGGGCAAGGTTCTCTGCAACAGGAGCCAGTTGGCGTGCCTTGGTCTCAAGCATATAGCGGATGTTCTGTTCAAACCGGTTTTTAAGCTGCTCGATCTCTTCGAGTCTGTTTTTAATGCGCTGCTCTATGGAGTTACGTTCATACGAACTCTTCAGATGGCTTAACTTTTCACCCGCATTAAAGAGTTTCTGCCTGAGGCTCTGATTCATCTGCTGAGAGAGCACATCCAGTGTCTGCAGCAGTTCGTTTTGGTCCGGCAGTATCATCTGCATGGCGGCACTCGGTGTCGGTGCACGAAGATCGGCGACAAAGTCACTGATGAGCCAGTCGATCTCATGGCCGACTGCCGAGACGACAGGTGTTTTTGCATGGTAAATGGCATTCGCGACGATCTCTTCGTTAAAACCCCAAAGATCTTCCATACTGCCGCCGCCGCGGCTGACAACGATGACATCGAACGCCTCCGCATCGGCAGCCTGAAGTGCATTGACGATGGACGGGGCGGCATTCTCGCCTTGAACGATCGTATCATAGACATACAGTTCTACCAGCGGGTAGCGATGCGCTGCGACACGCTGCATATCCTGCAAAGCGGCACCCGTTGCGGATGTGACAAGGGCAATCCGCTTGGGAAACTTCGGTATCGTCTTTTTACGCTCTACGTCAAAGTAGCCCAGTCCGCTCAGCTTGGCTTTCAACTGTTCAAAAGCAAGTGCCAAGGCTCCATGACCGGCGGGTTCGATGTTAAAGGCGTTGATCTGATAGCTTCCCCGCGGTGCATACAAGGTAATGGCCCCTTCAACAACCACTTTCAGTCCCTCTTCGAGTCGGAACTTCAGCTTCGAGGCGTTACCGCGGAACATCACCCCGCTGATCGCTGAGGCAGAATCCTTGAGTGTAAAATAGACATGACCGCTGTTGTGATGGGTTATTCTGGAGAGCTCACCTTCGACAAACACACGGACAAAGGTCGTCTCAAGAAGCCCTTTAATCTGTTCGTTGAGTGTCGAAACGGTGATGGTCGGCTGCATCAGTCGCCCTATTTTTTACGTGCGATGATCAGTGTCGAGATGTCCATCGAAAAGCTCTCTGTATACATGATCTCAAAGCCCGCTTCTTCCAGCTCGCTCTGCATGTTGGCCACGGTTAAAAAGCCTTCGATCGAATTGGGAAGATACTCATACGCTTCGAGGTTTTTAGAGATAAAACCGCCCACCTTAGGCAGGATTTTGTTCATATAAAAGTCCCGAATTTTCCCCAGCAAAGAGGGGTTTTCGTTTTTCATGAACTCCAGGATAACCACCATGCCGCCCGGTTTCAGAACGCGGTTGAATTCCTCAAGTCCTTTTTGGCGCTCGACAACGTTACGGATACCGTACGAGATAGAGAGCATGTCCGCCTTGGCATCTTCTAAAGGAATTTCGGTTGCAGGGGCAATAACAAAGTCAAAGTCCGGAAATTTCTCACGGCCGACACCGACCATGCCTTCAGACGGATCAACACCAAGAAGCTTCTCCACCACGATGCCGCCCTTTTCCGCCTGACGTCTCCAATAGTCCATCATGTCACCCGTACCGCAGGCGACATCAACGATAAGATCGATCTCTTTTTGGCCGTAAAAGCCAAACGACTTGTCACACCCTTTTCGGCGCCAGCTGCGGTCTACACCCATACTCATGACGCGGTTCGCCTTGTCGTATGTCGGGGCGATGTCGTTGAACATCTCTACAATTTTTGTCTGCTTTTCCATATATGTACTGTCTTTCTAAATTATTTTTTCTGCATCCAAAGCATCAAATCACTGCCGCTTGTTTGTGAATGGATAATATCGAAATCTTCTTTTGATGTCGCAAAAGCGACCTTTCCGCCGCTCTTGGGAGCCATAAAACAGAGGTAGCTGTCAACCAGCTCTTTCGTCGCTTCAAACATCGCCGGACCGCCTTCGATCAAAACATTTTTATAGGCGTTTATACGTGCAAGCGAATCCTCTATATAGACCTTACGCCCGCTGACATTAAAGAGCGGGATACTGCGGTCGAAGATCTTCTGACGCGAATAGATCAACACGTCGCAGGCACGGCCGTTCACAAGACGCGCATCGAGCGTCGGGCGGTCCTGACGAACGGTCTCTCCACCGATAACGATGAGATCGCTAACGTCCCGCATCGCATGGACATGCACACGGGAGGCTTCGCATGAGATCGTACCGCCATCAACTGTTCCGTCCAGACGCTGCGCCCATTTGTAGGTCACATAGGGCTTTTCCTGCCATGTCGTAAACGGTTTCAGCAGTGATGCTGCCTCTGGGCTCTCTTCTAATGAAACTTCTATCCCCGCATTTTCAAGTATAGAAATCCCCCCGCTTGCTTTTGCATTCGGATCGCGCTGACCCACCACCACTTTTTTCAGCCCCAGTGTCTTAATAAGCATCGCACACGAAGGTGTCTTGCCATGATGCGCGCAGGGCTCCAGGGTCACATAGATCGTGCAGTCGTGAAACAGATCATTGTGATGCGCACTCAGGAAGTCATGGATCTCCTGCGAGCTGCTCAGACAAAGTTGTCCGCTTTCACCGCTGAGTTTTGCATACGCCATCTGCAGGGCATGAACTTCGGCATGGGGCATACCGGCACGTTCATGGACACCGACACCGATCATGGTACCGGACGCATCAACTACGACGGCGCCGACAGCAGGGTTTGGAAAGGTAAGCCCTTGGAATTCCCAGGCCGAATCGATCGCCACCTGCATCGGTGATGGACCGTGCAGCAGCATCAGAACGCTACTTTGTAAAGAGGTTTATTTGAAAAAAATTTGTTTGAAAAGTGAGCGAGCAGCACAGGGCTTACCACTCAAAGAAAGTTGATGCTTTTAAGATATCGCCGAAGGCGTAGGTCTCTTCACCTTCGTCGGTCGTCACGGTGATCTTGTCGCCCTCAACGCTTTTTAAAGTTCCCTGACGCTTTACTTTGTCACTTGTCGTGAATCGAATCTTTTCACCCAGAGAGCACTCAAAATGCAACAGGGATTTAAGTTTGCGTTCGATGCCCGGAGAACTTACCTCTAAACGGTAGTCACCGCGTACCGGTGGTGTTACATCTAAAAGCGGGGAGATCATCTTGGTGACTTCAACCACCTGGTCCATTGTCACACCGCCCTCTTTGGTCGAGCAGATGTTCACACGGTAGATGGTCTCTTCATTTTCGGAAACAGTCGCAATATCATAGACTTTGAGATCCAAAGACTCGACCATACTTGTGATGTCAGATTCAAGACTCATCTTTTCTCTCCTTGGCGATCTGCTTAAAAAGATCTTCAATTTTTTTACTTTGTTCGAGCTGGTCATCGAACTCAAATGAAAGTGTCGGGCATCTAAACCAACCCTGATCTTTCATACAGTGTGCTTCAAGGATGGGACGGGCTTTACTCAAAAGGCGTAAAAATTCGTTACGTTCTTTTTCTGTGTAGTCCTGCGGATCCAGATAGACCTTGGCGTCGCTGCGTCCCTTGGAACATTTGACTTCGATCACATCAAGTTCGCGCAATCGCGCATCATTCAGTTGGGACAGAGCTTCCGGCAGAAGCTCGCCTAAGATAGAGTCGTAACGTTTGAGTTTAATCTCAGCGGGTGTCAAAGTTCTACTTTTTGCTCGACTTTAACAAAGGTCTCGATAACATCACCGACCTTGACATCTTCGTAACCGTTAAGGACAACACCACACTCAAGACCTTTACCGACCTCTTTGACATCGTCTTTGAAACGTTTAAGAGAGTCAAGACGACCTTCATGGATAATAACACCGTCACGGATAACACGGACCAGTTCGCCGCGTACCATTTTGCCGTCAACGACCATACAACCAGCAACCGTTCCTTTTGGAATTTTGAAGGTATCACGTACATCTGCCTGACCTGAGTGCTCTTCTGTATATTTCGGTGCCATCATACCTGTCAACATACCCGTAATATCATCAAGAAGCTGGTAGATAACCGTATAGGTACGGATCTCAACGCCTTTTTGCTTCGCGGATGCTTTGACCGTACCGGTAGGACGGACGTTGAAAGCAAGAAGTACACAGTTTTCAGAGTTGTTCACCAGTTCAACATCATTCTCTGTCACACCACCCACACCGGATGAAATGACCTCGACCTTGACCTCTTCATTACGAAGTTCCATCAAGCTCGACTTAATTGCTTCGAGTGAGCCGTGGACATCTGTTTTAAGGACGACTTTGAGTGACTTAAGGTTACCTTCTGCAATCAGTGCAGTCAGCTCGTCTAGAGATGTCTTAGTACTTGCCGAAAGCTCTTTCATACGGTCATAGTCAGCACGTTTTGTTGCCAATTCACGTGCGTCTTTGTCCGAATCCATCGCGATCATAACTTCACCCGAAGGTGGAACAACGTTAAGTCCGACAACCACTGCCGTGTCTGAAAGGCCAAGTGATTTTACCATCTGCTTCTGGTCGTTGATCATTGCCTTAACACGTCCGTAAGCACTACCACAAACAACGTAGTCACCGACATTAAGTGTACCGTTTTGTACAATGACCGTCGCAACCGGACCACGTCCTTTTTCAACCGTACTCTCAACCACAACAGCTTTTGCTTTCGCATTAGGATTAGCTTTGAGTTCAAGAACTTCTGCTGTTAACAAGATGTTTTCAAGAAGGTCGTCAATACCTTCGCCTGTTTTCGCTGAAACAGGAACGAACTCAATGTCCCCACCCCACTCGACCGGTGTCATCTCACGTTCAGCCATCTGACCTTTTACCAATTCAGGGTTGGCAGATTCTTTGTCCATTTTATTGACGGCAACAATAACAGGCACGCCTGACTCTTTAGCATGCTTGATCGCCTCTTCTGTCTGTGGTTTAACACCGTCATCGGCAGCAACGACAATAATGATAATATCGGTTACATCAGCACCGCGTTTACGCATCGCTGAAAACGCCGCGTGACCCGGAGTATCCAGGAAGGTGATCTGTTTGCCGTTTTTCTTAATTGAGTAGGCACCGATATGCTGTGTGATTCCACCGGCTTCACCGTTGGCAACACGAGCGCTACGGATCGCATCAAGAAGAGAAGTCTTACCATGATCGACGTGACCCATGATCGTAATGACCGGAGGACGTTCTACAAGATTCTCATCGACAATTTCTGCTTCATCATACTCTTCTTCATAATTAAAGGCATCTCTTGGATCGATCGTTGTTACTTCGACACCGAATTCCTCTGCAAGGATCTCGATCTCATCTTTTTTCAAGAAGTCATTTTTTGTCACCATCATTCCGAGTTCGAAAAGAACTTTAATGACCTCAGACATACTTTTACCGATCGCTTCGGCAAATTCATAGACACGGATATCTTCAGGGATCTCTACGTGTGTAATGATCTCGTCTTCAACGGTCTTGGTGTATTTTTTGCGTTTGCCGCGTGAAACTTGGCGACCGCGATTTGCACCGGCATTTTTCCCAGCATTGCTGTTACGGCCGACTGGACGCGGTTGACGTGGCTTGCGGACTTCTTCTTTTGGCACTTCTTTGTCCACTTCACGAAGGTCCAAAAGGACGACCTGGTCATCTTCGTAATCCATTGAGACATCTGACATGCTTCCGCCAAAGATGTCAATGGTCTGACCACCGGACTTTTTAGCAGCACCGCTTTTGTTTTTCTTTTTCGCTTTGCGTTCTTGAAGTTCTTTGAGTGCATCTTCACTCACTTTACCATACGAAGAGACTTTGAGAGCTGCAGCAGATGCACTTGCAGCATTGTCATTTTTTTCGATCTTCGGTTTTTTCTTTTTAACGATCGTCAGGCCTGAGCGCTTGATCGGCGCCATCACTTTAGGACCGTTTTTCGCCTTTTCCGTTTCCGGTTTAGCTTCAGCAGCCGCTGCTTCCGGAACGGACTCCGAAGCTATATCCTCCGCAGTCTCTGATGGTGTTTCCACTGTCTCAGCTACCGGAGCTTCTGTTGGAACTTGTTTCGCTTCAGCTTTTTCAGCAGGCTTTTCAACAGCTGTTACTTCTTCACTTTTAAGATCTTCATCATCTTTTTTCACTGCTTTTTTCACAGTGACTTTCGGTGTTGCAGGTTTTGGAGCCGGTGCACCATTGATAATATAATTCGCTATCTTTTCTGCATCATTCATTGATACTGAAGATGAAGCTGTTTTAATATCAAGTCCTATTTCAGCGGCTTTAGCTACAACTTCTTTTGAATCGATACCGAGTTCTTTAGCAATCTCGTGTACTCTAACTTTTTCTGACATCAATGATGATCTCCTTTAATTGGGTCGAGAGGTACTGTATATCCCCACTTTTACATGCTCGGGCCAAGGCACGAGTCACTTTTTTTTCATTATCAACACACTCAAAACAGAGATAAAAACTCCGGCCTGAACCGCTGTGAAAACTAAGCAGTTGTTCCTTGCATTGTAAACGTAAAAGAGCCTTTTGCTCAAAGCGTTCACGACATGAAACACACATTCTTTGGGGATAATTTACATTTGGCGCCATTATATCCAATTCTTCCTTGATAATAGGTACTACTGACTAAAACGCAGGGAACTAGCGTTCAGTAATGATCCCATGGTTATCAAAGTCCAGGGCCATGACTCTATAATCGGGGTATTGGTTGGTAAAAATCTCTTGCAGTTTAGGGGCATCTTCATCATAGACCATTGAGAAGAATGTTGAACCTGAACCCGACAGTGTACTCATCAACGCCCCCTGCTCGTAAGCGGTTTTCTGGATCGCGAAGAGTTCCGGAAGCATTTTCATGCGCACTTTCTGATGAAAACGGTCTTGTGTCGCAAGACGCAACATCTCCCAATCTTCATTAAAAAAAGCCGCTACTGTCAATGCCGTATGCGAAAGATTGAAAACAGCGTTCTCTTTCGAATAGGAACGCGGCAGTGTTGTTCTTGACTTCGCCGTTGAGATTGGTTTGTTAGGGATCACAACGACCGCTTTAATATAATCCGGCAGATGTTTTTTCTGTGAAAAGACCTTCTGCTTTTCAACAGCCGCGGCATTAAACCCACCCATCACCGCCGGTGTGATGTTGTCTGGATGTGATTCATAAACCAGTGCATGGTTTAAGATACGACGTTTGGAAACACGGACACCGGCCGCTTCATGTGCTGTCGCAATAGCAGCGACGATCACAGCCGAAGAACTGCCCAGGCCACGTGAGAGCGGGATGTTATTGTAAAAGGTAAATTTATAGTTTTGTCGTTTGGTCGTCAATCGTTTATAGTGTTCATTAAAGATACTTACAAACAGATTGTTGCCTTTAAGACGAGGGTTTCCCTCACCTTCACCTTTGATATTGACACTGAAAAAACGCGAAGGTTTGAATTCAACCTGATTTCGCAGATTTACGGCCAATCCTAATGAGTCAAACCCAGGTCCTAGATTTGCGCTGGTAGCCGGTACGCTTATTGTCACTACTTTTCCTTATCCTACTGCGCCAATGCCATAAAAGGGCGCTGTCTCTTTGCTAAAATCTTCTAATATTAGTTGTTTGGGCAGAGTAAATTCCATTGAAGGGGCTTCGCTGAGGGTCTCTGTCTCGATTGTATCTCTATTTTTAACGAAATAGAGCTTTCCAACTGCTTTTATCGGGGCATTGTTGTTAAAGTAAAAGGCATCTGTTGCTAAAAGGGATATATTTTTGACAATACAGAGTGTTCGTAAAAAAATATAGCTGACTTTGATCACCATAAAACTGCCCGGCCCTTTGGCATAAACAATATGCTGAATGTCATATTTTTCCATGAGCTCTTTAAAAAGGGCCGGTAAGATTTCAGAGCTTCTCTCTTCACTTTTGATCGTCTCAATAAGTTCTTTGTCTTTATAGACACCGATAATGAGTGGCGACGTCAGTGCTATGACCACTAGATCATGCATAGGCTTTGGCCATCTCCTTCTCTTCAGCACCGGAAAGTTCAACGACTTCGTAATTTTCCGGATCTTTCAAAAGAGCAAGTGTCAGTTTATGATTCAGGTCATGACTACCGGCAAATGCCTCATAGGAACCGATAAAGTTAAGTCCCAGCAGTGACATGTCGCCGATAGCATCAAGTATTTTGTGACGTACAAATTCATCGGTATAACGCAGACCTTCCGGATTCATCACTTTTTTGTCATCAAGACCGATCGCATTGTCTAGACTTGCACCCAATGCCAGACCCTTAGACTGAAGATATTGCATCTCATGCAAAAAGCCGAACGTACGCGCACGTGAGATCTCATTTTTATAATTGATCTTGTTAAAGTTAAGCACAAAGCTCTGTTCTGCAATCACCGGATGGGCAAATTTAATCGTAAAATCATATTTGAGATCTTCTGAGGGAAAGAGTTTGACATACTTGTCACCCTCTTTTATAGAGACCTCTTTTTTGATACGAATGATCTTCTTGGCCACATCCAGTTTTTGAATCCCCGCTTCATCCAGCAAAATACAAAAACTCGCACTCGAACCGTCCATGACCGGGATCTCGTCGGCATCGACGATCACACGAAGATTGTCAATCCCGTAGGCATATACAGCCGAAAGCAGGTGTTCGATCGTTGAGATAAAATGCCCTTCACGGCCGATGACCGTCGCCATCTTTGTATCGACAACATTTTCCGGTTTTAAAGGAATGGAGACCTGGACATCTTTGCGGTAAAACACAATGCCGCTGTTCGCTTCGAGCGGTTCGAGACGAAGACGGACAGGGTTACCCTTGTGAAGGCCTATCCCAACAAGTTCTACTGCTTTTTTTATCGTTGTTTGTGTCACAATCATCCTTATGTCAGCAAGATCCTGCGCCTATGCTTCGCAAGATCAAATTGCAATTATTATAGCAAAAATATCTTTCTGTGCGTTTGTAAAACAAACCCTGCTTTGCTTATTAAGCCTGGCTGAATGTGACAATGAAGCACACTTCAAATTGGGCCGTCTATCCGTACTATTATGGAGACTTACTGCTGGTTGATCAGCTTTCTCGCTTCGCGCATCGGGTCTGTAATACTTTTTCGGATCCAGTCCTGATCCATCCACTCTTGCGGACGGACTTCTATACCTTGGACAAGCACACCGAAGTGCAGGTGGTCACCCATAGCATAACCGCTTCGCCCCGTCTTTGCGACCATGGCATTCGAACGCAATGAGTCACCCTCTTTTACCATCATCGTCGAGCAGTGCCCGTAGATGGTGTACAGCCCTAACCCATGATAAAGTACCGGCATATTTCCGTAGATTCCGTTCTCCTGGGCATACGTCACAATGGCCGGATTCTGTGACAAGATAGGTGACATCGCATTGCTTGCTAGATCGAGCCCCAAATGGTACGCTTCTGAGACCACTTCGCCTTGATACGAGTAGATCCTGTGATCGCCGAACTGTGCAACGACTTGACCGTTTTTCAACGGGTACATCTTGTTGATCGGGAAATTATTGACCATTGTGTCGCTGACTTTGGATGTGAGGTCATGGATGACCTCTTCATTTCGATTCCGCATATCTTCATTGACATACCTGAAACGGCCGATCAGGTCTGTCCCATCTTCAACACCATAGGCATACGCCAACTCAGAGACTTTACCATTCAAAAAGTTGTCACTCAGTTTGATATTTGAGACCTTGTATTTTTTATTATAGGGAATGACAGGTACCGCTGACTTAGCAACGTTTCCGGCGCTGTCTTTTGCAATAATCGTGGCACGGAAGGTCTCTTCCGTAACCGGCCAGGCGATCAGAGTAACGTAATAGCCCTCTTTATAAAACGGCTGTGCTGTAAAACGTTTACCAAAATTCGTCTCTACATAGAACTCTTCCATGTTCGTGTCTTCAGCTTTAAAGACCACGACGGCCGAACCGCCTTTGATAATACGGTATGACGAAGCGATTGTTGAGAGATAAGGACGTTTTTTGTCTATCTTAAGGACAACAGTCTTGGACGCAGAATTTCCGGCCAGGAAATTCCATTTGCTTGCATCTTTCGCTTCTACCCTGATCGTCACTTCACTATTTTTCAGCGCGTATGCACGTTTAGGTGTTTTAAGTTCAAGTGTTTGGGAGCCTTGCGGTGCAGTAAACTGTTCATCCGCCAATACAAAGTTTTCACTACCACTATCCAGCGTCACCTTGTAGGCCATCAGACCACTCACATCATCGATCTTGACCACAAGAGGAGCACGCAGATTCCAGAAACCGCTGTTCTCGATCGTAATAGTCGGTTGATCACGTTCAAACATGGCCGAATTATATAGAAAGACGACACCGCCGATGATCGCCAGGAAAGCGATCGTAAATATCATTGAACCGAACTTTGATTTTTTTCTCATTTAAAACTCCTCTTTTATTACAGTTAGTATCTCTTGGTAGAGCGCATCCATCGAACGCTCGCTTACGTCAAAACCGGCAGCATGTTTGTGCCCGCCACCGCCGAACTTCTTCGCAATGACTTCGACATCCAGACCGCCTACGGAACGCAATGACCCTTTAACCGAACCGTCACGGTTTTCTCGCAGCATCATTGCCAGTTCAACAGGGGGAAGCCCCAGACTCTCTTCCAGGGCTGCTTCACAATCGACTTCTCGGCCACCACTCATCGCCATCATCTCTCTTGTGACCAGATGTACGACGACACGGGCATCAAAAAGAAGGTACATCTTCTCAAACATCAAGCCCTTAAGACGCAGAGCGGCCAGGGAGTTCTTATGAAAAAGTTCTTGTGCGCACGTGCTGATCGCTGCTTTGGCCGCTGTCAATGCAGCAGCCATCTCAAAACTTCTCGTGTCTGTCTTAGGGGACAAAAAGCCGTGCGAATCATCCAAAAGGCCGGCATATAGTGCCGTTGCCATTTTTGGGTTTATCTTTATATCATGCCGGTTGAAAGCATCAAAAAGCACTTGCGTAGTACTGATCGCACTGGTGTCGATGACGTTGATCGTGCCATACGCTTCATTGCTTTGGTGATGATCAATGTTGATCAGGGCGCACGGAACCTCAACGCCCAGCCGTTTATAGGCCCCGCAATCAAAACTGATCGCCAGGTCAGCATTTTTTGGAAATTGATGGCGTATCTTATCGAACCACGGTAAAAATGCCAAATGGGGATTGATGCCTTCCGTCAGACAGAACAGGGTCACTTTTTTCTCTAAACGCATCAGATGGGTATACATCGCAGAGGCCGAGCCCAGTGAGTCTGCATCCGGATTTATATGGGCAATCAGAACAATATGCGTTGCACTCTCAATTTCGTTAAACAAGGGCTGCCTAGTTGACTTTCATTGACAGGTCGATCCAGTTTGCCTGGTGTATCAATGCACCCGAACTGATAGCATCAACACCTGTTTTGGCATAGGCTTCGATTGTCTCTAAAGAGATGTTCCCGCTCGCTTCAAGCAGTATACCCGGGTGGTTTTTTTGTTTGTAGGCCACAACTTCGGCAAGCTGTTGCGGTGTCATGTTATCACACATCACGATATCTGCACCGGCTGCCATAAAGGTCTTGGCCTGCTCGAAGGTCTCAGCCTCAATCTCTATCTTGGAGGTGAACGGGATCTCTTGGCGTGCTTTTGCCATAAAGGTGTCAAGATCATCGATGGTCTTAAGATGCGTATCTTTCAACATCAGACAGTCATCCAGACCCATTCTATGATTCACTGCGCCCCCACAGCGCGTTGCATATTTTTCAAACGTACGCAACATGGGCCGTGTCTTGCGTGTGTCCAAAAGACGCGTACCATACGGAGCAACGATGTCGACAAAACGGCGGGTTAACGTTGCAATAGAAGAGGCATGAAGCAGCATGTTGAGGAGTGTACGTTCACACTTTAACAGGGTGTGCGAGTCACTCTCGACAACAGCAATAAGATCGCCTTTGACAAAGGTATCGCGGTCATGTTTATGCCAGGTAATCGTAAGGGGCTCTTCGAGGGCCAGCACATCACAATATTTTTCACCCGCAAGAACGCCATCGCTTTTGGCGACAATATTGGCTGAAGCCGCATGAGCTTCAAAGACCAAGGCGTAGAGATCGCCCCTGCCCACATCCTCGGCCAATGCTTCGAGTACAAACTTTTTCATCAGAGCGCCAACATTCTGTCAAGTGCGACTTTGGCCCACTTACGGGTCTCTTCATCGATAAAGATCTCATTGATCGGCTCACCGTCTTCAATCGACTTCAATGTCAGGTAAAGATCTTCCAAAGTCGTCTCATTCATCGTCGGACACTCCGGTTTTGTGGATGAAAGGACATAGGTGTTTTTTGAACGAAGACGATGCACAAGGTTGAATTCCGTACCTACAGCGACTTTCTGTTCAGGGTCCAGGTCTGCAATATATTTAATGATCTGAGAAGTCGAACCGACAAAATCGGATGCCTCGCAGACAGCCGGGTCACATTCGGGATGCGTTACGATCTTGATACCCGGGAACTTTTTACGGTAAAACGCAATGTCATCAACACTAAAGAGCTGATGCACGGCACAAAAACCGTTATAGCAGATGATGTCCGCACTCGCAAGGTCTTCGTCTTCCCCGATAACAGCAGATTTCAGACCCATCATTCTTGCAATATTCTGTCCCAAACAGCGATCGGGAACAAAAAGGATCTTTTTACCTTCTTGCAGGGCTTTTTCAATGATCATTTTCGCATTGGAACTGGTACAGACCATGCCGCCCATCTTTCCTACTTTGGCTTTGACGTCCGCATTCGAGTTTATATAGGTGATCGGCAGGATATTCTCTTTAGAGATTCCCTGTTCTTCCATCGCTTTGACCGCATCATCATAATAGATCGAGTCGATCATACGTGCCATGGAGCAACACGCCAACTTAGGCATCACAACCCGTTTTTCCGGACTTAGTACTTTGACACTTTGTCCCATAAAAGCAACACCGCAGAAGAGTACGAACTTGGCATCATCCGCCATCGTCTTTTTCGCAAGTTCCAGTGAATCCCCGGTAATGTCACCCATTTCAAAGACCTCGTCACGCTGATAGAAATGCGCGACGACGGTCACATCAAGACGCTTTTTCAGGTCGATGATCTTCTCTTTAAGTTCTTCAGTTGTGTAGTTCACACACAGTCCTTCTCAATAAAATCATATTGATAACTTTATATATTAATTTCGCGATTATAGCAAAGTTTCGATTAGCGCTGTTTTTCATCGCAATATTTATCGACATATAACCCTTATTTATGTAGAATTCACCCACATTTCGAATAAAGGTCGCGATAATTATGGATTTTCTTTTTAACATCAACGCACAGTTTTATATTGCAGCGTATCTTGTAGGCGGGATCCCTTTTGGTCTTCTGCTCGCAAAATTTTTCGCCGGCGTCAACATTAAAGAGAGCGGTTCACAGAGTATCGGTGCCACCAATGTCTTACGTGTTGTCAAAGAGACCAACCCTGCGCTGGCTAAAAAGCTCGGTGCAGCAACACTCTTGCTAGACGCCCTCAAAGGTATGATAGTCCTTGCTGCCGCCATCTATGCCGGCATGCCGGAGTCCACACTTTGGGGTGTTGCAGTCTTGGCGGTCATTGGACACTGTTTCAGTCCCTACCTCTGGTTTGAAGGTGGGAAAGGGATCGCAACCGGTCTCGGCGTATTATTGGTCATGCTGCCGCTGGAAACACTCATCGGTTTTGTCGTGTGGGGTATTATGGCAAAAACGCTGAAGATCTCATCTGTCTCCTCGCTGACCGGTGTTCTTGCCCTTTTGGGTGCCTCGTTTTTAATCCATCCTGAGATGGCACATGCTCCTGTCGTCGTCATAACTGTTATTCTCTTTTACAAACATATCCCCAACATTATCCGCCTTGTCAAAGGTGAAGAGAAAGCAGTCGTCTGACCATGACCATCCATATCCAGGATCTCGAATTCGAGACGATCATCGGGATTTTGGATTTTGAACGCATCACTAAACAAAGGGTCCGTATTGACTGTGTTATAGATTACACTTACAACATAGAATTTCTAGACTATGCTTTGGTTGTCAAACACATTAAATCTGAGATGCACAACAACGAATTTGAACTCATTGAAGAGGCTCTATTAAGCCTAAAACACTCTTTAAAACATGAATTTCCGCTCATCCTATCACTTTTCTTAAAAATTTCTAAACCTGACATCCTCGCTGATTGCGAGGTTTCCCTCTCCGAAACCTTCAAATATTAAAGAAAATTTAAAAAATTATTAATTTAACCTAAAACTGTGATATACTTCCGCCCTAAAATTTAATAAATATGAGGTAGTGCATGCGCATTCTAATCATTGAAGATGAAGTTACACTAAATAAGACTTTGGCTGAAGGCCTTAAAGAATTTGGCTACCAAAGCGATGTCGTAGAGACCCTGAAAGATGGTGAATATTACCTTGACATCCGTAACTATGACTTAGTACTGATGGACTGGATGCTTCCAGACGGCAACAGTGTCGATATCATTCCGGATATCAAAACCAAGACACCTAAGACTAAAGTCGTTGTACTTTCAGCTCGTGATGACAATGAAAGCGAGATCAATGCCCTTAAATCCGGTGCCGACGATTACATTCGCAAACCGTTTGACTTTGACGTACTTGTCGCACGTATTGAAGCACAACTGCGTTTCGGCGGCAGCAACATCATCGAGATCGATGATCTTATCATCAACCCTGAAGAAGAAAAGATCATCTACAACAACATTGAGATCGAACTCAAAGGCAAACCGTTTGAAGTCCTGACACACCTTGCACGTCACCGTGACCAGATCGTCTCTAAAGAGCAGCTTTTAGACGCAATCTGGGAAGAGCCTGAACTCGTCACACCAAATGTTATCGAGGTCGCGATCAACCAGATTCGCCAAAAGATGGACAAACCGCTTAACATCACAACAATTGAGACCGTTCGTCGTCGCGGTTACCGTTTTTGCTTCCCTAAAGAGGCGTAAACACACTAAAATCAGAGGTATCTTTCTCCTCTGTACCGCTTAGTCTTATATTAATTCACTTCACCGATTTTTCACCCAAATATCACTCTTTCAAATCAAACAACAGCATTAACTTGTTAAAATATTGCAATTTAATAACGTTTTTGATGGCATGGTAACTACCTTTTACCCTGCCATCAAGATGCATTGAGGCTCACCTTGTTTTCAGACCGCAGTATACGAAGCCGTTTTCTCATTCAACTTATCATTGCGACTGTCGCATTGATGATCACCTTTTCATCCATACTTTACCTTTTTATTCAATCATCTATCTATGATGAAAAACGTAATGAGATGATCACCTTCGCAGAAAACATATGTTCTTACAAATCTCTTGTCGACGCACAGGAGACCAATAATGATGCGCTCTTGGGCCTGACAGTAGAACTGGTCAAATTATCGACCCCTCAAAATCAGATAGAGTTGACTGAGACATCTGACAACGCCCATACGACGCTTGTCCTGCTCTATCCCTTCAATCTTGAAGAGCAGAGCTATATCAAGATCAGCCGGGACATCTCTCCGACGAAAAAGCTGCTTAAGCGCATTCTTAACTCCATTTTTATTATCAACGCTATTGGTTTTTTGCTTGTTATCGTCTATGCTATTATCTTCTCAAAAATGCTTATTGCACCGATCAAAGGCCTCAACCGACGCCTCTCCAATATGAATGAACATATGATCCGTCCTATTGTCGTACAGGAGCTGCCCGATGAGTTCATCCCTCTGGGCGAAAGTATCAACCACCTTATCAACCGTATTCAAAACTTTGTCAAGTACCAAAAAGAACTTTTCATCGGTGCTGCGCATGAGCTCAAGACACCCCTGGCCGTTATGAAACTCAAAAACCAGGTCACGACCATTAAAAAGCGTACCCCCGAAGAGTACATCGAAGCGATCAAGGTCAACAATAAAAGTATTGATGAGATGAATGTCATTGTCTCCAGTATATTAAATATCGGACGTCAGGAAGGGGCACAGCTCGAGACACCTGTTCAGGCCGACGTCATCGATATTCTCCGCCGTAAAGCCAATGACTTTACCCTCCTTGCAGAATCCGAAGGAAAAGAGCTCCACATGCATTTTGAACCCGATGCTTTTATGTGTACGCTGCAAGAGAGCCTGCTCAATCAGATCATTCAAAATCTTCTTCAGAATGCACTCAAATTCACCCCCGCCGGGAAAAAGGTCCTTCTTCAAAGCAGGCTCAACAATGAAGGTCTTTTGATCGAAGTGATCGATGAGGGGTGCGGGATCGATGACACCGTTGACTTTTTTGCTCCATTCAAACGTCAGGGCAACAAATCGGGAGCCGGTCTGGGTCTCTTTTTGGCCAAAAGTGCTGCCGATGCTCTTGGAGGTGAACTCGAGCTTAAAAACCGTGAAGACCACCTTGGCACCGTGGCCTCTTTGTTATTACGCTCCAAACTCCACTGCATCCTTCCGCTCAAATAGAGCGCATAAAAGAAACTATTTTTTGCTTTCAAATTACTTCAAGGTTTCTTCTGCTATAAATCGAGCTAGAAATAATTTTACGAACTGGTACAGTTTAAATACAAGGTTTGATAATGGCACTTTTAATAAATGATGAATGTATTGCGTGTGACGCCTGCCGCGAAGAATGCCCGACTGAAGCTATCGAAGAAGGTGATCCTATTTACATCGTCGATCCTGATCGATGTACAGAGTGTGTTGATGTCTACGATGAACCTGCCTGTATTGCTGTTTGTCCGGTCGACTGTTTTATTCTTGACAAAGACAATATTGAGACAATTGCGGAACTTCAATTTAAATATCAACAAATTCTAAAAGAAGAAGAGGATTAGACCTCTTCTCTTACCCTCGCTTAACTCCCCTTCCTCTATAATATTTATAATCTTTAAAGCCGATTTACCGGCTTCTTCCAAGGCATAACATTATGGCAAAACGTACCGCAGTCATTGATATCGGTTCCAACTCTGTCCGTATGATCATTATTGAAAAGACAAGCCGTTTTGCTTTTCATCTGCTGCATGAGGTCAAATCCCGCGTGCGCATCTCTGAAGAGGCCTACCAAAACGGCGGCGAGCTGCAGGAAGCGGCAATGGAACGGGCACGTTTGGCATTAAAAGATTTTTTGCAGATCGCACACTCTTATGACGCCCGTAAAACACTTTGTGTCGCAACATCAGCTGTTCGGGATGCCGGCAATAAAAATCGATTCCTCTCTATGATCCAAAAAGAGTTGGGTCTCAACATCAAGGTGATCAGTGGAGAGAGAGAAGCTTATCTCGGTGGCATCGCCTGTGCCAACCTTCTCCCCCAGGTTGATGGTATGACCCTTGACATTGGGGGAGGCTCCACAGAGTTTGCCTACATTGGCAACAGTAAGGTCGCCGGTGCTGACTCATTAGACCTTGGAACGGTACGTCTAAAAGAGCTTTTTTTCGACGCTAATGACATCAAAGGGGCCAAAGCCTATATAGACACTGCGATTGAGAAACTCCAGAGAAAACAGAAGCACATCGTCGGCGTCGGCGGTACGTTTCGTGCACTCGCGCAGATCCTTCTTAAATCAAAGAACCACCCGCTCAACAAGATCCATGCCTTTAGCTTTGATGCTTCTGAGCTCATCGCCCTTGGAAACAAGATCATCGCGGCAAAAAATGAATCCGAATTGAAAAAACTTGGTGTTAAAAAAGAGCGTTTTGATGTCATCAAACCCGGTACGCTTATCCTTCTGCGCATTATCAAAAAAGTGGGTGCGACCAGACTGACCAGCAGTGGTGTCGGGGTCCGTGAAGGTGTCTATCTCAGTGACCTTCTGCGTCATAACAAAGATGTTTTTCCGAGTAACTTCAACCCTTCACTGACCTATCTGATCGACCAGCATTCGCATAATGCAAAACAGCGCAATCTGCGTGTCAAATTGGCACAACGACTTTTTACCCTGTTGCAGAATGAACTTTCCCTTGACCAAGAGTATGAAAAATCATTGTTGATTGCAGCAAAACTGGCCAAGATCGGTGCCTCTCACCACTTCTATTCATTTCAGAACCACAGCCACTACCTAAGCTTAACAGCATTGGAATACGGCTATACACACCGGGAAATAGCCCTCATCTCTATTCTGGTACTTTTCCAACTCGGTAAAGGTGTCAAGAAAAATTATGTCACAGAGTATGCATCACTGCTTCCTTCCGTTGAAACCATTAGACAACTCACCAGTATCCTGGCTCTCTCCGACGCACTCCTTGCACACCACCCTGCTATGATCGATTTTGAACTTGGGATAGAAGATGGCAGGTTGATTATCTACTCTGAAAAAGTATCACCATACTTGCCGCAAGAGAGTGTTAACAGTATCAGCACAAATGAGATAGAGGTTGAGTTCAGAATCAAGTAAGGGTACTCTTTACCGTGTCAGGATGACATTGTAAACCTCTTGGTTCAGGCAGCGAAGATATCTGCCTCAGACAGTCGTTGATCGTTAAAAACGCTGTCCGATAGTAAATTCAAAGTGGGATATCTTGTCGTTTGTGTCCGGATTGACCGGGTTGGCAAAGACCAACTGCAGCGGCCCCACCGGTGAGAACCACTCCAGACCGGCACCGTAACCCATACGGAACATGTCAGGAACGTTTCCAAGCTCAGGACGACCGGTTCGTATCCAGCCAATGTCGTAAAAGAGAGAGAAACGCATTTTCGCCTTTGGTACCAGCGGAAAGCTCATCTCGATGTTACTGGATGCTGTTTGTGTTGCCGACACACGGACTGCATCACCGTTTCCGTCGATGATATACGGTAAAGAGTAGGACTCGTAACCGCGAACCGAACCGAGGCCACCCATATAGAAGCCTTCAGCTTGAGGCAAGAACCCTGTGTCTGCTGCTGCAAAATAGCGGTTTTTCCAACGAAAGATCGCATCAAAACCGAGATAAGGTTCAAGTCCATTATACTTGTTCAACGTCGAACGGCTTTTGAAGAAATTCGCATCTGCCCCGATACCTGCTTTTTCGAACGACTGCGAGATTGCCCAACCCGAGCGCGGTAAGTAGTAATCATCTGTGTCATCATAGCTTGCACTTACCGTTACAGAACTTTTGTTATAACTCTCAAAATACTGAACCAGCTGCGGATTGAGCACAAAGTATTGCGGATCGATGTCCTCATAACTTACATTGGCATAGTTGTAACCGAGATAGCCCGTAATAAAACGGGTAAAACGGTGACCGATTCCCATGCTGATACCGTCTGAATTAACCGTGTAGTCATTGTATTCATAAATCGATTTATAGATCGAGAAATTACCGCTGAAATCACTGTCATTGAGACGCGGGTTTGAAATATTGAACGAGTAGTTCTGCGTACGTTGAGAGTGTTCAAGTTTGACACCGACATTGATTCCCGAACCAAAAATATTACGGTCGTTCACACCGATACTCAGCAAGATACCGCCGTAAGAGCCGTATCCACCACCGAGTTGAACGTTTCCGGTCGGTGCTTCTTTGACTTTGACGATCAGATCCATTGTCTTGTCATCGATACGTTTCTCTTCGATTGTTGAGCTCTCGAAAAACCCGGTACGGCCCAAGGCATTTTTGGAATCACGCAGGTCGGTCAGGTTGTAACGTTCACCCGGTCCAAGGTAGAGTTCACGACGGATAATACGGTCAAGCGTACGACCATTGCCCGAAATGACCACATTTCTGATATAGACCTTTTCACCCGGCATAATACGGAAAACGACCTCAACGGTTTTATTATCTTTGTCTTTTCTCAGATCGGGAACGACCTGGACAAAGGCGTAACCAAGATCGGCAATCGCGGTCTTAATGCGGTCTGCATCTTCGCGAAAGGTCTTGATGTTAAAAGGTTCCTGAAGTTCAAGACGGACCACATCGCGCAAGATCTGCTCGTCAATCACCTGCTTGCTCTGTGAAAGAACGATCCCGCTGACACGATAAACGTCCCCTTCACTGAACTGATAGCTCATCTGCGCGGTATACGAATCAAAGTCCACGCGGACGAACGGCTCGTCGATCTTGGCATCAAGGTAACCGTACTGCATGTAGACATCACGGATACGAAGAGGATCATACCCCAGTTCGGCAAGCTGCATCTTTCCGTCATTACGACCCCAGAACCAGCCGACAGGTTGATGCGCTTTATTAGCTATCTGAGCTTCAAACAGATCAGTGTCCAAGCCTTCATTGCCGGAGTACTGCATCTCCTCAATAATAATAGTCTCGCCTTCATTCACTTTGAACTCGACCGCAACACTGCCATTGTCGAGGTATTCAGTCTCAATTTCGACAACTGAATCTATCTTACCTTCTTGTGAAAGTGCGGCGATGATACGCTTTTTAGCATCTTCCAGACGCTTTTCATCGTAAAGTGCGCCTTTTTTGATCTGTAAAAGTGACTCTTGTACCTCTTTATCACTCTCTTTCCAACCGCTCATCTTGATCTTGGAGACGATCGGTTTTTCAACAAAATGAAAGGTTAAGATGCCATTCTCTTCATCGGCCCATATGTCGGTGAAATAACCCTGTTTGAAAAAAGTCTTAATGGTCTCGTCAAGAAGTTCAGCGTCGAGTTCGTTACCGACTTCGACTTTAAGCATACTCTTGGCGATAGACTCTGATATGTGAACCATACCGACAAACTTGATGTCGGTGATTGTGGCAGCAAACATTGGCATTGATAATAAGAGCGCCGAGGCGGCTTTAAGAAGCTTCATCCATATCTTTCGTCAGTATCTCTAAAAAACTTGTCCCAAGACATAACTTTTTAGAAACACTCATCTACAATTTTAGGCTGTGATTTTAACAACAGAAGCATTAATACTGGGTAAATACCCACCATGAATTACGGATTTCTAAGAGAATTGTACAGAGCTTTCCGTTATGATTGCACACGAACAGACCCCTCTATAATCGATACTGTTTCTTTGTGTCTATTTACAGTGGTCTTTTTGACACTTTCGTATATTAATAAAGATAGAGGTTTGCCATGAAAATCGGTATTGTCGGATTAGGATTGATGGGTGGTTCGCTCGCACTGAGTCTGCGAAAACTCGCCTTCATCTCCAACATCTACGGACTCGACCACAATGTCGACCATCAAACTGAAGCCCTTCGTCTCAACCTGGTCGAAAAGATCATCGAATTTGACGAGCTCTGCACACTTGATGTGATCGTACTCGCCATTCCTGTCAACGGCGTCATAGCGATGTTGCAAGCACTCGAAGGCAAGATCAACGAGACCACCACCGTCATCGACCTCGGCAGTACCAAAGAGATCATCGTCAAGGCTGTCCCTCCTCGTATCCGCCACAACCTGGTTGCCGCACACCCGATGACCGGTACCGAGTACAGCGGACCGACCGCTGCATTCGAAGGGCTATACAAAGACCAGGTGGTCGTTTTATGTGACCTCGAAGAGTCCGGCACCTTACAACAGGAGACAGCCGTACGGCTCTTCTCGGGTATCCATATGCGTTTGAGTTATATGCATGCCCACGAACATGACCGTCATGCTGCCTTCATCAGTCATATGCCGCACGTCGTCTCCTTTTCCATCGCCAACTCTGTTTTGGCCCAGGAGGACAAATACAACATTCTTGCGATGGCAGCCGGCGGTTTCCGCTCCATGAGCCGTCTGGCCAAATCATCGCCGCATATGTGGGAAGATATCTTTAAGCAGAACAAAGGGAACCTACTCGATGCAATCGAAGTTTTTCAGGCGGAACTCGAACAGTTTAAAAAAGAGATCAAAAGTGATGACTGGGAGAAGGTAAGCGACAAGATGCACAAAGGCAACAAACTCGGCGAGATCTTTTCGTAGACATTCTCGCTACTGCGCATGCTTTTTGCAGAGCGCTTTGAGTTTTTTCAGATCTACACTTTCTCTACCCCTGCCATAGATATGGCGTTCAAGCGATTCGACCATTTCATTGACACCTTCTTCATCTTTATGACGTAAAAGCAGCTGCAGGGCTTCTTTATAGTTATGGGTACAGGCATATCTTTTTGCCGTTGTTTTACGGTAATACACCCCGAAGAGCATGGAAAGAAGGAGTATTATGGCAAAAGTGCCAATTCCCCATAACGTCGTCAAGGCCATAGGCCCCTCTTCTGGATCCTCTTTCGTTTTCTCCTTCCGCCCAAGGAAAGTGACTGCGACCGCTTCCGTATGAATACGTTTGACACCTTTCTCTTTAAGATCAAAATACTCCAGTCTTACAGAGGGGATCACGAAACTGTTGCCACTCACAAAAGCAAGGCGCTGACGCCAGCGTTCCTGACCCTCTTCATCGACATTTTCCAGCAACGGTTCTTCTGCAATGATCTGCACACCATCAATGGCAGGAAGGACTAAACGTATATCTTCAAAATTCCCGCGCCCTTGAACGACAAGCTCTGCTTTTAGCGGCATGTCGGCTTCGGCCTTTGTGACATCAACGTTCATCTCTATTGTAAAATCACCTACGACCTGGACTCCCGGTGGAACAGCTCTAACATCCAGATCGAGTGCTTTCGAATAGCGGCTTTCCCAGGAACGCGTTGTTTTTGGATTCCCCCAGGCATCCTGATCCTGTTCATCGTTGGCGATCTGTACCTCAACAGGATCAATATGTAATAGCCCTGCTTTTTGCGGTGTCACACGATAGAGATGTTTCGCAACACTATATATGCCCTCTCTGTAGGGCGGAATGTCATAGACTTTTTTGACCCAGAGATCCTTCAACACGGGAGGTACAAAGTGCACGTCGCGTATAGCAAGGGTACTGGGGTATTGTAAGGTGATCTCGAGGTCAAATGACTCACCGACATACGGTGTTATGGTACTGCTGTTCAAAAGAACGACCGTATCTTCAGCACGTTCGGGCAGCGTCTCTCCTACCTCTATCTCAAAAAAAGGCGTATAGTGTTCTATGCCTTCCACTTCGACAAGGATCGGGTTGATCAGACAATCAGAATTAACTACAAATCGGTAGCTGTAGAGGTCAACCTCACGGAACATCCCCTCAGAAGAGTCAAGCTGTCGCCTATGTTCTCTCTCTATCTGTCTGGTATTGCAGAGTGTCGTGATCTGCGGTTCGGTATGTCTTTCGCCCGAAACTGCGAGGGTCAACGTCGCACTTCCGCCTTTTTGTACCCTGCTTTTATCGATACTGGCGGTTACGCTCGCTTGCACAGCAACTGCAAAGAGAAGCAGAACGATCATATTACCAAGGTTTTTCATGTTCGTTCCCCTCCTCCGGATTCTCCACCTCTATCTTTGTGAGCATTGCACTTTGATGCTGATTTAAGCGTCTGAACCATTTATCAGCCTCTCTGTCACTCATACCGACTTCGGCATCGTTCAGACCTACAGACGCCTGCATCTGTTTTTGGCTACCGCTGTTTGGACTGCCATCAGCATTTTTTAGACCTGCGGCTAAAGGAGACGTTGGCTCCGGTCGATATCGGCGCTCATCTTCGCGCTTTTGCAATGCTTCTTCGACCTGTTCAAGGTTCTCTCTGGTTGCCTGATCATCTCCAAACTGCAACGCTTTTTGATACGCTGTCACCGCCTTTTTAAGCTCGTCGGTACTGCCCAGCCTGGCCAAAGCATTCCCGAGGTTGTGATACAACTGATGATTTTTCTCGGCTTCCACAAAGCGAATCGATTCATAAAGCCCGGCCGCCTCTATATAGCGGCCCGCCCTGTAATACCCGTTGGCAGCATTATAGATCGCCTCTCGATTTTCGTTTTCCAGTGCATATTGATGATAGACACTGCTGCTTTTTGAATAGGCTTCGTTTAGATAGGCGCTCTTCGCCTCATCCAGACGTTTATAATCAAAAAGTCCTGCCCTCAATGGTTCAGGTTGAAGCAGCAACAGACCCATAACCATCAATGTCGGCAGGTAATATTTTTCACCCCGGGAAAATGAGCTTGTTGCGAGTATAAGCATGAGCATCGCAAAGCCGACCGGCAGAATAAAGAGATGGTAATAGATAGCTTTCGCTTCTGCTTCCGACCCGTCAGCACTGCTTTTTCCTAATAAAGTGCGCATGCTGTCAGCCGCTACCGCTTTGCCGCCACTCGCTTCTGCCAATGTGTTCAAACCAGAATTCAATCGGCTGATGACCGGCTTGCCGTTGGATAAGACATGACCTCCTCCTGCCTCTGGAATCTTGGCACCTTCTGCTGTGCCGACCCCCAGCGTATAGACTCTAATGCGATGCTTCTTGGCATATGCGATCTCTTGGCTAAAATCCGGATTATCACCCCCGTCAGTGACTATCAAGGCCCGCTTTTCTGCCCCTTCTTTCCCCAGTCGGTCGACCGCTTTAAGCAGTGTCAATATATTGGTCCCCTGTGCACTGACCGTGCCGTTGTCCAAGGGTTTAAACAGAAAATGCAAAAGCGCATGATCACGGGTCGGTGGTGCGACCAGATAACTGTTTTGTGCAAAGGCAAGCAGACCGATCTCTGCAGAGGTACTGCTGTTTAAAAGCGCCAATACCTGCTGTTTGGCAGACGACAAACGGTTTGGATAAACATCCTCGCACAACATCGACCTACTGACGTCGAACGCAATATAAAGCGCTCCATCTTCAGCCTTCACTTTGGCACGTCCACCCTCTATCACCGGGTCAGCCAAGGCAAGGATGATAAAGACAAACATCAAAAAGTAAAAAACATTTCTGACTTTTGCCGAGAGCCGGTTGGTGTCGACCCGCAGTTTCGCAAGAGCATCCAATGAGAAGAACTGTTCCTGAGGCGCACGCTGTGTCAACAGCAATCCAAACAAAATAAACAGAACAGGCAGCATCAGGTAGATGAATTCAGGGTGCAAGAACGTCATAGCCACCCCCGTCTATTACGCAGATAGACATAGATAAGCAGGGTAAAAAAGGCTAAAAAAAGCGGATAGACATAGAGGTGTGTTTTAAAGGTATAGTCGAAATGCTCGATCTCTGACTTCTCCAGAATGTCTATTTCGCGATAGACTTCCTGCAGCTCATCGGTGCTGACGGCGGCAAAGCTTTTTCCGCCGCTCTCTTTGGCAATATAGCGCAAGAGCGGTGCATCGTACTCGGTATCGCCGCCGATACCGATCGTATAGAACCGGACCCTCTCTTTTTTCGCCAGTGCCAGTGCAGCCGCCAGGGGGATCTGCCCGCCAGCGGTGTTGTGGCCGTCGCTGAGCAGGATCGCGATCTTGCTTTTGGCTTTGGAATCTTTGAGAAGATTGACAGCCTGCGCCACTGCCGCATAGATCGCGGTGGATCTGCCCGCAACGCCGGGTTTAAGATGCCCTACTACCTGTGCGAATACCTTTTTATCAAAGGTCAGAGGCGACACGATGAACGCATCATCGCCAAAGACGACCAGACCAAGTTTGTCATCCTTGCGCGCGAGGGCAAAAGCAGCTGCGATCTTTTGAACCACATCAAAGCGGCTCATTTCTGCTGCAGCAGTGTCAAAATTTTTGGTCTGCATTGACGCACTCGCATCAATAGCCAGTGCAATACCATACCCTTCGCCGGGGTCAAGCGCCAGTTGGTCATCTTTGACCGGGGACATGAAGGCGATGATCAACAGGACGATACTGAGCCACTTCAATACCCACATCAGTATTGAAACCCCTACTGTCTCCTGTGTAAACCGGGTTGTATTAGGAAAGTAGAGTGCGCAAGAACGGAGTTTACAATAGGCTTCGCAGGCGATATAGACGACGATAAACGTAAAAAACTTCGGGTGCTCAAAATAGAGACCTTCAAACATCACTTTTGCCCGGGACGTTAGACATCGATCATCTCGAGATAGATCTTGTAATAGCTCATACTCTCGGCATCGATGGGTTGGACCATTTTTTTGTATTTATAGGCTTCGAGACGTGCCACCAGATTGTTATACGCTTCATTGAGACGTTCGGAATCATTGGCAAAGAGACGGCCATGTTCGGTTATACTGTAAGCGGCCCGTTTGGGGTCTGAAAAGTCGATCGCTTTGAGCTGCCTGTAGTGGACTTTTCGCAGATTGAGCGATTTGCGGTCTCTCAAAAACCGGTACAACAAAAAGATCGCACCCAGCAGTAATACGGCCACCACCCCGACAATCAGCATTAACAGCGTAAAAGAGCTGTCAGGCACCTCCATCAGCGGTTTGATGTCGTGTAACGGGATGTCGTACGAGCTGGGCGTCATATTCGGCCTTCAAAGAGACGTCGCAGCCCGATGGCACTGTTGTCGTCGGTATAGATCTTGGTAAACCGTACGCCGTCTCTGCGTAACTGGCTGTAGAGCGCCCGGTCATGCTCGTGCACTTTCTTGGCATACGCATCGACACTCTTTTGTGAGTAGTCGCCCTCAAGCTGCTCGCCCGTCTCCGGGTCACGAAGTGATGCAAACCCCATAACCGGCGGTTTCTCCTCGAGCCTGTCGCGTACGATAATGGCGATCACCTCATGTTTTTTTGCCAGGAGTTTAAAATCAGGCAGTTCAAAAAAGTCACCGACCACCAAAATAAGCGAACGGCGGCGTACCCGTTTGTAGAGCGACTCGGCCAGCATCTTGTAGTCCGCCACTTTGTTAATAGGGTCAAACCCCAGGATCTCCTCCACACTTTTACGGATCGATGAGACCTTCTTGGTCGGTTTGCTCTCGCTGTAGAGTCTGTCGGCGTAAATATGCGTACTGAGCAGGTCCCCATTGTGCAAGATTGCGTATGAGAGGTTGGCGACGATCTCCGCGATGAGTTCCTGTTTGAACTTTTTAGCGCCGAAATGGACACTGCCGTTAAGCATCGAAGCGATGACGATGTTGAGTTCACGCTCCTCTTTAAAGATCTTGATATAGGGTTTTTGCATCTTTGCCGTGATGTTCCAGTCGATATGGCGGATGTCGTCACCCGGCATATACTCACGCAGTTCGATAAAATCGTACCCCTCTCCGTGAAAGATAGAGGGGTTATTACCGATCATCTCACTGAAAACCTGACGGCGGGCCCGGACAAGGATCTTGCTTATGTTTGACATCATTCAGCCCTAAGGGATCGGAACCGCTTCGAGGATCTTGGCGATCAGCTCATCCGTAGTGATCCCCTCTGCTTCCGCTTCATACGAAAGGACGATACGGTGACGCATTAACTCTTTGGCCACATAGGCGACATCCACCGGTGTCACAAAGTCTTTGCCGCGCAGAAAGGCCATCGCTTTGACCGCTTTGAACATGTCGATGCTGACGCGGGGAGAGGCACCGAACTGTACATACTCCTCGATCTCTTCGAGGCCGTAAGCGGCAAGATCGCGGGATGCTGCGACCAGCTCGATCATATAGCGTTCGATCTCTTCATCGATGTGAATCGCTTTGACATGCGCTTTCATGGCCAGCAGTTCATCGTGTGTCACCACCGCCTCGATCTGCTGAGTGACCCCATTGGCAACGCGTCGTGCGATCGCAAGTTCTTCTTCTTTGGTGTTGTAGCCTACGACCAGTTTCATCATAAAACGGTCCAACTGTGCTTCGGGAAGTTGATACACACCCTCTTGTTCCACCGGGTTCTGTGTCGCCATAACAAAGAACGGCAGCTCCAACTGAAAGCTTTCATCACCAATGGTCACCTGATGTTCCTGCATCACCTCAAGCAGTGCCGACTGTACTTTGGCCGGTGCACGGTTGATCTCATCGGCCAGCAAGAGGTTGGTAAAGACCGGGCCGTGTTTGATCTTGAAGGCGTTGTGCTGCGGATCATAGATCTCAGCCCCCAGGATGTCCGAAGGGAGAAGGTCCGGAGTAAACTGCACCCGTTTAAACCCGAGACCAAGACTTTTTGCCAGGGCATTGACCGTTGTCGTTTTTGCCAGACCGGGGATACCCTCGATCAGAATATGCCCTTCGCAAAGCAGTCCGATCAAAAGACCATCGATCATCTTTTCATGACCGACAACCACCTTGGCCACTTCATTTTTTATCGCTTCGATTTTCGTAAACATCGCTACCCTTTATAGTTAACTTATTGTACCCTGATGAGTTTAATCACTTTTTAAAATGTCCATAAGCTCTTTTTTCAGCCCGCTTAACGTGGCTTTTGAACCGAGTTTCTCGTATTTTTCGATAAGCCCTGTAAACCGTCTATCGCCGGTCATGACCAACTTGGCCAATGCCATGTTGACGGAGCTGCTAACAGCTATTTCCTCCACAATACCGTTCGGAGTTTTTTGTTCCCCTTTAAGGCGTAAAGAGTACCGCCCCAACAGCACACCGGCTATAAAGGTGAAGAGGTAGTTCAGATAAGACCAGGACCACCGGGGTGCATCGACTTCACTCGCGACATCATCCAACAGTTCTTCTCTTTTATACCCTTCATCGACCTTAATCTCAAAGCGCTCCGAGCGAAGGACGGTTCGTTCCTGTTTATCAACATCAAAATAGGCCAGTTGGATCGGCTCGATCGTAAAGTCCTCTTTAGCGACCAGCGAAAACTTCTGCTCCCACTCCCCTTTAAACCCTTCTGGCGTCAAGTTGTAGCGCTTTTCACCCACTTCGCTGAAGATCGTGACACCCTCAATATTCAAGACTATGTCCTGCATCTGGTCAAAGTCCCCTTCTCCCTTAAGATGGACATCAAGGTGCACCGGTTCATACGCCTTGACGTTCGCTTTATCCAGCTCAACACGCAAGGCAAATCGTCCTGTCATCTTCTCTTTATGATCCAGTACCTCTAAATGTACCGGCGGAAGGTCCATCGTATGATCTACAAACGCATACCCCTGAACATTATCGCGCCCTATAACGGAGTTTTCAATAGAGGCTTTGGTCGTTTTGCGCATTAAGACCTTAAATGCAAATGTTTGTTCTCCCGCTTTTTTCGGAAACAGGACATAGCGGTAAACATTGCGGCGTTTGCCATCTTTGATCGTTTCAGCTTCCCCAAGCGAAAGAAGCCGATACCGATCATCCTCTCCGACAATGTTCAACTCAATAACATGCAGGTAGGCAGCATCTTCAAAATCACAGGTGTACTCAAGAGCGATCGCTTCATTGACATAAGCACGGTTTTTGTTGATGTTAAGGCTCCAGGTATAGGGCTCAGCTCCATACATCAACGTGCTCACAACCAAGAGTATTGCCCCTAGAAAACTACCAAGGCTTTGTCTCATGTACACTCCTTTCATTGATAAGTTCATATTGCCGTGATGAGAGTCGTGATTTTCCACCCGAGAACGAGAGGCGTTCATCTGCTTCCATCTTTTTACCCCCGGCACCTTTTGATGCATCTGCATCACTGTTTTGGTTGGAGCTGCCGCCCTCTTTTTTCTTGCCGTTCTCAGCCTTGCTCTCAGTCTGGTCATCCTGTGCCCGTTTTTTTCCCTCTTGACGGCCAGTGAGCAGGTGTTCCTGTTCTTCGGCTTTCATAATAAAACGCAGGTTTTCATCGGCCTCTTTACTGTAGTGCAGCTGCAAGGATTTGACGAACATCTCACGGGCTTTCACAAACTCCTGCAGTCGTACATAACAGTTGCCCATGTTAAAATAGAGTGTCGATTTAAATACCGGGTCGTTTGAACGAATATATTGATAGCGTTCAAGTGCTCGGTCATACTGCCCTGCCTTATAGAAACTTGCTGCTGCATTATAG
>JBFEJN010000017.1:0-37146 GCA_041553195.1 Sulfurimonadaceae bacterium
CTACGACCTTGGCGTCCCAGGTTATCGAAGGAAGTTGTGACATCTCTGAGCAGGTCAAATCAGAACTCTCCTTTCTTGATGACGTTCAGGAGAAGGTTGATTTTACACTTTTGTCCGGACTCAAAAGCGATGTCAAAGGGCTCTCAGACGGGCTTGGACTTGAGGTCATCGATCTTATCGGTGTAGCCGCCCTTGAGGTCATTACTGTTAAAGAACTCGATGTCAGTGAAGCCTCGCTTAATGAGCAGTTTGGGATGGACCAGAGCGACAAGCACCTGCTGCTCATCAATGACATCGCTGAACGTGTCAAGGTGGAGATGGGACTCAACATGAACGGTGAGCTTAACCCGCAGATGTACCATGTCCTTTACAATGCAGTTGTCTTAAGCAAGCTGAGTCTACTTTCAGCCCAACAGCTCAATATACTGATAAGCCGTGCAGGTTCCGCAGCAGAGTATCAGTACCTTGCTGCACAAAACGAACCCTTTAATATTCTTTTTGACAGTATCAAGACCATCGACGGCAATCATCAATGGCTCTTTCAGGCACCGCCGTATCCAAGGGCTATGGACTTCGATGACACCATAGCGCATTTTTACGGTTACCTGAACGATGCAACACACGGCTTTAAACTCTTTGAGTCAGACCAACTGCGCTTCAATCTCTTTAATAAGATCTTCAAAGGCCCCTTGTCACTTGGACTCGAGACGCCCGAAGTGATCTACAAGAGTGCTCTGCTTTCGAATGACTATCCCTATGTCTCGTGCGCCGAGAATCCATTTCCAAATGGTATTGATGACAGACGATGTGACACCATCACAATACCGCTCGATGGTAATCTAACCGCACCGACACAAGAAGATGAGAGCTGGTGGAACACGTTTATACGTTATCTTAAAGACATTATTCTCGCTTACTTCTACGACATTGTCGGTGAAGAGAACATCATATCGACCAGCGAGACTGAAGAGAGTGTAGAGATCATCACGTACGTCCCGGATGACGGCATAGAATTTTAGGAGAGATGATGAAATATATATTGACGCTTTTAACCCTTGTGCTGTTTCTGGGTTGTGGGGATACGGCCGAAGAGACAGGCTCGGTTTCCAAGGCTGTGACGGTCATAGAGATGGTGCCCGACAGAAACTACACTGTCTATAAAGGCGATCGTCTTGAAAAGACATCCGACAATACGCAGATCTCCATTTCAAAGGCAGCACAAGATGATTCAACAACGGTGGTGCTGCTCCAAGGCAGTGCACAGATCATCCTCAGACATTAACCTCAATTTTCAGCTCATTTGAGCTACTATTTACCCATAAACACTATAATGTGACAACTATATTCAAGGCGAAAATCATGGAATTAAAAGAGTGTAAGACATTAGAAGAGGTCCGTACTGAGATCGATAAACTGGATGATCAGATCGTTGAACTTATTGGAGCCCGTAACAGCTACATCAAACAGGCCGCAAGATTTAAAAATACCATAGATGAAGTCAAAGCCCCGGAGCGTATTAATGAAATCATGGCAAAAGTACGTCACAAAGCCTTGACATTAGGGATGTCGCCAAACCTGCTTGAAGAGATCTATACCATTATGATCAACGAAATGGTTGAATCTGAGATCTCTGAGTTTAGAAACTCCAGCGTCTTTTAGGGTAACCTGCCCTTGCTCCTTTTTAGAGGAGAAGGTTTTTAACGCGGGACCGTTTTATCGCGTCCTGCTTCTTTCGCATCATACAATGCTTTGTCCGCACGGTCGATCATGATCATAGCATCTTTGTCTTCTCTATGAAACTCTGTTACACCGAGACTCACCGTAAAATAGATCGGAGCTTTGTCTGTTTTGACATGGATGTTCTTCACCGCAAAACGGATCTTTTCGGCTACTTTCATGGCATTGACACCGCTTGTCTCAGGCAGAATAACACAAAACTCGTCACCGCCCCAACGACTGAATATATCACCTTCGCGAAGAAGTGAGGTCACCTCTTTTGCAAACATCTTCAACACCAGGTCACCAAAGAAATGACCATGTTTGTCATTGATAGCCTTGAAGTTGTCAAGATCTATTGTCACAAGAGAAAGGGCTTTGTTGTAACGTTTGGCATTCGCAAAATCACGTTTGAACTCAATATCAAAGACACGTCGGTTCATAATGCCCGTAAGATCGTCGATACTGGCCAGCTCAAGCAGTTTTACTTTGATCTCTTCGTCATGTTTGATCCATTTTATAATGGCAACGATGACAAAACCGAAACCGGCTAAACGAAACACATCTGCCAAGGTCACCAAATGTTCTGTCGGATAGGCATACAGAGTGTCTACAGCACTCATAAAAAGTGATATATAGACCAGTGTAAATCCACCTAGAAGATAATAATAGACCTCTTTAATGTTAATGATCTTCTGCACAATGAAGAGTGCTAACATCATGATGACAGTGATACTGCTGTAGACTGCCAATCCAAAATAATTGATATTCACATCTTCTGGAACAAATCGGCCTTCCAAAAACAGGAATAAAACAGATATTATTAAAATAACTACTGGATAAATATACTTCAAAAACAGCCTTTTAGAGTCAACACCTTAGTTCGATACATGCAAATAGTTTGCGCTCTCATTTACAACTATTATAAACATTTTTAATTGACAGGATACTTATAACCCGTAATTATCGAAGATTCGCCTTCATAAAGCCTACTATTCGCTCTTCCAGCCAATAATGGGGTTTCAATATTGTACCGCCGACAAACCCCACATGACCGCCGTGTTCACTGACTTCGACTAAAATATTTGACGGCAACATCGCTGTATCCGGCAATACACTTACCGGCATAAAGGGGTCGTCTTCGGCATGAATGATAAGAGCCGGTTTTATAATATATTGAAGGTAAGGCTGTGCGCTTGAACGGTCGTAATATTCCTCTGCATCTTTAAACCCGTGGATTGGTCCGGTAAAAAGATCGTCATATTCCCAAAAACTCTTTAGTACCGGAATATCTTCCTTTCTAAGACCGATGATCCTCTCATAATCATGTGTTTCAAACTTTTCAAGCAGTCGATTTTTCAGAGCGTCCATCAAGATCTTCTGATAAAAGCGTGACGCACCCCTATTGATATGGTCTGCCGTTTTTTCCAACCGAAGTGGCGCCGAGACACTGACAGCTGCGAAGAGAGGTGATCTCTCCGCCAGTTCACCTTGGAGTTTCATCAACATATTGCCACCGAGGGAATACCCGACTGCACCCAACGCACGTTCTGGATAGGTATGCAGAAGCGACGCAATAAACGCCTTTGCATCACCCGTCTCGCCGCTGTGATACGCGCGGGCTAAACGGTTCTGCACCCCAAAACAGCCGCGAAAATGCATGACCACTGAATTAAAACCGTTTTTGTCCAGAGCCTCCATCATTCTGAATGCATAGGGGGAGTGCACAGAGCCTTCAAGACCGTGAAAGATGATGATAATCGGACGAGCATCCAGACCAGGCAACTGCTTCCATGCCAAATCCAGAAAATCGCCGTCGTCAAGCTCAAAGGTCTGGTGCACAAATCGGGCTTTTACGTTGCGGTTGAGAAATGTCGGCAGCAAGGTTTGCAAATGAGGGTTTGAAAACCCTTTCATCGCTTTAAAAGAGGATCTCATCGCTGCTCTTTGACAAATTGATGATAGTGGCCTTCTCGCATCAACAGCTCTTTCGGTGTACCCGATTCTACAATACGCCCTTCTTTCATGACATAGATATAATCGGCATGTTCAACACTGCTGAGACGGTGGGCAATGATCAACATACTCTTACCTTCCAAAAAGTCACACAACGAGGTAAAAAGATTTTTCTCGGTATGCACATCCAAAGCCGATGTCGACTCGTCCAGAATGATCAGGTTCGGACGGTGGACCAGCATGCGTGCGATTGCCAGCCGTTGGCGTTCACCGCCGGAAAGACGGATTCCCTCTTTTCCGATCATGGTGTCCAGGCCCTTGGTCAGTTTATCCAAAACAGTGTCCAGCTGGGCAACCGAGATGGCCTGATAGAGTGTCTCGTCATCGACATCCCGCCCCAAAGAGAGGTTCTGACGCAGGGTGTCGTTAAACATCCTCGGCGACTGCAGGACCAACGCAATGTGTTCACGAAGCTGGTCCAGTCCGATCTCATCGATTGGGATATCGTCGACATAGACCATTCCCTCGTCATTGGCATACAGTCCCAGTATGATCTGGGCCAAGGTACTTTTGCCGCTGCCGCTCGAACCCAGCAGTGCAACCGTTTTGCCCTTGGGGATCTCCATCGAAATGTTGTGCAGCACTTTTTTCTCGCCATATGAAAAAGAGACATTTTCCAGACGAAGCGTGTTGGTCTCGTGCTCTTTGAACGGGTTATGTTTATGCGCATACTGCGGCTCTTGTTTCAGAGCCAGCAGTGCGTTTAGACGCTCCAGCGCACTGTTGGCATTCTGGTACGAGAAGATGATCTGTAAGAAGTCCTGCAGCGGTGTCACCATGAACCAGAGGTATCCAAGCACAGCGAACATCTCACCCAGCGAAAGGTCCGAAAAGAGCACCATAAGCATCGCCGTTGCACGGAAAAACTCAAAACCGGACAGAAAGACAAAGCCCGAAAGCTGTCCTGCGGCTTCACTCTTCCAGCCAAACGCCGTCGATGCTTCTTTGATGGCTCTTGCATTGGCAATCATCTTCTTGATGTAGTGTTTTTCCTGGTTGAAGGCCCGGATCTGAACAAAGAGGTCGAGTGTTTCGCTCAGGTCATTTTGAAACGACTCCACTCTCTTGTTTTCGGTAGCCTTGAGTTTACGCACCCGCCGTCCCAAAAAGACCGTCAATAAGAGAACCGCCGGATTGATGATGAGAATGATAAGACCCAGTTTCCAGTTGATATAGAGCAGAATAAAGGCTATTCCGGAGAGTGAGAAAAGAGAGACTGCAAACTTGGAGATACTCACACCGACAAAGGCATCAACCGTGTCGATGTCCGTCACCATCTTGGCACTGACACCCCCGCCGCCGAGTGCCTCGTATTCCGAGACTGAGACTTTTTCGAGGTGCGACAACAGACGTTTGCGGACCGTAAAGACAATGGCTTTGGAAAGCCCGATAAAGAGACGCAGCTGAACAACGTTTAACACCACGTAGAGCAGACGCAAAAAAAGCGTGACCGCCAGGATGATGAGAATGTAGTAGTATGGCTGAGCCGGGTCGAACACTCTTTGGATGACGTACACCAGCTCAGCCGGTTTGTTTAAAATGATCTGATCGATCAGTAGAGGAAAAAGCAGCGGTATCGGCAAGGAAACGATGACCGCCAACAGTGCGACAAGCTGCGCGATGATGATCTTGGAGCGAAACGGTTTTGTCTCATTCAGCAGTGCTGTCCAGGTGATCTGTTGCATCATGCCCTCTCGCTCGACCTATACATTAAAATGCATTGATCACTTACCGGTAAATGTTGATGATTCAATGATCACCGGGTAAAAATAGCCGTAACCAAAATCTTTGTCTTTTGCAAGAAGACCTTCAGCGATAATAACGCTCCCATCTTCCGGCATCTTCATCGTAGTCGTAAAGACCAGGTCATCTTGGCCTTTGAACGAGCTGCCGTCTTGAAGGTGCACCCAGTTCTTTTTCATGATCTGCGCCGATGTCTTGGTCACGAGACCGCGAACACGCACTTTCTGTCCGACATAGCGGTCTCGGTTCGCAAAGAGTTCCGCAATGGTAATGGTGTCGTGCTGCTTATATTGAGACCCCATGACATCGGGCTTGACCGGTTGTTCCTGTACTGCGGCAGCCGTTGCGGCATCGGACGCAAAAAGGATCTTGTCAAAGGTACGGTTTAGGGTCTTGGAGTGAAAGTTCTGCATCCAGCCCTGCTCATTGAACGATATGGTCGCGCCTTTGGTCACCGAACGTTCTGTCATCGCGATCCAGTAATTTTCACTCCCCTCTTGCACATTGATGTAGGTGTATCCGCCGCTGTTTAGCGTCTCGACGACTTTTGCCGTATGGGTAACCGCGAACAGGCCGGTGGCAAGCAGGAGTGCCAATAAAAGTTTTTTCATCGCTATACCTTTAATGGTGTCAAGGCACCGTAGAGAGTTTCGTTATCGTAGAGAGAGTGGGTATTCTGCACGACAGCACTGCGCGTCGGATCAAAAAGAACAAGATCGGCCTCTTGACCTGCCGCGATGACACCGGCACGCTGCCCTATGGACTCGGCAGGATTTTGCACCGCCAGTCTGATCAGTTCGGGAAGTGAAATCATGCCGCTTTTAACCAGTTTGGTATAGTAGAGCGGGTAGCCGTCTGCCAGGGCTTCACAACCATAAGCCGCTTCGGCAAAGGCCACCTCTTTGTTGACCGGTGAGTTCGGTTCGTGCAACAGGGTAAGGCTATCGATCTTACCGGCTTTCAAAGCATCCTGAAGAGCGGACATCGCCTCTTTTTCGGCAAGAGGCGGGTTGAGTTTTGCGGTGGTGTTGAAGTCGTGACAGGCTTCATCGCACTGCATCAGGTGGTGAAGGCTCACCTCACAGGCGACCTTGACCCCCTCCTCTTTTGCCTTGGTGATCAGTTCGATAGAACGTGGAGAGGCGATGCTCTTGAACACAATAGAGATGTCATATTTTCGGGCGATCTCGATCATACGGGCCACATGCACGACCTCTCCAAAAGGAGGGATCCCGACCAGTCCGAGACTTGTAGCAACCGCGCCTTCGACCATCACACCGACGGAGGAGAGACTGGTGTCCTGGGCTTTACAAAAGAGCGTGCTTTTGTGCATCTTGACATATTCGGCGATGCGGCATGCCGTGTTGTTGCTGACCTTGGTGGTCATGTACGGTGCTTTTGCCCCGTTTTTCAAAAGAATTGCGATGTTGCTTAGACGCTCGTCTTCGTCAACCGTAGCGATCATGCTCATGAGGTCGACACGGCTTTCACGCTTTTGGTGCGCCTGAACAAATTCAAGTACGATGGTGTCGTTGATGCTGGGCGTACAGTCCGGGGCCAGGACCAGACGTGTGACGCCCCCTTTTTGTGCTTCTGTTGCCACTTTTTCAAGTGTCGAAGCATTAAGATGGGCATCTTTGAGGCGGACGTTGGTGTCCACAAGACCCGGAAGCAGATAGGCGCCTTTGGCATCAATGACGGCATCACTTGTCAGACCCTCGCCAACCGCAACGATTTTTCCATTTTCTATCAGAACATCTTCTCTACGTTCACCATTTACATCACAAACTACGGCATTGGTAATCAGCATACACACTCTCTTTTGCTATAATAAGATTTATTATACTATAAGGGCGCCTCTAAGGTCATTAGAAATGGCTCTTCATAAGGTTTAACTTGCGCATTCTCGTTCTTATTTTTGTATTATTTACAGGCCTTTTTGGTTTCTCTGAAAATTACAAAGCAGGAAAAACCCTCTATTTTGAAAAAGGGTGCAACGGCTGTCACGGCACAAAAGCCGAGGGTATGAACACCTACCCCGCTCTTGCCAACCGCGCAAAAGGGTTTTTGGCCTATAAACTGAGACGTTTTCGAGACGAGATCTCCGACAAGCAGATCCAGGAGATGATGATCCCCTTTGCCATGGGACTGACTGATCTTGAGATCGAGCAGTTAACGACGTTTTTAAACGAGTATGTCGATGAGCAGCAGGAACGCTACGATATAGAATTTACAACAGAAGGCGATGGCGGCTCATGAAAATATTAGTCTCGGCACTTGAACACTCGGCCAACGTCCACCTCAAAGCACTGACCAAAGAGTTTACCACCGACGTCGAACTGGTCGGTGTATTTGACGAAAGCCTCGGAAAACCCATAGTCGATCTCAGGGCACTGGCTATTATGGGCATCGTCGATGCGCTCAAGAAACTTCCTTTTTTTCTGGGGCTCAGCAAAAAGATGCTGGCACTGGTCCCGGAGGTCGACAAGGTCCTTCTGATCGACTCCAGCGGCTTCAACCTCCCTTTGGCAAAAAAGATCAAAAAGCAGTACCCTGAAAAAGAGATCATCTACTACATCCTGCCGCAGGCATGGGCATGGAAGAAAAAACGCATTCCTGTCCTGGCCAAGACCATCGACCATCTCGCATCTATCTTGCCTTTTGAACCGGCCTACTATCCGAAAGATGCCCCTATAGAGTATGTCGGGCACCCCCTTTTGGATGAGATCTCAGAGCGCAAAGAGCATCTCTCGACCGGCAACAAGATCGCCTTTATGCCCGGCAGCCGTAAAAGTGAGATCAAAGCACTGATGCCGCACTACAGAGCCTTGCAAAAAGAGCTTGCCTGCGAGGCCGTCCTGATCGTTCCCGAACACTTTAACGACAAAATGGACGAAGTCTACGGCGATGTGACAGGATTTGTCATCACCAACGAAGCGCACCGGACACTGTTTGAGAGCGACTTTGCCTTTATCTGCAGCGGCACGGCAACCCTCGAAGCCGCCCTTATCGGTACACCGTTCATCTTAAGTTACATCGCGAAACCATTTGACTATTTTATTGCAAGCAGGGTTTTGAACCTTGACTACATCGGTCTTGGGAATATTATGTTCGAGAAGTTTCAGCACCGTGCTATTCATCCTGAACTTATCCAGGCAGAGGTCACTGTTGAGAACCTTTTACATGCCTACAGGACAATGGACAGAGAGAAATTCTTTACCGATGCGCTGCAACTGCGCAACTATCTTAAGCACGGCAGTTCAAAACGTGTAGCCCAACTTATAGAGGACCATAATGACCATTGATTTCAGCGCCCAACAGCGACAATACGAAGACCACAAAGAGGCGATAGACCGTCTTTTGTTAGAGAGTATTACCCACGGTTCCGCGCACAGTCGAAAAAACATTACCCGTTTGGAAAAAGATCTTGCGGCCTATGTCGGTGCAGAAGATGCTATTGTCTGTAATACCCAGTTCAATGCCTTTGTTCTGCTTTTTATGGTCCTGGGATTAAAAGCCGGTGATGAGATCATCACATCACCCTTAAGCTCCGGCATTGCAGTACAGGCATCACTCTTTATGGGGGCCAAGATCATTTTTGTCGATGTCAATGAAACCGACTATACACTCGACGTTGAGCAGGTGGAAGATGCTATCACGGAGCGGACCAAATTTATTATTCCAGTCTCTCTTTTTGGAAACTGTGCCGATATGGAGACCATCAATGCCCTGTCACTGCAGCACGACCTCTGTGTTATTGAAGATGCAGCAGAGAGTTTCGGCTCGCAGTACAAAGGCAAAAAGTCGTGCCAGCTTTCCAAACTGGCCACGACCTCTTTTCACCCGGACATGCCGCTTAACGGCTTGGGAAACGGGGCCGCTCTTTTTATTCAGGACAATGCGCTCCGCGCTCAGGCAAGGGAATTGCGTACACAAGGAAAAGACGGTCACATGTACCGATCGGTCGGCATCGAAGCGTGCATGGACGATCTGCAGGCTGCCCTGATCGATTATAAACTTTCCTTCCTTGACGACGAAATCAAACGTCGTCAGACTGTCGCCGGACAATATACGGCTGCCTTAAGTAACGCTTCTATGACCCTTCCGCTCTTTGACATCCAAAGCAACTATGCCTATTACCCTGTCCGAGTACCTAACCGCCAAAAAGTTGCAAATAAACTGCTACAAGAGCAGATTCAATGCAAAGTCCCTTTCATTCTGCCGCTTCACCTGCACGATGCCTTTTCTTTCATGGACTATAGCATCGGTGATTTCCCTGTCTCTGAGACATTGGCAGACGAACTGCTGCTGCTGCCGCTGCATGCTTACATGACATTGGAAGAGCAAAACAGGGTTATTGCTGTGCTGCAAGAGTTCTAACCACACCGCCAACGCAAAATTTCTAGACTTTTTACAGAGTGGGGATCGTCTTCTATCTGTAAAAAGGGGGTTCATAAATATAACTTCTTTTCTGATCGCACGTGGCAATACACATTTTAATCGTGTAAACGGAAACCTAAACCTCAATGTAGATGCACATCTTTGTATTGAATCTATAATTACTATATTAGTATAGTAGATAAAGATTTAATTAATTTTTGCTAAGTTATAATGAATTGATGAAAAAAATTATATTTATATCGTTATTAGCCTCTTCACTCTCTGCAGAACAGAAAAATGATTTCTCTGATTTTTTTATCGATCAGGACGTCAAAAAGATCACGAATGAATCTGCATTTGGCAAAGCGAATACCTATTCTCTGCTCTACGCAAAGCATCTGTTAACCACAGAAGATGAAGATCTACATTTTTTTTATGGGGCTAAAATGGGACTTGTACAGGAAGAATATACAAGGACAAACGGTTTTGGCGTTCCGCTCAACAAGATCGGTGCCTATTATGCCGCGGCGGTCGGGATGAAATACGACTTAAATGACAAAGCGATCGTACTTGCCGAAGGCAGTCGTTCGGAAGATCAGGCTCATGACCATTATGAGAGTAAACTGCAAGTGACCTATACCTACAGTTATTGACTATTCTAAGCCTTTTGCATTTTCTTCTATCTTACGTAAAGCTGCTGTCAGCTCCTTAATATTAAAAACACCATCAAGCCGTTTTATTGTCTCTTCTTTATTTGTCAAAAAATAAAGTGTCGGTGTGCCGGTGAATTTAAGTCCATGAAGATCATCATCATGGATATCAAGATAGAGCGGTATAAAGTTCTTTTCTATCTGACGTACAAGTTCATCATCCTCAAAGACAATGTTTTCCATATACCAACAAGCATCACACTTGTCTTGCGAGAGCAGGATCATGATCCCCTTCTCTTGCTCAATTGCCTTTTGCAAAGCTCTGGTATAACTCGAGGCCCAATTAGGATCAGCAAAAACTGCAAGAAGCCCTAATAGATACAAAGAGAAGAAAAATCGCATCTCGATCTTATAACTTGTTCAGGTGTGCCAAAAACTTTGCAGGCGGTTGATAACCGATAATACGCGCTTTTTTGACCTCTTCGCCATTTTTGAAAAAGAGAATGCCCGGAGGGCCGAACAGACCAAATCGTTTTGTCAAAGCTTTTTCATCTTCGCTGTTGTCTGTAACGTCAGCCTGCACCAGCACAAACTCTGACATCTTGGCTTTGACATCCGCATCCGCAAATGTGATGTGTTCCATCTCTTTGCAAGAGCTACACCACTCTGCCGCAAAATCCAGCATCACTGTTTTATCTTTGTTGCTTTCCAAAATAGCGTCTAGTTCTGCATTTGAGTGAATGACCTGAAACGTAGATACACGTTTTTGCGGCAGTGCTGACTCTGGAACGATCGATGCACACTTGTTAGCAAACTGGTCGAGTGGCGTAAACATGGATTTCGAACCGCTGAGGGCACCGGTGAAGAGCAGCGCGCCGTAGATCATAAAGAGAACACCGATAGCCTTTATCATCGCATTCCAACCACGTTTACCCGCCTCTAACGGCTCAAGTGCGCCCATGTAAACAGCGGAGAACATAAAGAAGATCGCCCACAGTAACATCGTTGCAGTATCCGGCAGAATACGACTCAGCATCCAGATAGCGATTGCCAGCATAATTGCCCCAAAAACATGGGTCAGTTTATCCATCCAACCGCCAGGACGAGGCATAAACTTTCCGGCACCCGCACCGATCAGCAGGAGTGGAAGTCCCATACCGATACTCATAATAAACAATGCTGCACCGCCAAGCATCGCATTGCCTGTCTGCCCGATGTAGATCAGTGCTCCAGCCAGTCCGGGTGCAACACACGGCCCAACAATAAGCGCTGATAAAAAGCCCATAATAGCAACGCCTACAAAGCCGCCTTTGGAGCTCGCACTGTCTGAAGCTGATGAAAGTTTCGACTGCCAAGACGACGGAAGTCCGATCTCATAAAAGCCGAACATGGAGAGTGCCAGAGCAACGAACATTAAAGCAAATCCGCCGATTGCCCATTGATTTTGCAGCAAAACCTGCAGGTTTTCACCAAAGATACCTGCCAAAACTCCCGCTATAGAGTAGGCAAATGCCATTGCCAGTACATAGACGACTGAAAGCATAAACCCTTTTTTAGCACTGATATTTTCGCCCTGAGAGACAATGATAGACGAAAGGATAGGGATCATTGGAAAGATACACGGTGTCAGTGAAAGGACAACACCGATACCGAAAAAGATGACCAGAATCGACCAGATAGAGCCGCCTTTGAGTGCTGCAACGATCTCATCCGTCTCTGACATTCCGAAGTTATCCTCACCGCTTACATCTGCGCCCTCTTCTATGACAGTCTCTTCTTGTCCCATAAGCGTCGCCATAGAGATCTCACCACCGGCAACAGGCAGTGCTGCCGTGTCAATGTCAAAGGTAAACTCTTTTTGGGACGGTTCATAGCAGAGCCCCGCTTCTGAGCAGCCCTGATACTTCATAACTAGAGTAACCGTCTCTTTAGCAGCGGCATTGGCTGCTTTGGAAAAACTGATCGTTGAGACAACGTCTTCGAGGTAGACCTTGTCACCTTCATGATCCACTGCTCTATTGGCTGTGTCGGTCTTTGCAATTTGTAATGGGGAATCACCTTTAAGAGAAAACCCGAATTTATCTTGATAAATATAGATCTTATCACCTAACTTCATGGTTGCTTCTACACTGTTGCCATTGACAACTTTTGCCGATGGCACAAAGGCCTCATCCGGCATTAAAAACTTACTCTCTGCGAAAAGAGAAATCGTTATTAGAAGTAAAGTAATAAGTCTGTTCATATCTATCCTTGTGAATGGTATTTTGCCTCAACTTTAATAATAATTGATGAAAAAACCGATAATTAGGCTTAAGAATGCCTATTTTTGTTCTGTATATCAATATGACCATAACGATCAATAATACTGCGCATAATTACATCATAATCCGACTGCGGTTTTACCTAATTCTTTTTACTATAAAAATGATTTAAGATAGACGTTACTCATTTACGCTTTTTTTTCTGATTATAATCATCTATTCTTTACGGACTCTTTATCCCGACACTTCTAAATTTCATACCGCCTATTTTGGCAAACACTGCTGATTTAAGCGCAAAACTAGCAACATTTTCCTACTCTAAAAAAACAGTTAAATCCTACGAGAGCAAGGAAAACATCAATGGCAAATCGTCTAGAGAGAGAAGATTCTCCTTATCTGCAGCAGCACAAAAACAACCCGGTCGACTGGTACCCATGGTGTGACGAAGCATTTGAAAAAGCAAAAAAAGAGAACAGAGCGATCTTCATCTCTATCGGCTACAGTTCCTGCCACTGGTGCCATGTCATGGAACATGAGGTTTTTGAGAATGAAGAGATCGCTGCCTATCTGAATGCCCATTTTGTCGCCATCAAGGTCGACAAAGAAGAACGCCCTGACATTGACAAGCACTACCAGGAGGTACATATGCTGCTCAACCGCCGTGCCGCCGGTTGGCCGACCTCGATCTTTTGTACACCGGAAAACAAACCTTTTTATGCCGGTACCTACATCCCGCCCAAGCCTCAGGAGAAGATGATGGGTTTCCTGGAACTCATCGAGATCATCGCTCCCAAGGTCGCTGAACGCGACGAAAAGCTTTTCCAAAATGCAGATGAGATCCAGTCCTATCTTAGACCCTCAGACAAACCTGCAGAGGCTAAAGACCTGCAGCTCCTTATTGTCGACACCTTTGTCAAACAGGCAGGCCACAACTTTGAAAAAGAGTACGGCGGCTTTTCCGTCGCACCGAAATTCCCCCATGTCTCAACGCTGACAGCCCTTCTAAATTTTGCCCTTATCAACAACGATGATGCAACAAAAGAGATGGTCCGTTTTACTCTGGAGCAGATGCATCTCGGCGGCATGTATGACCTGGTCGAAGGCGGGTTTTGCCGCTATTCGACCGACCAGCAGTGGTTAGTCCCCCACTTTGAAAAGATGACCTACGACAACGGACTTCTCATAGAGCTCTACACCAAGGCTGCTTTACAGTTTGGCGACGACCGTTTCCTGGTCACGGCAAAAGAGAGTGCGGACTTTATGGTAAAGACAATGGCAGAAGATCATCTCTTCTATTCAGCCAGTGATGCGGACACGGAAGGCGAAGAGGGGAAATATTTTGTCTATGACTATCAGGAAGTCAGTTCATTTCTCGATGAAAAGGGTTACAACGACGAACAGATAAAAGCGATAACTGCTGCACTTTCGATTACACCAGAGGGTAACTTTGAAGGTCATAATGTCCTACGTCTTAGTGTCGATGAACGTCCCGAGTGGTTTGAAGATGTCATTTCACTGCTTCTGAGTCTGCGTCAAAAACGGGTCTATCCATTTATCGATAAAAAAGTACAGGTCTCCTGGAATGCGATGATGATCACCTCACTCTTTACCCTTGCAGACATTGATGGGAAGTACATGGAAAACGCCACGCTTCATCTCGATAGACTTCTGGCGACCATGCTCGTAAACGGTCAACTTTACCACTCTACCCTGATTCACAAGAGCCCTAAAGTCGAAGCATTTTTAGAAGACTATGCCTATCTTGGACGTGCTTTGATAAAAGCGTACGAGACGACGTTTAACGAGCACTATCTGATCCTTGCCCAGCAGTTTGCCAACACGGCATTGACCAACTACTACGAAGATGGCCGCTGGTACTTTTCAAAAGGCGAATTCGTGACGGAGGCGGAGATTGGCGACAGCTCATACCCAGGCTCTGTCGGTGTCATGGTCGACCTGCTCTTAAGTCTCGGCGCATTAATCGACCCTAAATATCGACACTTTGCCTTCAGGACTTTAGAGTACTACTCGCTCAAACTTTCCAAGACACCGGTCTATTTTCCGTACCTTTTGGACCAGGCGCATCGATACATGAGAGAGGACCGTGTTGTCAAAGCAAAGAGTGCATTGCTGACGGCAAATCTTTCTGCCTTATCGAAAGTTCAATACCCCTATACAAAACGCTATGCGACAAACGAAAGTGATGGGTTTATGATCTGTGGGTTGCAGAGCTGTTTTGCCAATACCGACGTTATCAGCGAAATCGATAAACTGATCCAAACATCCCTGTAAGAGCAAACTCTGCTCTTTATCGCCTACGCTTTACATTTATTTAACATCATCAGGAATATAATGAAGTAATACTATATATATGAAGGAATTTAATGGGGACTAAAAGAGATATTATTTCTACAGATCTGAAAGAGGGCGAGCTCTTAAACGAAAACATTCATACCGATCGTCGATCGAAAAACAAAAAAAAGCGTGCAAAAGAAGAGAAGCGTATTAATAAAGGCAAAAAAATTCCTGTTTGGGTCAAAAAGGAGGTATTGGAATACGAAGAAGAGCTTCGAACACTACAAATAGAACTTCTAAAACTGCAGAATCACATTAAAGACAAAGGGCTGAAGCTTCTCATGATCTTTGAAGGGCGTGATGCCGCAGGTAAAGGCGGTACGATCAAGCGTATTACCGAGCATCTTAATCCGCGTGGTGCACGTGTCGTCGCCTTGGATAAACCCTCTGACACAGAGAAGACACAATGGTATTTTCAACGCTACACCCATCATTTGCCAAGTGCCGCCGAGATCGTACTCTTTGACCGTTCCTGGTACAATCGCGGCGGTGTTGAACCGGTCATGGGGTTCTGTACCCAGGAAGAGCATAAAGAGTTTTTACATGAAGTCCCGGAATATGAACGTATGCAGGTCAACTCAGACACCATACTTCTGAAATTTTACTTTTCCGTCTCTAAAGACGAACAGGCACGACGCTTTCAAAAGCGTAAAACAGACCCCTTAAAGCAATACAAACTCTCACCGGTCGATGAAAAATCACAACAGATGTGGGACAAATACACTATCGCTAAATACTCTATGCTACTGGCATCTCACACCGAACATGCTCCATGGACCATCATTCGTTCAGACAACAAAAAGCAGGCCCGTATTAACTGTATCAAGCATATTCTGACACAGGTCGATTATCCGAACAAAATCAAAAATTCTCTGCTCAAAACAGACCCGGATATTTTGATAAACGGTAATCAGGAGATAAAGAATATGGAAAATAACATGTCACTGAAAAAGCACGATACAAATGGATAGTTGAATGTTGAATGTTGAATGTTGAATAAATATTGCACAAAAGGACATTTGCCAAATAAAACGTAGACAAACTGCACCATTAAACACGAAGTCGGATTTGGTAGAGATTGTGCAAAACATCATACCGAAAGCGTACATCGCTACGCCGAGAGTAAGATTTATGGGCAAGGTCTGCCGAAGCTAGCTTATTGAAGTGCCTTGGTCTTTGGCAACTTCTGTCAACAGTTCACCCATCTTCTTTGCTGCAGCGATCATCTCTTCGTCACTGTGATCTTCTAGAATCATTCTGGAAATGGCAGGGAGTACGTCGACAAACAACGGACGCGCTTCATCGAAACTCATCTTGCCCTCTTTGATGTTGCTTCCCGTACTGTGCAGTACCATTGCAAGGCCTATGAAAAGCTCTTTTGCGTCTAACTCTAAATCGCTCATAATACCCCTTAAATAAACGCTAAGATCTCTTTTTCAATATCTTCTTTTTCGATAACCGTATCCTGCACGATCGCTTTGTTAAAAAGTTCGTTGATCATGTCCGGGATCGCAATATTGGCCTCTTTGGCAATCGACTTCAAAGCATCAATATCTTTTGTATCGACTTCACCCGTCAAAGCATTAGCAATCGTTGGCGAGAACTTTGTCCACTCCGCTGTAGAGTAGATGATGCTTTTCAGAGGCTTAGGACAACAGGTCTCATACGCTTTCAGACAGGTAGCCGTGTGTGGGTCCATAAGGTAACCCTCTTCTTTAAATATTTTTTTGATGTAGGCTTTTCCCTCATCACCACTGCAGTAGTCAGCAACAAAAAGCTGTTGCAGTGCGCTAAGCTCATCAGAAGTCAATTCGTAGAATTTGTTATTGTCAAGTTCTGCCATCAGTTCTTTCGTACGCGCTGCACCGAATAGGCTGTAGATGACACGCTCGACATTCGATGACTTCAAAATATCCATCGCAGGGGATGTTGTTGCGATCAATGCTTTATGACGCATATCATACTTACCTGTTTGGATCAGTTCCGTCAAGACATTGTTCTCGTTAGAGGAGATCACCATCTTCTCTACAGGTAACCCCATCTTCTGGGCATAGAAAGCGCCCAGGACATTCCCGAAGTTCCCGCTAGGTACATTCAGATAGACCTTTTCACCCATGGCAATAGCTTCTTGCCGGACCAACTCAAGATAGGAGTGGATGTGATAGATGATCTGAAAGATGATACGGCCGAAATTAACCGAATTGGCTGCCGAAAGGGAGATGTTTTTCTTTTGCAAGGCCTCTTTAAAGGTCTTGGAGGCAAGCAGGTGTTTCAGTGCCGTTTGGGCATCATCAAAATTGCCTTTGATTCCGATCACTTTCAAGTTTGCAGCATCTTCTGTTACCATTTGCAGACGTTGCACATCTGATGTACCGCCATCAGGATAGAGACAGGCGACCTGAACCTTGTCGCGGTTTTTAAAGGTCTCTAACGCTGCAGGACCAGTGTCACCGCTTGTCGCTGCAAGGATCAGATAGTTTTCATCACGTTTTTGGGCAATCGCGGAAAGTACTTTTCCAAAAGGCTGCAGAGCCATGTCTTTAAACGCACGGGTCGGTCCGTGATAAAGCTCGCTGACGTAAAGATCTTCTTTGACCTTTACTACAGGTACAGGATTTTTGGGATCGTCAAACTTGTCATACAGAGCAAGGGCATCATCGATGACGCTCATCTCAATATCGATCTCAAAACGTCTCAACATATCTTTTGCCATGGTCTTATAATCGCTGTTCAGATGTTTTACCAAAAATTCCTGACCGAGTGCAGGTAGTGTCTCTGGAACATAAAGACCTCCAAACGAGGCGATCGGACTTAAAATAGCTTGAGAAAATGTGACTGATTTTGGGTGTTGACCGTCATTACCGCGTGTTTCAATAAAGTTCATAAACAACCTTCTACCGGGCTTTAAACGATGCCCTTTAAATAATGGCGCGATTATAACAAAATAGCGGTTATAAAACATTTGGATCCTTCTTACTGTACAAAAACACCTGACTTACGCTCCTTAATTTCAGCGTTACAGGCTGTTTTTGTGTCCTGTCTATCATTTTTTTTAGATGATATTCTAGAAAAATAGAAAATTAGAGTAATTACTCTTGACATATTTAGAGTAATTACACTATACTCTTTCAAATCAAACATAAAAGGATCTATCATGAAAATGATTCCCGCATTTACACTGAGCTCGTTCATCGCTTTTTCCACTCTATACGGAGCTGATTATAAGGTCGATAAATCGCATACATCACTCGACTTTAAAGTACGCCATATGATGGTCAGTAACACCAAGGGTACCCTGGAAGATTTTAACGGTACATTTTCTTATGACCCTGAAACAAAACAACTTTCTGCTCTCGATGGTACTGCTGTCGTCGCTTCTATTAACACCGACGATGCCAAGCGCGATGAGCACTTGCGCAGTGCTGACTTTTTTGACGCTGCAAAGTATCCTACGATGACAATGAAATTTGTGGAACAAAAAGGGGACAAGGTCACGGTTGCACTTACGATGAAGGACGTGACAAAGAATGTTGTTTTAGAGATAGATGATGCATCCGGTGCGGTGAAAGACCCATGGGGTAACACGCGTTCGGGTTTTTCACTCGAAGGTTCGATCAACCGTCAAGACTTTAACATTAAATTTTCTAAAATAATGGAGACCGGTGGCGTGATGGTTGGCGACGAAGTCAAACTGCAGCTGGAAATCGAAGGGATTCAAGTACAATAACGCGATGTCAACAAAACAACGTATACTCGATGCAGCCTTGGAGCTGTTCAACACGACTAACACCCAAGCGGCAACCACGAACCATATCGCAGGAGCGATGGGTATGAGTGTGGGGAACCTGCACTACCACTACAAGAACCGCGAAGAGATCATCTTCAAACTCTATGAGCAGATGCTGACAGAGAGCACCCTGCTTGTACAGGACCTGCCTAAAAACATCGTCGAGCTCTTCGAACACCAAAAACTGATCAGTAAAATATTATGGAAATACCGTTTTTTTTACAGGGAACTGCTGTTTCTCCTCTCTCGAGATCCTATGTTGAAAACACGTTATATCAACGACAATATTGCCCATCGAAAACGTATCCGTATCACCTTCGAAAACATTGCCGAAAGCGGCGACCTGGATGTTCCCTATGAGAACATTTTCGAACACCTGACCGACACGGTGATGCTGGTCCTCTCCTTCTGGAACCCGATGCTTGAGACCTTGGGAAAAGAGATCGACGAAAACAGTTTTGAAGAGGCTACCACCCACATACGCGGTGCTATGCGTCCCTACCTGACCAAACAGGCCTTAGCGGCACTGCGTCTCTTTGATGACAGCTGATCACCAGACAATAGCGCCCATATACCCCACAACATGCTGCCTGTCGCCTGAGGTGTCGGCACTGGTACGATAGTCAAGCAGTTCACTCTGCAGGCCCAAGGTATCTGCCGCGTGTACGAGAGCTTCAACACCCGTATACCCGCAGGCTTCACATCCATGCTTCAGTATTGACACATCAAGCGCTTCCACACCATGCAGACAGACAAAATCACGTTTATGTGCCTCTTTTTGAGCATAGTAGTGGCTCAGGTCACTGCTTACAACCACAAGGTTATCCGGATCTTTTAAGAGATATTGCATCATTTCGAAAAGCGCTTGCGGCGTTATCTCCCCGTAAACCAGTTCAATAACCTTTTTTTCCGGCATATAGTGGTTGATAAATGGCAGCTGCACCTCTGTACTGTGCTCTTTATAAAGCGTATCGAGATCCTGTACCGCAAATTGCTGCTTTAGCTGTTCAAGGTAGCTTGTATCACTCCTCAAAATGCCGCAGGGCGTTGCAAAGGCTTCACCTCCAAAGGCACTGATACCTGTAAAATAGGTGTGATGGCTCGGACCGACAAGGATGACCCGTTTCGCCCTGCTCTTTAGAGCTGAGCGATAGACAAGATCTGCCGTATACCCGCTAAAAACATACCCCGCATGCGGTACGATAATGGCACGGGGCATCTGTTTTGGCAGCTCTCGTTTCTCATGTTGTGCTCTATTTCGAAATGCAGCGAACTGACCTTCCAGCTTAAGACACTCCTCAGGGTAAAAGAGACCTGCATTGGTCATCGGCCGACGGACCAGTTCCGCTTCACTGTATTTTTCGACACCGTAACGGTAGATATCAGGATGATCTTTCAAACACCCCTTCTGCAAACCTGCTTTCTCACATAACACAGCGAAGAACTGCTCAAAATCGGGAATATCTTCCCAAACCTGTGGCAGAAAGGTTGCCTTGTGCAGAAAAGTCTTCAAAATGATCCCATCTCTGCCGGCAACAACCTCATTTCGAAGCGCATCAATAGAGTCATACCGGATGCGTTCAGGCGGAGTCAAAACCGAGACTTCAATTTCAAGATGTGACAGCGCATTACGTTGAAGAGGAAGAAAACGCGAATCGGAAAAAGCGGCTGATCTACTGTTGGCGACAAGGTCATCGATAAGCGGGCGAAATGCTGTCAAGGAACCGATGCACCCCCGCAACCGTTTGTTCTCATAAAGTGTCACGAATGTGGCACCATCTTTCGCCAGATAGGGGTAGGCTTTGCGCAATGCGTTCTTGTCATAAAGCTTGCGGTCTGTAAAGTCAGCTACGATCGTATCGCGCGCTATTCCTGTTAACAGAGCTGTCTTCGACGCAGCAAAAAGAGAGTATGCGAGAAAACAGGAGAAAAGTACAATCCGATACATCATTTTATATCTTACTGCAATCTACTGGAAAATGTTCTTATTGAAGTTGTGTTATTCGAGTGCTTTCTGCGCCCATTTCCTATATTCTTTGTTCCCATCAATGACCGGCAAAGCGATGATCTCCGGGACTGCATACGGATGAAGTGCCAAGATCCTCTTCTCCACGGCTTTATAATGCTTTTTGTCCGTTTTAATGAACAGCAGCAGCTCCTCATCTTCACAAAACTCGCCTTCGTAGATGTAAAACGATGTCACCTTAGGCAAGATGTTGACACAGGCACAAAGATGCTCTTCCACCAAGCTTCTTGCGATCTTCTTCGCAACTTTTCTAGAAGGAACAGAACAGTGAATTTGAATCAGTGGCGTCTTCATACTAACCTCGTCTCTTTATTCTGGTTTAAAGCGTGATCTCCGTACCGACACCCTCTGCGGTAAAGAGTTCGAGTAACATCGCATGTTCAATGCGGCCGTCAATGATGTGCGCTTTTTTGACACCGCCGTCGATCGCCTGCAGACAGGCATCGACTTTCGGCACCATACCGCCCGAGATCGTACCGTCCGCTTTTAACGCTTCGACTTCGTCTTCCGTCAATGAAGAGTACAGTTCCATCTCTTTGTTCAGGACACCGGCCGTGTCTGTCATAAAGATGACCTTGTTGGCGCCGATCGCTTTTGCGATCTGTGACGCGGCAAAATCGGCATTGATGTTATAACCGGGATGACCCATCTCATCGCCTGACGCGATCGGTGCAATAACCGGAATGAATTTTTCGCGAAGCATCTTATGAATAACATCGGCGTTCACATCGGTTATGGTTCCGGTCAGGCCCCATTTTGCATGTTCTTTCGGTTCGGCTTTAATAAAATGCGCGTCTTTGCCGTTCAGACCGATCGCTTTGACACCGTGTGCGTTCAACAGCGTAACGATCTCATTGTTGACTTGACCGCAGAGGACCATCTCGACAATACGCATCACTTCGGGTGTCGTAATACGCTGTCCCTCAACGAACTCCGTCGGGATCTGAAGGTTTTTCAACATCTCGTTGATCATCGGTCCGCCGCCGTGCACGACAACCGGGCGAATACCAACAAGGTACATCAGCAAAATATCTTCGGCAAACTTCTCTTTGAGTTCAGGCGAGGTCTGCGCTGAACCGCCATATTTGATAACCACGATCTGCTCATTGAATTTTTTAATAAACGGCAGCGCTTCTAAGAGGGTCTCTACCTTTTTCGGCTTACTCTTCATTGTATTCTCTCATTTGTAATTTCTTCTGCTACGTAGGCATCGACTGCTGTCGTGAACACATCACTGAGTTCCAGACTAAGTTCCAACAAGCTCACAGGTAGATTGAATTGGCGAATTTTAACGTAATCTTTTAAAGTCACCAATAAACTTTCAGCACCTGTTCTTACCAGGATCTTTTCGAGTTCATCTTTGGTAAAGAAATGATGGTCTTCGAAGTAGATCTTTTCGAGAACCTCCGGCAAGTAGGGGTCTAAGCGTTCTGCCCTGGCAATCGCCGTGACGAGAACCATCTTTTCTCTGGCATCGATCAGGGTCACATTGCGGTTGAAGTCCTGACCTTCCTTGATCGAGAGCGCCTTTTTACCGTGCCACAGCCGTTCTCTATAGGGGCCTGCAGGAAGACAGAGACTGTTTGTTGTCTCGACCTCGATCAGGATGTCGAGTTTTTTGATCTGATGCTTATTATAGCCGTCATCCAAAAAGAGCAGTCTGCACCCCATCTCTTTCGCTTTTTCGATGGCATTTTCACGCTTTTCACTGACGATCACCACCGCACGCGAAAGCGCGTTGGCATAGAGCATCGCTTCATCACCGCTGGTATCCACATCGACCAGGATCTTTTTACCGTCAGAAACAACGATCAGCCCTGCACTCTTGCGACCATAACCCCGTAAGACAATGGCAACATTCTCATACCTCGAAGCCAAAGAGGAGACGATGGGTGTCTTGCCGCTTCCACCGACGGTAAGATTGCCGACACTGATGACCGGTATATGAAAATCCTGAGGCGTTTTGCTCTTGTATCGAAGATACATCAGCCCGCAGTAGAGCAGGCTTAACGGCCAAAGTAGCAGCGATAAGGCTTTTTGAAAAAGGGTCGGCGCATAAAAATAGCGCTCAGCCCATAATGTTATGGCCTTTTTCAAACGCGTGTTTTTGCGACCTCTTTGATCGAGTCACATACGTAGTTGACCTCTTTATCCGTCATCGCCGCATAAATAGGGATCGACAGAATTGACTGATAGTTGCGCAGGGCTACCGGAAAGTCATTGATTCGAAGCATGTACTTGGCTTTATAGTAACTCATGAGATGCAAAGGGATGTAGTGCAGACCCGTCGCGATCCCTTTTTTCTCCAGCTCCCGTGCAAAGGAGTCACGGTTTTTATCGATCTTGATGATGTAGTTGGAGAAAGCATGCTCCTCTTTGACCACAGGCAACGAGATGTGCTCGACGCCTTTGAGTTTTTCATTGTATATCGCCGCGATCTCCTGCTGGCGTGCCACCGTCTGGTCCTGTCGGGAGAGCTGTACGTCGATAAAAGCGGCGTCAAGGTCACTCATGGTGTACTTGTTACCGATATCCGTCACATCGTAGATGTATTCGAGACTCTCTTCGTCAACGACCAGCGCATGGTTTCGAAGCAGCTTTGCTCTCTCCATGATATCTTCGTCTTCTGTGACGAGCATGCCGCCCTGACAGATGTTCTTTTTTAGATGCTGCGAAAAGCTGAAACAGGTGATCGTCGCACCGGTTGAACCTATTTTTGCCCCTCTATAAGTCGCACCAAGCGCGTCGGATGCATCTTCGACGATCTTAATATTATAGATCTTGGCAATGTTATACAGGCGTTCAAGGTCCACCGGCTGGCCGGCCGTGTGCGAGACAATGACCGCTTTAAGCTTTTTAGACTGATTGTCTTCGAGATAGTTTTCAAGTTTGTCTAAGTCAATGTTAAACGTATCGGCATCAATGTCAATAAAGGTCGGTTCCGCATCGAAATGGCGCACCACTTCAGGAACAGCCGGATAGGCGTTGACAGAACAAAGCACTTTATCACCGCGCTTAAGGTCGATCGCCAACATTGCCAGGTGCAGTGCACCTGTTCCGCTTGATGTCGAAACGGCATACGACGCACCCACATAAGACTGGAAATGCTCCTCAAGGTCTTCAACGGCATAAAAAGCATCGCCATTTAAAACATCAATGATCTTCTGCTGCTCTTTTGTTCCAATATCTGTTCTAAAAAATGGTACTTGCATCTTTTTTTCCTTTATAAAGTAATATCTCTGGGATAATTAAAATCGTGGTTGATCGTGCGCGAAGTCAGCTTTGCGATCACCGGCATCTTGCGTTTGAACTGGTTACGGTAGATTCTTGTTAGGATGAGTTCTACGAGTTGGGCATCATGTCCCTCTGCGATCAACTCTTCTTTAGTCTTGCGCTCTTCCACATACGCGCGAAGTGCCGCGTCAAGAACAGCATAGGTATACCCAAGCTCCTCTTCGTCACTCTGGCCTTCCCACAGATCTGCAGAAGGCGGCTTGTCGATGATAGACGCCGGGATTCCAAGGTAACGGGCCAACTCAAAGACTTCGCTTTTATAGAGATCGCCTATAGGGTTGATCGCCGAAGCAAGGTCACCGAACAGTGTCCCATACCCTAACATCAATTCACTTTTGTTGCTGGTACCGAGGACAAGAGCGCCCTCATCTGCAGAGACATCGAACAGCGTCGCCATACGCATGCGTGCCGAAAAATTTCCTTTGCGAAGATTACTCATACTCTCATTTTCATAGGCTTTAAGCAACCGTGAAATGTCACACGTAATCGAACGCATACCGAATGTCGAGACCAGTTCATCCGCGTCGTCGAGTGAACTTTGCGACGAGTAGTGCGACGGCATCTTGACACACAGAAGGTCATCGCCAAAAGCTTTGTGGGCCAGTACAGCGACCACAGCCGAGTCAATGCCGCCACTCAGACCCAACACCACATTTTTAAGACCGGTCTTGCGTACCTCATCATCAATAAAGCGGACAAGATAGTCTGTGATCAATGCGTATTTACTCATGGTAAACCTTAAAAGGAATCTTAATTTATTATATTATATCTAACTTCGATTATTAATTTGTTTACAAAGATTAAATTTTTAAATACCTTAATAATATGTACATAAACCCGTCTTTGTGACGACATCTTCACAGGACCTTTGACGCGACTGTTTTGCTAGGAACACTGATGGTCGAGCAGTATTTTTTTCATCTCATCACAGCTAAAGCCCGCCTCTTTACGCGCTTCGATGTTTACCCCGTTTTTTTTGGGAAAGGCCCCCGGTGAATATTTATCGATAATAGAAAAAAATGTATCGGGTGAGACACCCTCTTTACCGCACGCATAGGTAAACCACCGGTCCCCTTTGAGAACATGGTCGATCTCCTCATGCAAAATGACCTTGAGCGCAGCCTTGATCTTCTCTAACATCGGGTCACTCGGCAGATTTTCCAAACGCTCCAGCACCGCAGGGGTCGCGTCTAACCCATTGGCTTCAAGGTATCGTGGAACCACTGCCATTCGGTCAACCAGGTTCTGCGTTTTGTAGGACGCTTCAAAGAGGGAGTTGTGTACATCCAAATCACCATAGCGCGCACCCAGCTCTTCCAGGAGTGTATTGAGCATCTCAAAATGACGGATCTCATCGTCTGCCACTTCGAGCCAGTCATCATAATAGGCTTTTGGAAGACCTTGGAAACGGTAGGCATGGTCCAGAGCCAGATCGATCGCGCTGTACTCGATGTGGGCGATAGCATGCAGTAAAATGATCTTGCCGTTGTCCGTGGTCAATTTTCGTCTTTTAGGCACCTTCAAAGGCGGCACGACATTACAAAAAGCGGCATAACTTGGGCTTGTAAAAACAAGAGGGGAATACTGCTCTTCAAAAGAGACGCCATCGGCTCTGTATCGGGCATAAAAACTGCGAAATGCCTCAAACTTTTCTGAAGGTTCAGTGGTAGTTAATATCGTCTCTAGTGATTTATAAAATTTCATAGGTATAATTTTACAACATTAAAGGAAAGAAACTAAATGCAGATCAAAGTTCAGCCAATGGGTATGTACCAAACCAACTGTTATATTGTGACCGTCGATGGCAAAGACTTTATTATCGATCCGGGTGTCAATGCAACCGCATGGGTCAAAGCCAACGTCACCAATCCTGTCGCTGTACTCAACACCCATGCGCATTTTGACCATGTCTGGTGCAACCAGGAGGTCAAAGAGCTCTTTGACATTCCGCTCTACACCCCCAAAGATGACATCCCGATGTTGACGGAAAACTCATGGGTGCCTGAACTTCCGCCCTCATTTCCCGATGTTGCCGTCGAGGGTGAAGTCACGACCATAGAGATAGCAGGGATACCCGTCACCTTTAGACATTTCCCGGGCCACTGCCCCGGCTGCTCGACCATAGAGATAGAAGACGCCATGTTCAGCGGCGACTTTATCTTCGAACGCAGCATCGGCCGAACCGACTTTCCCTACTCCTCACCGCACGACATGGCCGACTCACTCAAGCGCTTTATGACCATCGACTACGACAAGACCATCTACCCCGGCCACGGCGGAACCACCAGCATAAAAGCCGAACAACGCAACGCCCCGTACTGGATCCAAAGCCTGACATAAAGCGTTAAGCAAGATGGCGAAGCTCATCGTGACCATTCCTTAAACCGCAAAAAGTTTCAGATTTGGTGTGAGTTGTGCAGAAGTGAACTCGAAGACGTACATCGGTACGTCGAGCAGTGAACTGAAGTGCAAATCGCGCCGAAGCTGCAACTTTTTTACCAGGCGCGGTAGTAGTAGCGGTTTAGGTCATACATTCCGGATTGAATGGGCTGCGCCGCATAAAACTGCTCCTGAAACCAGTCGTAATGTTTCCAAAAGTCAAGATCATTACGGGCAACGCCGTAGCTGAGAAGCTTGGCGATATACTCCGGTGTATCCTGATAGTTCTCCAGCATGTCAAAAAAGTCCGGCACCTCTTCTTCATTGACGACCAAAAAGAAATTGGGGTAGGAGCCGACACTGCCTTCGATAAAGTCAGCCCGGTCTTTTGAAGGGTCCAGCCTATCCTCTTCGCCGAACATAGCATTGACATTGTCATGCCAGCGGTTGATCACAATGGAAAAGACCAGGTCATCCCCCTCTTTACGCTTTATGCGTACATATGCCAAATTTGAATTGTAGCCGTTGATCAGTTTCATAAATGCCGTCCCGGGGCGGGATACGACGCGCATGGCCGTTAAATAATCCTGAGCAGTCTCATAGGTTTGCGGCAGCGTTTGCGGTGCGCCATCACCCTCGTGTACATAGTTGTGGTCAAAATCGATCGTGATCTTTTTTGAGACATGATCATGAACAACCTTTTCTATAAATTCCTGTTTATACCTCTGCGTGCTGTAGGGGATCGACGTCTCTTCCATCTGCTGAAGTCCTTCCAGGTCATCAAAAGCATCATCACCGATATACCAGGACTCTAAAAGTTCCAACCGACTTTTCTGCGGCAGAAAAGAGGCAAAGTTCATTTCACCTTCTATGCGCAGAAAGTCCATATAACGTCTAATATTGGCCTGATGCGCGATATTGCCGAAAACATCGAAACCTGCGACCAACGCATAGTAAATTCGTTCAAACTGCGGATAATCGATGACCCACATCGTTCTTGGAAGCTGCCCAAGCACCCCTTTATGCACCGAAGCACTGTCAAAGTGACGGTACACCGTAAGGATCGGACTGTCTTCTTTTCTAGTCCCTGCCCAGATCCCATCCATGGTTGTCGGTTTGCCGTCAAGGGCATACAACTTACGTTTGTCCTCCATATATTGCTGGTACAGCAGGCGATATCGGTCACTGAATGTGCTGAAAATACCGATAGAACTTCCCTTCTCGATCGGCAGACTGAGATTTTTGGACTCATTGGTCAAAAAGTTCGGGCTTGTCAGGGTCAGGTCATGGTCAGGATCCATAAACAGTATCCAGAAGTGGTCATGAATAACGTTCAGTGCGATCTGACCTTTACAGACCGGACCGCGAATAAAGGTACGGGTGATGTATTCACTGTTGTGGAGTAAAAACCGGTAGCGCGACTTCGGTGGTAACTGTGCAAACGTCAAAAACGGGTTTGCACTTCGCACACTGTCATAATCCATGACATGCGGTTTTTCCGGCCAGGGTGTGTCTATGAAAAGTTCGTTCACCATGGCGTATTTATCGTCTCCCATTTCGAAGACAATATGCGTCTTATGGACAATGGTCGAATGGATCTTTCTAATACGGTAGTAGAATTTGGCAACATCGGGCCCGTCAAAAGGACGTATCGAGGGGATTACTTCGATCGGCTCTGGCGCCGGTGTTGTTGAACGGACGATCTCAAAGAACTCTTTAGGTGCCGTTGGAAAATGAAGGTGCGCAATAAAAAGGTGTTCGTACAGATATCGCGCCGTCATGACATGCTTGGCATCGGGCTGGTTGAGGAAAGTCTCCCACCTGTCTATTTCAACCTGTGCTGCCCGGCTTGGTGTTGTCAGTTCGGCCTGCTGTAATGCACTTGGACCTTTGGCCCCTTGCTGGAGCCAATATAAAATCGTGGCATACTCCTCTTGCGAGAGTGCCGGAAAACCAAACGGCATACCCCGGTTGGGATGTTCATCAATAAACTCAGCCAGCTCCTCACCGTTTTTAGCACAGGTCTGGTCGGTCACATCTTCGGAATAGTAATCCCCCTGGCTGATAGGATTCTGCATCTTTGTATGGAGCAGATGGGCCATGGTGGAGTTATTGAAATTTCCTTCGGCACTGTTTTCGCTCACACTGAAAAACCCTTTATGGCGCCACTGTTCTGTTGATGCGGCATCCATAAAGAGACGGGTCGGTTCCTGCGCTTTCAGACGGTCAGTATAGACAATTTCTTTTGAAGCCCCGCGGTCAGCCCCCTCAAAAGAGCTCAGTTTTAACTGGCAGGGGGAGTTGTAGCAGGAGTGACAGGTGACACAGCGTTTGTCCAGAATAGGTTTGACATCGGTCAGATAGTCGATCTTTTTCGCCATGCGTTTGACCTGGATCGGAGCAGGCGGATCGTATGAACAGCCTAGAAAAAGCAGCGAGAAAAACGCAATAAGAAAGATCTGACGCATCATTTAGCCTTTGAGTACATGCTCTTGTGTAATGTAGGTCTTACACGTTGCCGTAAAGACATCTCTGCCGCGGCAGTGACCCACGACCTCGACAACCCCTTTGGGGCCGTCCTGCTCTACAAGGTTTGCTTCGAATGCAATGACATCGCCTTTGACACTGGGTGCAATGAACCGGCAACTGCTGCCGGTTAACACGACATTGGGTTCATTGACGGCGCACATAGCGGCAAAGTCGGCAGCACCAAAAATAAAACCGCCATGAATGAGCCCCTCTTCGTCTGCCACCATCTTCTCATCTGTCTTGAGTTCGACCTTGGCATACCCTTCTGAGAGTTCGACCACTTCACCGCAGAGTTTTGTATTGATCTTTAAATGGGTATTTCGCGTCATCACTTTACGACTCGGCATTTAGTGCCTCCCTTGCATTGTGCTGTTGGCACTTATCCTTTGGTTTTTTGGTGAGTCGGACATAGACACGTTTCGGCGCCGGGTAGCCCTCGACCGTCTTTGTTGCATCGTCTGGATCCAAAAAGTCCTCAAGACTCTGGCCTTCGATCCACTCTGTTTTACGCTGTTCATCAGCAGACGTAACCGAAGTCTCCAAGACCTCAAAGTCACTGAACCCCGAACGCAGACACCAGTTTTTAAGCGCCGGAATGGTCGGGACAAAATAGATATTCGGTATCTTCGAGTAGCTTCCTTGCGGACAAAGCGCCATCTCCTCATCACCGTCGATCATAAAGGTGTCAAGGATCACCTCACCGCTTGTATCGAGTCCCTGATAGAGCTGTTTCAACATTGCCACCGGGTCACTTCGATGGTAGAGCACACCTAAACAGAAGATGGTGTCAAACTTCTCTTCATAAAACGGGACATGTTCAACCCCCAGCAGTTCGTACTTTATCTCGGATTTGGCGAAATGGTTGATGAAATCGAATTGTGTCTTGTAGAGCGCAGAGGGGTCAAACCCGACCAAGGCGGACGGCTTGTCTTCTTGCATCCGAAAAAGGTAGTAACCGTTATTACACCCAATATCGGCAACACGTTTGCCCTCAAGGTTGAAATGGGGACGCAGCAGATTGTACTTCATAAAACTCTGCCACTCCGTGTCGATAAACAAACCGAAAAGCTTGAAGGGACCTTTCCGCCACGGCATCATCATACGTGCGACCGATGCGATCTGTTGATGGTCGATCTCTTCGTCAGTTGTCAAGGTGACCGTATCACCGAATGTACAGACAGCATCGACTTCCGGCAGCAAAGACAAAGCCTCGCGCAAAGGTTTGATGTTTTTCCACGTCATCCATTTTTCACGCTCTTGGCGCAAGGCAGTTAAATCCATAATTTTCTTTCTGTGTAAGTACTTGTATTTTAGCTAAAGCTTGTTAAAATTCTTTTCATGCGCATCGAAAAACAAGCAACCGTAATCTCATCATCAACAGCAGCACTCTTAGTCACGATCAAAATGGTCGTCGGCATCATGAGCGGTTCCATCGCAATTCTTGCCTCTGCAATTGACTCTTTCCTGGACCTTATGGTCTCTATATTCAACTATTTTGCCTTGCACCAGTCGGAAAAAGAGGCGGACGACCAGTTCAATTTTGGACGCGGCAAGCTCGAAGCGATTGCCGCCGTGATGGAGGGGACCATCATCTCCATATCGGGGTTGTTTATCCTCTACAATGCGATCGAAAAGCTTTTACACCCCAAAGTTATCGCGTACATGGACCTCTCTCTTATTGTCATGGGAGTATCGATCTTTTTTACGGCCCTGCTTGTCCTTTTCTTAATCCGTGTCGCCAAAAAAACAGGGAACCTGGTTATTCGCGCCGATGCCCTTCACTACCAGACAGACCTCTACACAAACGGTGCTATCATGATCGCACTCGGTGTCATCCATTTCACTGATTTCGAGATCATCGATCCGCTTTTAGGCATCGGTATTGCCCTCTATATGATCTATTCAGCTTTTCCAATTATTAAAGAAGGCATCTTAATGCTCATGGACATTGCCTTAAATGAAGATGAGATCGAGAAGATCCAGGATTTTCTGTTGTGTGTTGACGACATCAATGGTTCCCATGACCTTACAACACGCCGTTCAGGCTCAGACATCTTTATTAGCGTACATGTCGTCTTCAATGTCAGTATCTCACTTTATGACGCCCATCGTATTTCAGATAAAATTGAGGAAGGACTGCAAAAGCTTTTTAAAGATGAACGCGTCCACTCTATTATTCACATGGACCCGTATGATGACTCTGATGTCTAAAAAACCATCCTCATTACTAACGAAAAAGGAAATTGCGATGACAACACAAAACATGCACAACCGTAATCTACACATTGGATTAGGCAAAAAAATGGCCCTGATCACCTTCTGTACGCTCAGTCTGTCAGCCAACCCGTACGAAAGTAATCAAGAGGAGCTTGACGCCGTTATAAAGACCGGGCAGGAAGTGTCCAAGTCACTCCTTCAGACCTTGGGCGGAAACCTAAAAAAAGAGATGAAAGCAGGCGGCCCAATGGCGGCTGCAGCATTTTGTACTACAAAAGCCTATACCCTGACAGAATCGGTCGATAATCAATATGGGCCAGATGTTCATGTCAAACGTATCTCTTTAAAAGAGCGCAACCCTGCCAACAAGGCAGAAGGTGACGAAAAAGCGATCTTGGAGTCACTTGACAACTTGCAGAAAAATGGGGCTGTTCTGCCACCTTATATGGTAGAAAGAGTCAACAAAGACACGTATAAGTTTTACAAGCCGCTTGTCATCAACAAACAGGTCTGCTTGAAGTGTCACGGTGATATCGGCGAAAATCCAAAACTTTCGCAATATCTTACAGACACCTACCCTCACGACAAAGCGACAGGGTACAAAATAGGTGACCTGCGCGGCGCGGTTGTTGTCACCATTAAAAAGTAATACCCTTAGAGGCAGGCTCTAGGCAACGCTCTCTTCGAATGCACTGGCGGACATTGCGTGCAGACGACGTTCCAAACGGTCGATAACGTCAAGCAGTTGATGCGAGATCTCTAATAGTTGGTCATAATAGTCTCTTGCAACCTGTTTATCATTATCGGTAACCGTCTTTTTCATCTTAAAGAGTTTCGAAAAGAATGAGCGGTTCATATCGCCGAAATAGACCTTGAATATTTTCATGTACATGTCATGGAGATTAAAATGGAGTGTCTCGATCTCATGTAGACAATCCATGCCGGGAATGGCATTAAGGTTTTGCCCCTCACCGTAAAACCATTGACCGAATTTACATTCGGTACAATCAACAGGAATCGACTCTTTTTCCACCGGTAGACCTTCGATTAAGGCTTTTGCACGCTGCACCCACTTGACATGTGCTTTCTTTGCGCTGTGTAAATGTTCTAATGTTTCTGCTTTGTTCATATCGAACTCCATTGATAATATTTTATAATAACATTCTATTGATATCTTATTACATTGTTATCACAAATTATTATAAATCGAGAGAAAAAAAACGGTTTAACCTTATTCGCCTTGTGGAAGCATCGTACAAAGAATCTACCAACCCGTGTTGATTATAGAGAGCGTATATAGGGAATGTAAGGTGGGCGGGTGTTAAGACCAGACGACAAGACTAGGCGCTGTGTAGTTTGCATAATTGGGATACAGACTGTTCCAATTGGTCAAGTTTGCTCTCTAACTCCTCTACTGTCTCCTGCATGTTTACAAGTAGACGCTTCGCTCTAATACCGTCATATTCCGATGCATGTTTGCTGCTTCGGAAGAGATTGCCAAAGAAGGAGTGGTTTAGTTCAGGGAGGTAGATCTTAAATATATCGAGATAATTTTCATGAAGGTCGTATCGCAAGATCTCGATCTGTTCCATAATATCAAAATGAAACAGTTCCATCTCCATTTTGTTCATCTTTCGATAGAACTGCGTGACTTCGTCGCTATGCTCATATAACCATTGGCAGGGTATACAGTTGTCTCGGTAGTCTGGTACCCCCTCTTTGCTGACGGATGTCCCTTCGATCAGGGCATTCGCATATGCCAGCCATCGTCGATTGTCTAGTTTTGCAAGTGAAATATTGTAAGAAAGCTGGGTCAAATCCACCGTGATACCTTAACACCAATGAGTACTGATCATACGGACATATTCCATTTAACAGTCTAACGCATTAGCATCAAAAACATATCACACATTATTATAAAAAGTTATAATAAGTCTATCTATTTATAGTATTTATTCCCTTGCAGACGGACGGTTCTCAGCCCAGAGGCCACTGAACCATCGTGCTATTTAGCGTACTCGACCGCTCTGCTCTCTCGAATGACATTGACTTTGATGTCACCCGGATAGCTCACTTTGGACTCGATCTCCTGTGCGATCTCTTTTGCCAGCAGTGAGGCTTCGTCATCGCTCACCAGCTCTGCACTGACCATCACACGCACCTCGCGCCCTGCATTGATGGCATAGGCCTGCTTGACACCCATTTTGCTTGAGGCTATCTCTTCAATAGCACCTACCCTTTTCACAAAACTCTCGAGCACTTCTCTGCGGGCCCCCGGGCGCGCAGCAGAAAGAGCGTCGCCTGCACATACCGCCGCACACTCTATCGTTTCGATTTCCTGGAGTCCATGGTGTGCATAGATCGCATTGATGACAACAGGATCTTCATTGTAACGCCTGCAGACCTCGGCACCAAGGTCGACATGAGAGCCTTCGAAGTCGTGGGTCAAGGCCTTGCCAATGTCGTGCAGCAGCCCTGCCCTTTTGGCGAGTTTTACATCACCGCCCATCTCAGCAGCCATGATCCCGGCGAGGTTCGCAACTTCCAGAGTATGCGCCAAGGCATTCTGGCCGTAGCTGGCACGGTAACGCAGCCGTCCTATGAGTTTCAACAATTCCGGGTGCAGTCCGTTCAGACCCAACTCAAAGACAACATTTTCGCCATCTTCGAGGATCTTCTCTTCGAACTGGTCACAGACCTTCTGGTAGATCTCTTCGATACGCGCCGGCTGAATACGGCCATCTTCGATGAGCAGCTCCAGGGTACGTGTCGCAATAGCACGACGGTACATGTTAAAACTGCTGACAACGATGGCATTAGGTGTATCATCGATGATGATATCAACACCCATCAACTGCTCAAGCGTCTTGATATTACGGCCTTCACGGCCGATGATCCGGCCTTTGAGTTCATCATCACTCAGTTGTACCGTACTGGTCAGTCGTTCGTGTGCGAACTCACTCGCAAAACGCGAGGTTGCCTGTGCCAGAATATAGTTTGCCTTGCGCTCCCCCTCTTGTTTCGCCTCATTTTCATAACGCCGTACGATATGTGCGATGTCTGCACGCGACTGCTCTTCAACCTGTCGTAAAAGCGTCTCTTTCGCCTCGTCTTTTGTCATTCCGGCGGCATTTTCTACGGCGTGAATAGCCTTGTCCAAACGCTGTTCGTACTCACTTTTAAGTTTTTCAAGCCCTTCCGCCTGCCGTTTGACATTGACTTTTACGTTTGCAATAACGGCACGTTCACGCTCGAGTTTACTCTCCTGCTCTTCGATGTTCTCTGCAAGGACACGTTCTTTGTGGATAATCTCATCTTCGCGTTCAGAGAGATCTTTTAAAGCCCGTTTACTGGCTTCATTGTACAGTTTGTCAGCCTGAAGTTCTATCTCACGGGCTTTCAGGTTCGAACGCTCAAGCAGAAATTCAGCCTCTTTTTCGATAGCAATGGCCTTCGCTTTTGCCTGTTCCGTGTAGAGTTCAAAATGCGCACTGCTCATCTTTTTTGAGATCAGAAACCCCATCAGTCCGCTAAGTGTGGCTATGCCACCTCCTAAGAGTATTTCGTTTATCATGGTTAGTACCCTTCGCTGCAGCATAATACGCTTGCGGGGTGATCAGTAAGTCTGCCTTGACGTCATATTCGTCACATATATATTTAGAAGTATTACAGAGTTTGGATTGAACAAATATGACATAAGGTTTATGTTTTAATTTTGCGAAAAATCGGTCGTACATGCCTTTTCCAAAACCTATACGACGACCTTCACCGTCTACACCCACTGCTGGTACTATAGCTACATCAATTTTTTTTATTTTTAATTTTGTGTTTCCCGGCTCATAGATCCCAAATTTCTTGAGTTCCAGAGGGAGTCTAAATGGTACCATCTTGAAACTGTCGTCTTCCATAAATGGAAGATAGACCTTTTTATGCCGACGCATCGTGTTAATCGTACGCCGGATATCAGGCTCCATGTCCAATGGCCAAAAGGCTAAAACACTCTTCGCTTTTCGTAACTCAGGTGTGTTGAGCAGCTTCGTGTTAAGCCGTGCATTTCGACTTCTTTCGTCGTGCCTGCTTAACGTACGTAACGTCTTTAAACATTTTTTCCGTAAAGTCACTTTTGTCACAGACATTTTGCACCTTGTTTGTTATAATCGCACTAATATTACCCAAAAGGCCATTTAATGTTTAAAAAGACACTTCTTTCACTCTCTATTTTACTCCCCCTCTTCTTTACAGCCTGCAGCAGCGACAGCAAAGATGACGAAAGCAGCATGGTCGCAAGTAACACCTTTCACCTTGTCAGTACCAACGGTGTCGATTATAATGTCACCAAGTCGGGTCTGAACTTTACCGTGCAGGGGCATGAAGGCAAGGTCATCATGTTCGACATCTTTGCGACCTGGTGCCCGCCTTGTCGTGCGGAGGCAGAAAACCTGAGCCACCTGCAAAAAAAATATCATGATGATTTCCTTGTCTTAGGTGTCACCATCGAAGATGAGATCAAAAACTCAGAGCTGCAGACGTTTAAAGACATGTACGGTGCCGACTACGCCATCGTCAATTCGAAAGAGAACGAACGCCTTTACCGTGCAATCGCCTCAGCGACCAAAGTCGGTCAGCGCTTTCCGATTCCGTTGATGGTCATGTACAAAGACGGCCAATACATCACACACTATGTCGGTCAGACGCCCGAAGAGATGATCGAAAGCGACATCAAAAAAGCGCTTGGAAAATAGAGGGACCATGTTCAGTTTTTTCAAAAAAGGGCTTAATAAAACGACGGAGGCGATGAAGAGTGTCGCCCCGAAAAAACGGGCCCGCATTCCCAAAGAGGACCTCGAAGACATTCTGCTCGAAGCCGACGTCGAATACGACCTCATCGAGATCATTCTCCGTGAGCTCTACGAAGACACGGTCACAAAAGCGCAGCTGGAGTCCAAACTGCTGGCGACTATGGCCTGGGCCAACTACGAAGAGCCGGAGTACACCAAACCCTTTGTCGACCTCATCATCGGCGTCAACGGTGCCGGAAAAACGACGACCATTGCCAAACTGGCCAAACAGGCAAAAGACAGTGGCGAGCGCGTTATGCTGGGTGCTGCCGACACCTTCCGTGCAGCGGCCATCGAGCAGTTGACACGCTGGGCGGACAAGCTCGACGTCCCTATTGTCTCCTCCCGTCAGGGCCACGACCCTTCTGCGGTCTGTTACGACACCATCGAGTCGGCCAAGGCCAAAGGCTATGAGCGCGTCATCATCGACACCGCCGGCCGCCTACACACCCAGACCAACCTGGCGAACGAGCTTAAAAAGATCGTCCGTATCAGCGACAAGGCGCACGCCGGTGCACCGCACCGCAAGATCCTGGTTCTTGACGGGACACAGGGCAACTCGGCCATCGCCCAGGCGAAGGCCTTTAACGAAATGATCGACATCGACGGCATCATCATCACCAAACTCGACGGTACCGCCAAGGGTGGTTCGATCTTCAGTATTGCCCATGCCATGCGCATCCCTATTCTCTACGTGGGTGTCGGTGAGCAGCCGGAAGATCTGGTCAAGTTCGACAAATACGCCTTTATCGACAACTTCCTCGACCCTCTCTTCACCATCGACGAGGAGAGTGAACCGAAAGAGAAAGGTTCAGCGTCACTGATCGAACTGTCGCAGCTTACCAACGAACAGCGTAAAAAACTGGTAGAACTGCTCGACAAAGACGGCTACGACATGCTCTCCAAACACTTCGTCCGCGAACGCGACAGCTGGAACGAGTACAAGCTCATCGCC
>JBFEJN010000018.1:0-36500 GCA_041553195.1 Sulfurimonadaceae bacterium
CAATGTAAAGCTTACAACACGACTCATATGTTTTTCCAGAACCACACGGACAGATCATCTTACCCCTTTTCTCATCGCCAAGTTGCTCTTGGAATGCATCTATAACTGTTTAATTTTTTTCAATTTAGGATTATACCCGTTAAGCCCTCATAGTCTCCGGCACTGCCGTATGAACCATGTTGTGCTTTCCTCGTTTCATCTCTTCTGAGACGGAATGCAGACAGGAATATCGACGATGAGGAAGCTGTTGCATACACTCCAATTCGGGAGAGATGGAGCAAGAGGTGTGGGAACCGAGTATGTGCTTTTTGTTAAAAATAGTGCGCTGTCATCTGACCCTGAATTTTAACTCGGACCAAGCCGTCATATTCAAGACGGTGTCCCAAATGTTTGCGCGTGAATCTATTGCTACGAAAACATCGCCAACATCGTAAAGACCGAGATCCACGTCGAATAAATGGTTAAAGGAGGAGGTATAAGGTTTTGCTGACAGCCGTGCAGCGGTTTTAGGCGCTGCGTTGCAGGTTGACGTACCAGTCGTCGCTGCGGTAGCTTTTTGCGCGTTTTAGCGTTAGCTGAAAAGCGTGGTCATAATACGCCACATTGTCGATAAGATCTTCCGGGACCTCAAGCTCTTCACAACAGTACAACTCGATGTCACTTTCATTGTCAATATCGGGCCAATCCCAACCGTTATCCAAAGTGCGAATCACAAAAACATTATCTTTCATAAACAGATTTCCTTCTCTCTACTCAGGGTAGATTGCTTAATTGAAATGTACATTTGAAAAATAATATCGTAAACAGAAGCCTTGGTGTGCAATAAATTGTATGTTTTTTAGGCAGTCTGAAGAGGCGTTTTAGAAAATTGTTTCTTTGGACCTTTGCTGCATGCAACGGTTTAGCCCTTAACGCGATAACCACGCCTCGGCTTCGGCTTTTTGGTCTCGTCCAAAGGCCTTGATCTCCAGACCCGGAATGAGCACCCCTTCGAACTCGCTCGCCATCTTCAGCCAGGTCGCATTGGTTAAAACTGCTGCGCGTGCGAACTTTTTCATAAAACCTATCATCTCGGGAAAACGTGAGAACTCTATGATAATGGCGTCGAGCGAGGGAAGGTGATACTCCGCAATGTCGTAGAGCATCTTACCGTTCTCGATGCCTTCGGACGTTATGAGAAGTTCGTTCAAAGCCTGCTGCATCTGCTCGGCGTCCAGTTTTCCGCTCATTGTAATGTCCAGACGGTTCGCACCGACTCGTGTTACTGTAAACATAAAGCACCTCCTTCGTACATCGTCGCTCTACTATAGTATAGAGATTCTCCTGAAAAAAACGCCAATAGCTTTCACTTAACAACGGCCTCGGCGTTGATATACTATAATTGCACCATTAAAACAGAAAGCGATACTTGTGCAGACACCATCTACCAATACACAAAAATTTATTTTAAAACTTTTTCCCGAGATCATGATCAAAGGATCTTCCGCCAAGCGACAGATGGTGGGACAGCTCTATACCAACCTATGTACGGTCCTGCACCGAATTGAGCCCGAAATAGCGATTAAAAAGTTCGGCGACAAGATCGAGGTCGTGACACCGGTGAGTGTCCTTCCCGAAGTCAGAGTCGCACTGGTCAACATGTCGGGTATTGAACAGGTACTCGAAGCCCTGCAGTTTGACGGCATGGACAGCATAGACAAGATCAAAGTCAAAGTCGGCGAACTGATGGCCGACAAGATCGCGGGCAAGACCATCGTGGTTCGGGTCAAGCGTTCGGGAACACATGCCTACTCTTCGCAGGAGATAGCACGAACAGTCGGCGGCTACCTGCTGGCGCACAGCGAAGCGAAAGGGGTGGACCTTAACAATGCAGAAGTGACGATCCGTCTTGAACTCATTGAGTCGCAGCTCAATGTCATTACCACCGCCTACAAAGGTCTCAGCGGTTTCCCTCTCGGCACGCAGGGCGACATTCTCTCCTTGATGTCGGGTGGTTTCGACTCCACTGTTGCCTCTTACCTCACCATGAAAAGAGGCATTAAAACCCATTTCGTCTTTTTCAACCTCGGCGGTATGGCCCATGAGATCGGTGTAAAACAGGTCGCTTTGTACCTCTGGTCCAAGTTTGGCTCTTCGCACCGGGTCAAGTTCGTCACGGTCAATTTTGAAAGTGTGGTCGAAGAGATCTTCCGCTCGACGGCGCCCACCTACATGGGTGTCACCTTGAAACGCCTGATGCTGATGGCTGCTGAAAAAGTTGCCGACAGTATGGAGATCGATGCTCTTTTGACAGGTGAGAGTGTTGCCCAGGTCTCCAGCCAGACCCTAAGAAATCTTGCCCTCATCGACCAGGTGACCAACAAGCTCATCTTGCGCCCGCTCTCCACCGTCAACAAACCGGAGATCATCAAGATCGCCAGCGAGATCGGCACGAAACACTTTGCGGAGAGCATGCCGGAGTACTGCGGCGTCATTTCCCAGAACCCTATTATTCACGGTTCGTTCAAGCGCATGGAAAAAGAGGCGAAGAAGTTTAACTACGAGGTGCTGGACAAGGCGGTTGAGGAGGCGCAGTACATCTACGTCGATGAGATCGTCGCCGACATCAACAAGCTGGCAGCGGTCGAAGTGGTCCATGACCTTGACCCGGAGAAAAATGTGGTCATCGACATCCGCACGGAAGAAGATTGCATTCAGACCGCATGCGAATGCATCAAGATCCCGTTCCACCAGCTCAAGACCGAGTTCGAGAAACTGCCGAAAGACAAAGAGTACCTGCTTTACTGCGACAAAGGTATTATGAGCCAACTCCACGCCCAATACCTGCGTGACGACAAAAAGTGCGAGAACATCAAGGTCTACCGACCGTAGCAGCGTCTCTCTACTTCTCCCCGATGCGCAGCGTCATGCGCCTAATTACTCAACAAAATGACAATGATCACCGCCAGTACAAATGAGATCCCTTTCCAGATAACAACGGGGTGACGCTCTATGAGGGTCGGCCGGGTCTTGTTTAAAAAGGCCTTGTTGGGATGGCGTAGGTCGTAGAGAAACTCGGAGAGCTCCTCGTAACGGTCGTTAGGGTCCGGCTCGAGGGCTTTTTTGAGGGCTTCGTCGACCCAGATAGGTGTTTCCTGGTCATGGATGTATAAGGAGGTGTATTTCAGTTTCTTCTGCGCCGCCTTGGTCGTGCACCTTGCAACCTGCACGCCATAGGGAAGCTCGCCCGAGAGCATCTGGTAGACGATGACCGCCAGGGAAAAAAGGTCGGAACGGGGTGTGCCGATCTTGCCCAGAAAGTACTCGGGTGCGGAGTAGAGGGCGGTGCCCAACAGGTTCTCCTGTTCGAGGCGTGTGTTGATGTCGGAAATGCCCTCGACCCGTGTGGCTCCGAAATCGATGATCTTGAGCGTGCCGCTCGTGTCGATCATGATATTTTCGGGTCTGAGGTCCTGGTGGATCATCTCCTGACGGTGGAAAGCGAGCAGGCCGCGGGCGATCTGTTCGGCCATGGCGCGGACGGTCTCGAGGCTGGGTTTCGGGTTGTCGATCATCCACTGTGTCAGGGTCTGGCCTTCGATGTACTCGGAGACATTGTAGAGATAGTTGCGCTTGCGTGTCTGCAGGTAGGACTTGGCGACATGGGCATGGTTGAGACGAATGGCGATCCACTCCTCCATTAAGAAGCGTTCGAGGTAGGCCTTGTCCTCACGCAGGTCGATGGAGGGGGTCTTTAAAACGACAGACGTACCGGTCTCATTGTCGAGTGCATGGTAGACATGACTGCGGCTGCTGGCACTGAGCTCGCGCACGATGGTGTAGCCGTCAAAGACCATTCTTGGTTCGAGTATAGGCGGAAAAGGCTTTTCGGTCAGCTGTTTGTGAATCTCCTCGACATCCCTGTTCGGGAGGGAATCCACCCTGACAAGCTGAATGGTGAGGTTGTCGTCACTGCCTGCATAGTACGCCTTTTCGACAATAGCAGTTGCTGCTTCGGTAAAGTCGTCACCATTCTGTTCGATCGTATAGATCATGGCATCGTCAGTGACGAATTCGTAGACGCCGTCAGTCATAAAGAGAAAGATATCACCCTCTTCGACCCCAAAGCTCTCGTAGTCGGTGGTCACCAGCGAGTCCATTCCAAGAGCACGGCTGAGGTAACTTTTGTCCCTTGAGACCCAGAGGCGGTGGTCTTCTGTCAACTGTTCGAGTTTTTTGTCGCGCAGGCGGTAGATGCGGGTGTCTCCGGCATGAAAGATGTGGGCGGTCGTGGAGCGGATGACCATGGCACTGAAAGTACAGACATAGCCCCTGTCTTTGTCGTAATGGTACTGTCCCTGTTTGCTTTGTGCGTACAACCAGGAGTTGACTGCATTGACAACGCGTTCTGCTGACTTTCTGACCGACCAGGATTCAGGGGTACTGAAATAGTCCATCAAAAACGAGGTGACCGAGGTCTTGCTCGCAATATGGCTTACATCACTGCTGCTGATCCCGTCTGCCAATGCAATGGCAATGCCTTTGGTACTTAACTGCGGCTCTTGGGGAATGTGAATGTCATGAAAGTCCTGATTGCTCTCTTTACGGCCTTTCGAAGAGTATTGACCGACGGAGATCTTTAATTGATTTTGCATAGGGTTGTTTCTTAATCGCCTTGAAAGAAGATCGCCCCTGCCGCCGAGGCGGCTGAGACAGTAAATGGGTTGCGTTTATATTACCACGATTTGTATGGCAGGAACTTACCGTTCATCGTAATGACGACACGATCACCCAGCGGGTTCTCCTCTTTGTCGATGTCCATTGAAAAGTCGATCGCACTCATAATGCCGTCGCCGAACTTCTCGCCGATAAGCGCTTTCATGGTCTCACCATAGACACCGACCACTTCGTAGAAACGGTAGACGACCGGGTCTTGCGGAATGGTAAAGTCCCAGGTCTTGTTCGGGTATGCCTGCAGCGTTTCTGCGATCTCTGCCGGAAGGCCGAGTACCTCGCACAGTTTCTCAGCCGGCTCTTGTTTCAGGCTGTTCTTGCCCAGACAGGCAGACGTCAGGAACACAGAACCCAGTGATACTTTTTCCGAAATCTCTTCCCAGCTTAAGCCGCTGCTTTTTTTGGCCGCCATGATCTCTTCGGTCATCTCAATCTTTGTCATAATTTTTGTCCTTATATAATGTGAGTAGTTCTAAAAAACCTGCTTCTCATGAGTAGGCTTTACCAAAATGCTCTTGGTAGAGCGCCTTTACAGACACAGGGTCTATAAAGTGCACGCTCAATGGTTAGACAAGCTTTCTTTTCGGACTTGTTTTGACGTGTGTCGCATAGAGCGTCAGACCTGTAAAGGCAAGACCGCCTACGAGGTTACCCAAAGCTGTCGGGATCTCATTCCAGATCAGGTAATCAGAAACCGTAAAGTCACCGCCCATGATCATAGAGAACGGGAACAGGAACATGTTAACGATAGAGTGCTCAAAGCCCATGAAGAAGAAGAGCATGACCGGCATCCACATTGCAATGGCTTTACCACTGACGGATGTAGAGACCATCGCACCGACAACACCCATAGAGACCATCCAGTTACACAACATACCGCGAATAAAGATCGTCAACCAACCTTGTATGCCGTGTTCTTTATAACCCAGGGTTCTTGCCTCGCCGATGTGGGCCACTTTGTCGGCGATCGCGCCGCCGTCGACGGTATAGCCGTAGGTGAAAATAAAGGACATCATAAAGGCGACTGTCAAGGCACCACCCAGGTTCCCCATAAAGACCAGACCCCAGTTTCTAAGCACCTGGTTGACCGTCACTCCGGGACGTTTGTCCAGCAAGGCAAGCGGTACCAACATAAAGACACCGGTCAAAAGGTCGAACTGCATCAGGTAGAGCATAATAAACCCGACAGGGAACAAGACGGCACCCAGCAGCGGTGAACCTGTTTTCATCGCAACCGTAATCGCGAAGACAGCGGCAAGTCCAAGGATCGCCCCTGCCATAAAGGCTCTAATGAGCGTGTCTTTCGTAGACATATAGACCTTAGACTCACCCGAGTCAACCATTTTTGTAACAAACTCCGTAGGAACCAGATAGGACATTCCTTACTCCTTTAATAATAACGTTTTGCACTCGTAATCGATATCACTGTGAAATTGTGATGATAAATTATACATATAGAAACTATTTTTTAAACAATATAGTTGTATAAAATTTATACTATTTTAAATCCTGATCGCCTTTTCTAAAGAATCAGGATATTGCTGAATGCGATTTGCTATGTCTATAGACGCAGTTGTCGAGCAGAAATGCGAGTTTTGATTATGTTCAAAAAAGAGAATGGGGCGGAAAAGGGGTTCCCATAAAGAGTGATTGGAGATCGCTCAGTCTGGAAGTCCCGGCAAGGGACTTCGTTCACACAGACTAAGCGTTTGTTATTACTTCGCTTTTACGACAGCCGGCGGGTTCCAGCTGCCTGAACCGGCAGGAAGGATGGACGGTGCTTCTGTTTTCGGCCAGTAGAGGCGCATAACAAGGTAGATAAGGTCATCGGGTGCCGGCAGCCAGTTTGACTCTTTATCTTTGCCCGGTGACTCTTTTTGAATGTAGATGGTCAGAGAACCGTCTGCATTTTTCGTCATCTCCGCTAACATCGGCGAGTTAATGAGGTAACGGTCGATCGGATTTTCGATCAAGAGCTGCGACGTACCGTCGTACATCGTGACCGACCAGAAGGCATTGACCGGCGGCAGTTGACCAGCCGGGAATGTGAGGGTGTAGTTGTGTTTGCTGCCGTCTAAAAGCTCGCCATCGGCATCGCTGCGCGTCATCGGGTAGGTTGCCTCGACAGCATCGTTACCGTAGATACCGCCCATGGCAGCTGCCGCACGTTTGAGCCAGTCGCCGTTGTAGAAGGCGCTGTCGCCGAAGAGGGAACCGATCTTCCAACCGTTAATGTCTTTCATGCCTGTTGCAAGGTACTTCTTGACTTTGTCATCACCCTCTTTCATGGCCATTAAAACGGCGGCTTTGTGCTCAAGCGAGAGATCTTTAAAGGAGAATGTCTTGCCCTCACCGATACCGATACTGGCAAGCTTTTCACGGATCTCTCTGTTCTCAGGTGTGATCGGTACGAATTCCAGCGCCGCGTCGAGGTATGCATAGAAATTTGCTTTGATTCCTGCAGTTGTTGCAGGAACAAAGTCGACTTTTTGGGCTGCTGCCGGCGCCGGCATGTTCAGGTAAGAGGACAAAGGCTGTCCTTTGTACCCGGCCTGCACCTTGACAACGTTGGGCATGTCGTCTGCGTTGAAGAGCTGAGTACGGAAGATCGTGAGTGAAAAAGGCGTTGTGGAGCGGAAGACCTGCTTGATCCCCGCAGGCGTTTCGCCTTTCCAGTCCGGACCGACCAGAAGGTAGTCGCCGGCTTCGACACCCGTAGCACGGCTGCCGATATAGCCGTAGTTGTAGGCATTACCGTCTATGAGCTGTACCGAGTAGTAGCGCGCATTTTCGACAGCCGGTACCGAGATGACAAACGGTTCTGTGCGCAGGTCAATCCATAACAAGGAGTAGGGTGTGTCGCTGTTGGGCGAGACAACGGCCGTATCTTTATAGGTAAAGACGCGTGTTTCGTTGTAGATGGTGTTAAAGGGTGCTTTGTACTGGCTCGAATTTTTGTCCAGAACAAACTCATTCATGATGGCGTAGTTCATGACGATCGGAAGACCGTAGATAAAGCCCTCTTCGGCAATGGCCTTGGTCTCCATAATACCGGGAACAGCAATGCCGGCATTTTTGTCCGCTTTTTCAGCCATCGAGATGGCATCGTTTTTAGCGGAACAGCCGACGAAGAGGCCTGCCGTGACGGCACTTAAAAGTGCACCTTTAAAAAGTATGTTGGTCATTTTGTTCATCTATATTCCTTTATAGTTGTCTGCATCGACGACTGCGTAGTATCGCTCTCAATATTCTCAGAACCCTGAAAAAAATCATTATAGTCTTTTAAAAATAATTTTGGCACCCTGGCCGTACTTAAGATGCAAAGATGGAAATGCATACGCGTTTTATCCGGGTTAAACATCGTAGTGGCGAATTGAGGTTCAGGTCAGCTGCTACCGGTACTGACTATTTGACTGGGCTTTTCTTTTTCGGTGCACTTTGTTTGGCAACAGACTTCACTCCGAGTGCAAGAAGCTTGGAAGGTCTCACCATCTGTTCGGAAGCACTTTCGATACTGAGCAAAATCGATTTGGCCTCTTCGAGCGCCTGTTGTGCTCTTTCGATCACTTTGATAAGGTTCCTGTCGACTTGTATACGGTATTTACCGTTCTCTTTGAGCGTGACGACAGCTTCGTCTTTGATCATCTTATAGACGGTTTTCTCTTGTTTGCCGATCAGTCTGGCATACTCTTTGACGCTCATTTTTCGCATTTTGTCTCCCTTTAGGCACTTCGCATTAGATTGACATACCAATCATCGCGGTGATAACTGCGTTCGCGTTTGAGCGTGAGTTGAAAGGCGTTGTTGAGACACTGCACCTCTTCAATGTGCTCTTCGGGAACTTCGAGCTCTTCGAGGCAATAGAGCTCGATGTCGCTTTCACTGTACATATCCGGCCAATCCCAACCACTGTCTAGCGAGCGGATCACAAAAACATTGTCTTTCATAGAAGGCTTCCCCAATTGATAAGTTGGAAAATTATAAGTGGCGATTATATCAGTGCTGTTACGTAAGGGTCTCAATTAGGATACAGAAAGAGGCAGAGAGATGATGTCAATTGACATCACCCTATATCTAGGCGATAGCGGCGAGAACGATCTCTTTGGCTTCGTCCTGGATCTGTTTAAGATGTTCGCCCGAAATAAAGCTTTCGGCATAGATCTTGTAGATGTCTTCCGTGCCGGAAGGGCGTGCAGCGAACCAGCCGTTGGCGGTAGAGACTTTCAGCCCGCCGATCTTGGCGCCGTTGCCGCTTGCTTCGGTGAACTTGCCGGTAATGGTCTCGCCGGCGAGTGTGGTCGAAGTGACATCAGCAGCAGAGAGGGTCTTGAGCTTGGCTTTTTGCGCCGGCGTGGCCGGTGCATCGATACGGGCGTAGTAGGCTTGTCCGTATTCGTTTTCAAAGCTTTGGTAGATCTCGCCCGGGTCCCTTTTGGTCACTGCTTTGATCTCTGCGGCAAGAAGGTTGAGAATAATGCCGTCTTTGTCGGTCGACCAGACCGTGCCGTCCATACGCAAGAAGGAGGCACCCGCGCTCTCTTCGCCGCCAAAGCCGAGCGTCCCCTCGTAAAGGCCGTCGACAAACCATTTAAACCCGACCGGGACCTCATAGACCTCTTTGCCCAGTGCGTTGACGACGCGGTCGATCATGGAGCTGGAGACAAGGGTCTTGCCGATACGCAGTTCAGGGCTCCAGTTCTTGCGGTGTGAAAAGAGGTACCAGATGGCGACCGAGAGGTAGTGGTTCGGGTTCATCAGCCCGGCGACCGGCGTAACGATGCCGTGACGGTCAAAGTCAGGATCGTTGGCGAAGGCGATATCGTACTTCTCTTTCAGCGAGATCAGTGAGGCCATGGCAAAAGGAGATGAACAGTCCATGCGTATCTTGCCGTCATGGTCACAGCTCATAAACCCGAAGGTCGGGTCGACGTGCTCGTTGACGATCTCCATGTTCAGTCCGTAGACCTCTTTGATCTTCTGATAGACCGCGATGCCCGAACCGCCCAGCGGGTCGACACCGATAGAGAGGTTGGCTTCTTTGATGGCCTGGATGTCGACGATGCTTTCCAACGCCATGACATAAGGGGTAATGTAGTCAAACTCTTCGACAAGGTCGCTTGCCATTGCCTCCTCCAGGGAGACCTTTTTGACCGCACTGAGACCGTTTGCCAGAATCGCGTTGGCACGTTTTTCAATCACGCTGGTCACGTCCGTGTCGGCAGGGCCGCCGTTTGGCGGGTTGTATTTAAAACCGCCGTCACTCGGCGGGTTGTGTGAGGGGGTGATGACCACGCCGTCGCTCATCTGCTCGGCGCCTTTGTTGGCCTCGAGGATGGTAAAGCTTATGAGCGGCGTCGGCGTGTATTCATCGTCCTGTGCGATCTTGCAGCGTACGCCGTTGGCGACACAGACCTGAATGGCACTCATCTGTGCCGGTGTCGAGAGGGCGTGGGTGTCTTTGCCGATAAAAAGCGTACCGGTAATACCGGCAGAGAGCCGATACTCACAGACCGCCTGGGTAATCGCAAAAATATGGGCTTCGTTGAAACTTTTTTTGGCCGAACTGCCGCGGTGACCTGAGGTTCCGAATTCAACTTTTTGCGCCGCAACAGTGAGGTCGGGCGTTTGCGTATAATAGGAGGCGATAAGGTTAGGGATGTTCTCTAAAATATTTTTAGGGGCTTTTTGTCCAGCGTGGGTATGTGCCATTTCGGTCCTTTGTTGGGTGTTAGGGTACTGATATATTCTAGTAATATCATCATTAAAAGCTTATTGCAAGCACTGTAAAAAGTGTGAAATTCGGTCTATGTGGCTAAGGGGAGCGGCGTACCGTAAAGGTACGCCTTCAGGGTCAAGCGGCGTAGATCTCTTTTTCACGGGCAATAAGAATATCGGCAAGGAAGAAGTAGGCCTCTTTCCACGCCTCGATGACCTCGTCAGTCGCAGCATCACCGAGTACCTCTTTGACCGCCTGTAGCAGTGAAACACCGACAACAGGGTAATGCTCGGGTTTGATCGTGCTTTTGACATGGGTCTGTGCGATCTTCTCAACAGCTTTGGAGAGAACACCGAGGTTATCGATGTTGGCAGCGTAGGCAGCGACAGCGGCCGCCAGCTTTTTGTGCTGCTCTGGGTCGGCATCTTTAAAAAGCTCTTTTAATGCAGGTTCAGTGGCAAACAAGATCGCATACATGCGTTTTGTGATCGCTTCGCCGTTGGCGGCGACCGGTGCGGCTGTTGCTTTTACGATTGAGATGGTAGATTCAGATAGACCCATTTTCATTTCCTTTTAGTTGCATCGAACGTTGACCATGTCACTACAGTCAAGCATGATGTTGAATTTTGATATATATAATGATAACAGAGATGGTAAATAAAATATACATATAGTTGTTTATAAAATATACAATTTGAAAAAGATCAGGAAATAAGTGCCCACTGGGTCTCAAGCGGGCTGCGGCTACTGTTTACAGAAGCGAGGCGAGGGCCTCTCTGCTTAAGGCTGTGATGCTCTTGAAGTCGTGTTGAACAATCGCCTCTTTCGGGACGATCCAGCTGCCGCCGACGCAGATGACATTGGGCAGGGCCAAAAACTCTTTCATGTTGTCGAGGTTGACACCGCCGGTCGGACAGAAGCGCATGTCGCCGAAAGGACCGCTAAAGGCTTTAAGGGCAGCGACACCGCCGGCAACGGTAGCCGGGAAAAGTTTACAATGCATCAGGCCGTTGTTCTGTGCCAGCATCACCTCGGAGGCAGTTGCAACGCCCGGAATAAAGGCAATGTTCTTGTCGAGTGCAGCGATGATGAGCTCGTGGCTGATACCCGGGCTGAAGACAAAGCCCGAACCGTGATCGATCGCTTTTTGCAGGTCCATGGCATTACAGACCGTTCCGGCACCGACATGCATTTCGGGCATTGTCTTGGCGATCGCTTCGATCGCCTTGAGGCCCGCCGGTGTCCGCAGGGTGACCTCCATGATCTTGATGCCGCCTTCGAGCAGGGCTTCCGCCAGGGGGAGGGCGTCATTTTCGTTGTCGATCGCGATGACCGGAACAAGAGGTGAGATCTTCATTACGTCTAAGGCATTCATGCGCGCTCCTCGCCGGGAATGTCAAAAATAGAACCGCCGCTTTCGGCACTGCCGACATTCTGGCGTACGGCTGCAAACAGCTCACGGCCGAAACCGTGCTGGTTGGCAGTGAAATCCGGTACCGTTACGGTGCGTTTTTCCAGCTCAGCCGCGTCGACCAGGAGGGTCGTCTCCCCGTGTTCGATGTCGAGTCGTATGATGTCACCCGTTTGGACGTTGGCAATGAGACCGCCGTCTTTGGCTTCGGGGGAGAGGTGGATGGCCGAAGGGACCTTGCCGGAGGCACCCGACATACGGCCGTCGGTGATGATGGCCACCTTGAACCCTTTGTCCTGCAGCACACCCAGCGGCGGCATAAGACCGTGGAGCTCCGGCATACCGTTCGCCTTTGGACCCTGGTAGCGGACAACGGCGATAAAGTCGCGTTCGAGTTCACCGCGTTTAAAGGCAGATTGGAGCGCTTCCTGCGACTCAAATACGATGGCCGGGGCCTCGATAAGGAGTTGTGTCGGTTTAAGCGCCGAGGTCTTGATGACGCTGCGGCCGATGTTACCCTGCAGCAGTTTCAGACCGCCCTCTACGCTGAAAGGTTCCGCAACACTGGAGACGACACTGCTGTCGCGAGAGAGCTTCGGTCCGTTCAGAAAGGTCAATTTTCCCTGTTCGAGCAGCGGTTCGACAACATAGTTGTGCAGCCCTTTGCCGACAATGGTCTCGACATCGTCATGGACGAGTCCCGCTTCGAGCAGTTGGTGAATGACGACACTCATGCCGCCCGCTTCTCTAAAGTGGTTGACATCGGCAGTACCGTTAGGGTACATCTTACACAGCAGCGGCGTCACCTTGGAGATGGCGTCAAAGTCATCCCAGTTGAGGATGATCCCGGCCGCTTTGGCCATGGCAATAAGGTGGATGGTGTGGTTGGTGGAGCCGCCGGTGGCCATCAGGCCGACAATGGCGTTGACAAAACTTTTTTCGTCAATGATCTCGCCGATAGGTTTGAAGTTGCCGGAGATGGATGTCATACCCACAATGCGTTGTGCCGCCTCGACGGTCAAGGCATCTCTGAGTGCGGTGTTGGTGTTGACAAAAGAGCTGTTCGGCAGCTGCAGCCCCATCATCTCAAGGAGCATCTGGTTGGAATTTGCAGTGCCGTAAAAGGTACAGGTTCCGCTGCTGTGGTAGGAGGCGGACTCAGCTTTAAGCAGTGCGCCTTCGCTCACCTTGCCCTGGGCGTATTCCTGACGGATCATGGACTTCTCGCTGTTGGAGATCCCGGAACCCATCGGCCCGGCCGGAACGAAGATCGCCGGAAGGTGGCCGAAAGAGAGGGCACCGATGAGCAGACCCGGTACGATCTTGTCACAAACGCCGAGGTAGAGAGCGCCGTCAAAGACGTTATGCGAGAGAGCGATAGCGGTGCCCATGGCGATGTTGTCGCGGCTGAAAAGGCTCAGCTCCATGCCGGGCTGGGACTGGGTCACCCCGTCACACATGGCCGGCACACCGCCGGCGACCTGTGCGGTTGCCCCCACGTCCATCAATGCGCGTTTGATGAGCGGCGGATAGAGTTTAAAGGGTTCGTGGGCAGAGAGCATGTCGTTGTAGGCGGTGACAATGGCGATGTTGGGCGCGGTGTCGTGGGCAAGGGCATCTTTCTCTTGTGCGTCCATCGGTGCCATGGCATGTGCCAGGTTGCTGCAGCCAAGTGAGCTTCGGTTTACCCCGTGGCCCTGTGCAGCGGCGATACGTTCTTTATAAATGGCGCGGCTTTTGAGCGAGCGTTTGATAATGTTGTCGGTAACGTTCAGGATAATCTCATTCATCGGTAATAGACCTTTATATCAGTGCGTTCTTGTTGCAAGACAGAACGTATCGGCAGCATACTCATGGCGTCGCCTTCGAGCGCAGCCCGGTAGACGGCACGTTTCTCTTCGCCTTCAAAATGGAGGTAAAGATGGTGTGCTCGCAAAATGGCCGCACGTGTCAAACTCATGCGTGTGTGCGGTGCCGTTGCGGGCTCGATCGCAATACAGAGTGCTGTGTTGTCCAGATCGAACGCCTCTTCGAGCCGCTCATTCTCAGGAAAGAGTGAGGCGGTATGGCCGTCACTGCCCATTCCCAGGATGATAACATCGAAGGGATAAAGCTTTTCTTGCAGCAACTGATCACAAGGCTTTTCTGCCTTGAGTGCCGTAAGCCCGTTAATATACATGCCGACAAAAGTGGCCTTCGCGGCGTGTGATAGCAGCAGGGTCTCTTTGACAAAGCGTTCGTTACTGTCAGGATGGTCCGCCGGTACCCAGCGCTCGTCGCATAACCCGACGGTGACCTTCTCCCAGGGGAGATCGATCTCACGCAGTCGTTCAAAAAGCGGTTTGGGGGTACTTCCGCCCGAGACCAGCAGGGAGGCTTTGCCTTTTAGGGCAATGGCCTCATAGAGGTCTTTGACGATCGCCTTGCTCAAGGCATCAAGCAGCTCCTGCTGCGAAGTAAAAGGAAACTCCGACCTACTCATCGTGCCAACTCCTGCCGTCGCGTGCTATGAGCTGTACGGCAGCGCTCGGACCGTCGGAACCGGCGTTATAGCTTTTCATCGGTGTCAGGTTTTCGGACCACCCTTCGATGATCTTGTCAGCCCATTTCCAGGCTGCTTCGACCTCGTCAAGACGCATAAAGAGCGTCGGGTTGGAGCGGATGACATCGAGCAGCAGCCGCTCATAGGCTTCGGGCTTACGCTGGCTGTTCTGCGGAGCATTAAGCTCAAGTTCGACCGGCTGCAGACGCATGGATTCACTCAGACCGGGGATCTTATTCATCAGCTGCAGTCGTATACTCTCTTTGGGCTGCAGGGAGATGATGAGTTTGTTTTCAGAGATACAAGACCCGTTGTTGGCAAAGATGGAGTGGGGGACCGTTTTGTAATGGATAACGATCTCCGAGTTGCGCTGACGTAACCTTTTACCGCTTCGTATGTAAAACGGCACACCGTTCCATCGCCAGTTGTCAATGTCGACACGTATGGCGGCATAGGTCTCGGTCGTGCTGTTTTCAACGCCTTCGCCTTCCAGGTAACCGGGCACCGGGTTGCCGTCACTTGAACCCTTGGCATATTGGGCACGAACGGTTTTTTGTTCAATATCGGCATAGGACATCGGACGCAGTGAGCGAAGGACTTTGACCTTTTCGTCACGTACGCTGTCTGCTTCGAGCGAACACGGCGGCTCCATGGCAACAAGACAGAGCAGCTGCATGAGGTGGTTCTGGATCATGTCGCGGAGGGCACCGTACTCGTCGTAGTATCCCCAGCGCCCCTCTACCCCGACGCTTTCTGCAACGGTGATCTGTATATGGTCGATGTTGTTAGCGTCCCAAAGCGGCATAAAAAAGCGGTTGGAAAAACGCAGGGCCATAATATTTTGGACCGTATCTTTGCCAAGATAGTGGTCGATCCGGTAGATCTGACTTTCGTCAAAGTACTTAAGGACCTCCTCGTTGATGACACGTGAGGATTTGAGATCACGACCGATAGGCTTTTCCAAAACAACACGGCTTTTGGAGGTATTAAGCTCCCAATGGTTCAGAGCGTGACAGATGGAGCCGAAGAAATTGGGTGAGGTCGAGAGGTAGTTGACACGTTCACGGTCCGGAAATTCAGCTAAAAGGGTTTGAAGGCTCTGATAGCTTGAGAGGTCCGAAAAGTCAACGACACTGAGATGCAGCTGCTTTTTAAACCGTTCAAATTTTTCCTGATCAAAGTGCCCTTCAGGCAGGAACTCCAGCAATTTAGTCTTAACAAGGTCCAGGTGTTTTTCCTGGCTAATCTTCTCCCGGCTGACCGTGATAATGCGCGAGTTTGCGTTGAGGTACCCATCACTGTATAGATAGCAGAGCGCCGGCATAAGCTTGCGAAAGGCAAGGTCTCCATGGCCACCAAAAATCATAATGTCACAAAGGTTTTCTAATTCACTCATCGTTTCCTCTTTATGCCCGCTTCTTCAGGGGTCTTATTTTTCCAGATTATAAAAATAGTTGGTCGCTTCCACAAAACCGTCGACACTTCCACAGTCAAAACGTTTCCCTTTGAACTTGTAGGCAATGACCATTCCATTCTTCGCCTGTTCGCAGAGCGCGTCGGTGATCTGCAGTTCACCGTTCTTGCCGGGCTTTGTGTTTTCGATGACGCTGAAGATGTCCGGTGTTAAAATATAGCGGCCGATGACAGCAAGATTTGAAGGGGCCTGGTCATTGTCTGGTTTCTCGACCATGTTGGAAACCATGTAGACACCCTCTTCGATCATATTGCCTTCGATAACACCATATTTGTGCACCTCTTCCATAGGGACTTCCATAGTTGCAACGATACAGCACTTATACTTATTGTAAAGCTCGATCATCTGTTTTAAGATGCCGTCTCCATCAGGATTGACACAAAGGTCGTCCGCAAGAATAACGGCAAAGGGATTCTGCTCGCCCACAAGCATACGCCCTTTATAAATGGCGTCTCCGAGACCTTTCATCTCGTTTTGACGGGTATAGGTAAAGGTACATTTGTCGATAATATTACGGATATCGCCCAGCAGAGCCTCTTTGGAAGAGCCTTCGATCTGGTGCTCAAGTTCATAAGAGATGTCAAAGTGATCGGTGATGGCACGTTTTCCGCGACCGGTGATGATTGCCATGACATCGCATCCTGCCTCCATTGCCTCTTCAACGCCGTATTGGATAAGCGGCTTGGTCAGTACCGGCAGCATCTCCTTGGGCATTGCTTTAGTTGCAGGTAGAAATCGCGTGCCGTAACCGGCCGCAGGGAATAGACATTTTGTAATCATTGGTAGTCCTTTTTTTGGTTTTGTTTCATAATTAGTGTTCGCCTTTGAGCCACATGATCTGATAAGGCTCAAGCGTGATCTCCTTACGTGGATCGACCGTATACAAAGAGAGCAGGTCGTTTAGAGGGAGGGTGAATTCCGCGGGAAGCTTCAGGGTGACAGTTTCGTTGGCGAAGTTATGTATGGCCAGGATGTGTTCACTGCCCTCACAGCAGCTCTGATCGATGATAAAGAGCCGTTTGTCCAGGTCGAAAAACCGGAAATCTCCGAAGGGGTTGAACGATTTTTCATGGGTACGGATAGAAATAAGGCGTTTATAACTGTCGAGCATTGTTTTGGCGAGGCTTCCCTGTGTCGCGAGCTCGTTTTCAAGCCAGTCAATATTGTACTTTTCGCGGTTAATGGAACGGTTTATGCCGGTGTGCTTTACCCCGTCATGGTAGTTACGTGAACCCACAAGGGAGTGAAAATAGATTCCAGGGACACCCGGCATGACAAGGACAGTCGCCTGGGAGAGCAGCATCCGTTTAAGGCGTATCATGTCCTCTTCGTCGGGATGGGTCAAGGCGTCGATATAACTGCAATTGATCTCGTAAGGGCTTTGCGAGCCGTCCTCTTCGGTCCGGTAAGAGATAAGTCCGCCGTGCTCCTGAACGGTCTCGACCAGATACGCCACCTCCTCACTGCTGAGTATCCCTTTGATCGGTCTCAGGCCGATACCGTCGTGGCTGGCGGTAAAGTTAAAAAAACAGACCTTGTTGCTTGGCAGGGTCAGGGTCTTTGCCCACGATGTCAGGGTCCCGGTATCGCCGTGGATAATAGCGTGCAGCAGCAGTGGCGGAAGGGCAAAGTTATAGACCATCTGCGCCTCATCGTCACCGCTGCCGAAATAGGAGACATTCTCATGGTGTGGAACATTAGTCTCGGTGATGATGATCACCTCCGGTGCGACTTCGTGCAGCACTTCTCGCATGAGCTGGATGAGTTCATGCGTTTGGGGAAGGTGGACGCATTCGGTACCGATCTCTTTCCAGATAAAGGCGATAGCGTCAAGACGGATCAGTGTCGCCCCTTTTTCAATGTAATAGAAAAGGGCATCGAGTACATTGCGCAGTACGCGGTGGTTTTTGTAGTTAAGATCGACCTGGTCTTTACTGAATGTGGTCCAGATGTTGTGTATCTTGCCCTGATTATCGACAAACTCACTCAGTACGGGAGTCGCGCGGGGCCGGACGACTTTGCTGAGGTCGGTGGCCGGGTCGACTTCGGTAAAAAACTCTTTAAAATAGGTGTCCCCGGCCAGAAAGGCTTTGAACCAGTCCGAGAATTGGGAGACATGGTTGATGACGCCGTCGACCATTAAACGGTATTTGGCGCTGATCGCTTCGATCTCACGCCACGACCCCATCTGCGGATCAACGGCGCTGTAGTTGACGACCGAAAAACCGCTGTCGGAAGAAGAGGGATAAAAGGGGAGAATGTGGATAGAGTTGACGACCCCTTGCAGGTGATCGTCCATAAAGTGTCCCAGGGTCTGCAGCGAAGGCTCATGGTTACGGTTGACCTGGTCCCCATAGGTAATGAGGACGATGTCCTGTTCACTGAGGTGATACTCTTTGGAGATTATGCGCTGTTTGTATTTGAAAATAAGGTCGATGATGTCGTTGACGGCCCTTTCGGCTATCTCCGGAGAGTAGAGGCGGTGAAGACGCTTGTTAATGGTATGTTCGGGATCGGAGATGTGTATCACGCATTATCCTTCTTAACGTAGTCTGCAAATTTGTCGGAAAATTCCGGTAGGACAGAACGGACAGTGATCCACGGGGAGAGAGACGGTACGCCCATCGGATCGTTATAAAACTCTTCGGCTGCTTCTTTAATAGCATCTTCGAAGGCTTCGACGGCATTGATCTCTTTTTCGCGGTTATACTTCAGCGCGTTGAGCTTGCTTAAAGCGTTAAACTTGGAGATCTCGAAACGTGACTCCTGAAAATAGGTCGCAAGAAGCGTTTTAAATGAGGCCTCAGAGAAGACGACACCCTCTTGTGCCAGGACCCGAAACAATGTTTTAGCAATATCGTTTGCCATCTTGTAGACACCACCGCCGGTGTCATGACTGCCCAGTTCCTGATGTTTGTGTTCATAACTCTCCATGATCTCAGTCTGGCAGATACGTCGGTTTGAGGTGTTTTTATAGACTTCACTGAGTGTCGAAACTTCCAGACCCCAGGTCGGGGAGATACCAATACCTCTGCCGAGAGAACGGATAAAGGCAAACTCGCCTGAAAGTGAGTAACGGAAACTCTCCATATAGTCGAGGTATCGGTTGGAACCGTAGACTTTGACCAGCGAATGGACAAGTGGTGTGTAGAAGAGACGGGTCACACGGCCGTGCAGTTGTGTCGTCACACGGGAGTAAAAGCCTTTGTTAAACTCAAAATCGAGTGCCGGATGGACAATGGGAAAAAAGAGCCGTGCAGGGACTTCGCGGGTATAATTGACAATGTCACAATCGTGCAGGGCAAAGGCATAGGACTCCTGGTCGGTTAATCCGTAACCGATCATCGTCCAGACGTTACGCCCTTTACCCGGTGTGTCAAGCCCGGGAAATCCTTCGGACGTCAACTGGGCATAAAGCTCTTTGATCCTGGGACCGTCGTTCCAGAGGACATCGACCTGACAGGGAAGAACAGACATCAAAGACTTCACCTCTTCGAACTGCTCTTCGGTCGCACGGTCGAGTCCGAGAATGATCTTGTACAGATAGGTCACCCCTTTGAGTTCCTCGATGATCTTGTGCATGGCAGGGGTCTCGAATTCGGAGTAGAGTGCCGGCAGAAGCAGCACCATACGGTGACGTTTACCGTACTCCACGAGCTCTTTTTCCATCTCTACGAGTGATCTATCCCCCAGTTTCTGTAGTGTAGTGATGACGCCGTTTTGAAAAAAATCAGCCATTTATAGCTCCTTGAGTGGGTTTTGGTTCTACCAGTATCATGACGATATCGAGCAGATTGTTGTGGGTCGGTCCGGGTGTTAAAAGTTCTCCTGTCTTGGTGAAAAATGTATAAGAATCAAAAGTCTCAAGATAGTAAAGCGGGTCGATCTGCAATGCGATCGCATTGATACGGCTGTGCATGTCTATAAGAGCGCCTGCCGCATCACTGTTACCGTCTACACCGTCGGTTGCACCGCTTAAAAAAGTGACATCATTTTCACCGTCAAGACCGTAGAGAAAGCAGAGGGCCAGATGCTGGTTGCGTCCGCCTCTTCCTTCGCCGCGGACATTGACGGTCGCTTCGCCGCCGAAGAGATAGACGTGACGTTCACCTTGGTGTTCGTCTGCAAAATCGAGCAGTTCACGGGCAAAATTATGGGCATCACCTTGTATCTTTTGAGGCATGATCGTTGCCGCGACGCCGGTTTCTTCGAGCAGATTCTTTGCTTTTTGCAGGACGAGTGTATTTGAACCGAGCAACTGATGTTTGATCTTCGGATCTTCCTGTTTGGGTGTTTCCGGATGCCTACCGGTTTCCCCTTCGCGTAAGAAAGTCTGAACACTCTTGGGGAGTTTGTCAAAAAGGGCGTACTGCTCCAGGGCATTAATGGCATCGGTGAAACGGGTTGTGTCAAAATAGAGTGGTGCCGACCCGATGGCATGCAGGTCATCACCGAGGACGTCGGATAGGACCAAAACGACACCGTTTGCTCTGGTGTTGAGCGCGAGTTTGCCGCCTTTGACTTTGGAGAGGTGCTTTCGGACACAATTGATGGCCTCGATCGGCATGCCCCCTTTGAGCATCAGGTCGGTCGTTGTCTGAAACTCTTCGAGGGTGATCGGCTCTTCAGGAAGTTCGACCAGCGCAGAGTTACCGCCCGAGAGAAGGTAGATGAAAAAGTCATCTTCATCAAGACTCTGCAAGCTCGTCTGTAATGCGGTTGCAGCCTTAAGACTCTGCTGTGAAGGAAGCGGGTGGGTACTTTTGATGTACTCGGTATTGAGAAGTGCTTCATGGTTTTCATAGGCACCGACAAGCAGGCTTTCAGAGATCTTATCGCCCAAAAGTGTCTGCATGGCCTTTGCCATCGGTATGACGGCTTTACCGGAACCAAGCAGATGGACATTGTTGTAGCGGCGCAAGTCATAGTTCTTGCCCTGTATTGATAGCTTTTCGTCACTGTAGCGGCACTGTTCGCGTAAAAGGTTTTTGGGGTTGATCTCTTCAAGCAGTGTTGCAAAGGTGGTTCGAAGGAGGTTCTTATTGGACATCAAAATACCTTTTAAGTGCTTCATTCCACCCCTTAGGGCCGGAATAAGGCGCTTTGATGAGGTTCGGTGTTGTAAATGGCGTGAAGGTGCCGTCGGGATGCGGAACAAGAATAGGTACATCGACACTTTGCAGCATTGTCAGGTCGTTTTCACTGTCACCGAGAGCGATACTGGTATAGGTCGTCTCATGCAGATCGTTATAGTGTCTGATCACTTCATGGATAGCAGCTGCCTTGTCCTGACCTTGAGTGATAAGATGATAAAAGCGTCCCCCTTTGACAATGTCAAAACCATCTTTTCCTGCCATTCTTTTGAGTCTTGGAAGTTCCTGTTCATTTTCCAGCACAAAAGGTTCACTGAAGTCGCGTTGGCCGGCACGTCGAGCATTTTCGACAGAAAGTGAGGTCAGTGCTGCGATCTCATCAACATGCATATCTGCGAAGCCTCGCATAGAGATCTCTTTGGCATAAGAGATAAAGGCAGCGCGTGTCTCGTTGTAGAGTTTACCCAATGGAATGGTCGTATAGTCCTTTTCCTGAGGAATAAAGATACCTGCACCGTTTTCAACGATGAAAGGGGCAGTAATGTCAAGGGCTTTTTGGAGTTCGATGACCTCATTTTTTGTTTTACTTGTCACAATGATGAGTGCAATAGCGTTATCTTTGAAAAAGTGAAGCATCTCTAAAGCGGGTTCAAAACTGTAATTGTCATGATCCAGCAGCGTTCCGTCAAGATCAGTAAAGACCAGGAGACGCTTGTTTGATTTGTTGTTTAACATGAAAATAGTATAGCTTTTTTTGTCCTTTTAAAGTACTGAATACTGTATATATTTTAAACAAACATTAACAGTAAGGGGATGAGACCCCTTAAAATAGGGGTCTGTTAAGCTTTAACATTGTAGACCGAGGACGGTTAGGTCCCGACCGGTGTATCGACGGCAGAATCTTCAGCAGGTTCTGGATGGTTGTTCTGTGAAGGTCGCGCTTCACTTTGCAGGCGAATGACGTTGCGAAGGGATTTGGTGAAACTTTTTCCGAGATGGAGATCATTGACAGCAATGGTGGTCATCTCGGAAGGGATAGCCGGATTTCTCGCAATGTCATGGATCAGTGCCATGTTGCTTTTCGTGGAGTTGGCGATCTGTCTGTAGACATCTTCCATCATCTCCACGGTTCCGTTGTTGCTGCAGACATTTTCAAAGACCTGGACACTGTTTAAAATCTGGTAACGGAGATTTCGCAAGAAAGCCTGTTCTTCACTGCTTTTGGCATTGTAGAGACGTTCGATGTCGTCGAGCATATCTTTGATGGCTTTGGCTGCAGTGGCCAGGTAACTGGTCTTTTGGGCAAGAATATCGATACGTTCTTGTAAACCGGTCTCGGTGTTCTTCTGTGAAAGCTGAGCGATGTAGCGAAATATTTTGCCCTCAAGATGACGGATATGCGTATAAAGTTTGTCATAGGAGAGCTCCATATTTTCAGGATATCGGTCAAGAAGTTTCTTGGCTGAAACACCTTTTTCTAGCCCTTTAGGCGGCGGAATGTTAATGGCTAGCAAGGCGAATTCTTCTATCTTTTTACCCAGATGTCTTATCTCGTTGCTCAAGGCATCGAGTGCCACATCCGGTATTTCAACAGGTACTTTGTGGAGATAGGTCGTGATATGAACCGGCTCTTTTTTGAAAAAACGTTCAAGCCAGCGCGAGAGTCTCGGAATAAATTGAAACCAGAGCAGCACACCGGTAAGATTGAAAATAGTATGAAAGAGTGCGATCTGGACGACGCTGTCAGCGGCAGGAATAATATGAAGAGCTAGCCAGACGAGCGGTTGCAGTGCAATTAATGCCAAGACTCCGGTAGAGAGGTTGAAAAAAAGATGTGCCAGAGCCGTTCGTTTCTTGTCTGAAGTGCCGCCAAAAGAGCCGAGTATCACGGTCGCAGTCGTACCGACATTGGCCCCGACAACAAAGGCTGCAGCCGCTTCGATACCGATGATTTGTGCGAAGAGGGCACTTTGAATAATGGCGATCGCAGCGGAACTTGACTGTATGACAGCGGTGATACCAAAGCCGATCAGGGCATACCAGTAGATGTTATCAAGACGGTATGCTGTGATGTCAAAGTTCTCCGCGAAGGTGGAAAAACTGTCTTTCATCCCTTCCAAACCGAGGAAGATGAGCCCAAAACCGACGAGCGCGCCGAAATGGCTTTTCCATCGGTTCTCCTCACCGGTCATGACACCGCCGAGGCCACCGATACCGATAAAAATGTAGGCAATGAGTTTGATATCCATCTTGAAACCGACAAGACCGATGATCCAGGCTGTTACGGTCGTACCGATGTTGGAGCCGAAGATCATTGCAATGGCACTTTCGAGATTGATGAGTTGTGCACCGACTAAGGAGAGTGCCATCAGAGAAACGATTGAAGAGCTCTGAAAAAGTGCTGTTGCGGTGAGTCCTGTTAAAAGGCTTTTTGTGGTGGTGCTGGTTGTCCTGTGTACCCATGTCTTGAAGGCGCGACCGGCAGAGACTTTGATCTGCAGTTCAAGGTAGAGCATACCAAAAAGAAAAAGTCCCAGGCCTGCAAATGCCTCAATCCAAATAGAGAGGTGTTCCATTTAAGGCTTCCTTTTTGTCCGGGCACAAAAAAAATGTATAGAAAAATCGTTGCACATCATATACCTTTTATTTATTGTATCAAAATGTACGGATAATGATTAGGTAAATGATCGTGGGCTATTTCTAAGGTGCAGTGATTGCGTAAAATTCAGCACATAAGGTCTTGGATGTCGTCTATATTTTGGTATGCTAACATAAATATTGCAGTCATAAAGGAAAACGGTGAGTTATTTTCCAGCGTTTATAAAACTCGACCATAAAAAGGTTTTGATCGTCGGCGGTGGAGCCATTGCGTATGAGAAGCTGACGCGCCTGCTTGACTTTACCAAAGACATTACCGTGATTGCTCCCGGGCTATCGCAAGCGATGCTCGATACGATAGTAGAGCAGAATCTGGCAGTTGAAAAGCGAAGATACCAGCGCGGTGATATACGTGATTTCGCGATCGTCGTTGTAGCAGTTGACGATATACCGCTGCAGGCAGAGATCTTTGAAGAGTCAAAACAGTATAACTGTTTATGCAATGCCGTGGATTCTGTGGATTACTGCGATTTTATCTTTCCCTCGTACGTCAAAAAAGAGGCGCTAACGATCGCCATTTCGACCTCCGGCAGTTCGCCTGCTGTGGCAAAACATCTGAAACGTTATCTGCAAAAAGTCATTCCTTCAGGCATATCTGAGTTTCTTGAAGAGATGAAAGGCTTGCGAGAGAGTCTACCCAAGGGTAAAGAACGGATGCAACTGCTGGATAAAAAAGCAGAAGCGTACTTTGAGCGATTATCTCAGGAGTAAGGTAAAGAGGCGCTATAAAATGTTTGGACTCAGCATTTCAAAGGCTGCTTCAACACTCTCAGCCTTATTGGCGACAAAGAGATAAACAGCCGCGTTGAGTCTTGCCAACGCAACAAAATCATCTGATGGATTGTCCAGCAGGTTGAGCATATCATCGAACGTAAACGACTCCAGATCGGGTTTAAAATTGACACCGTAATACTCCGGGTCGATGAGATATTCATCGACCTTATCGCCTTCCGTGATCCACAAACGTCCCTTTGAAAAGAGTTCAGGACTTCCTTCGCTTCCCTGTATCAATGCAAAACGTTTGTATCGATCGCCAAAAATACGCATGTATTTTTCGACATAGGGTTTATGAAAGAGACTGGTAATACCAAAGTCACTCCCGCCGATACCGGTGAGCTTTTCAATCGTGTTAATGCCGGTGCGCACGCCCAGTCGTCTGCGTGTCTCGGTCAGTGCGTGCATTTGGGGAAAATAGTCTTTACGGTCAAAATAGTGCAGGTTCGAGGGTAAAGTACGGGCCTGACAGATGGCCTGCGTGGTGATACCGCTTTTTGCAGGCTGTGTCAGGTCGCCGGAGATGACAAGACTGAGCTCTGCATTTTTTAACAGTTGCGCGACCAAAGGAAAGAGATAGGGCTTTTTGAGTTTTCCGTCATAAGGAAAACCGAGTTCAATAGAATTGGGCACATGTTGAGGCGTAATACAGTCGTCACAGGCACGAATAGTACCTCTAAATTCGTCGATAGTTTCGGGTTTAAGACGCCACCCCAATAAAAAGGAAGCTGTTTGTTCCGGATAGACGCGTTGCGAGAGCATCTGTTCCATGGCATCTCTACTCTCATCAAAAGTAAGGTCCCTGTTGCCTTTCGGACCGGTTCCAACGGCTTTAATATAGGTGCGAAAATTCATAATAGCTCTTTGTTAAATAGATGCAGAAGTGTAGCATAGGGTTTTAGGCAAACCAGTTGAGCTTTTCTCTTAATTCGACCACTTTACCCACGACGATGAGTGACGGGGTCGGAAGCCCTCTGGCCTTTTCGACAATATCATTCAGTGTACCGACGACAACACGTTGATCTTTGGTGGTCCCTTTGGAAATAACGGCACACGGGGTTTGCGCACATTTGCCGATTTCGATCAGTTTATCACTGATTTTTTGAAGATTGTGCAGGCCCATTAAAAAGATGATAGTGTCGTCTGTGTCAAAGGTCTCCCAGGGGATCTGTGAACTCTCCTTGTCCGGTGCCTCGTGCCCGGTGACAACCCGGAATGAGACGGCGATGCCACGATGTGTGACAGGGATACCGGCATAGCCGGGAACACTGACAGCAGAGGTAACACCCGGTATGACCTCAAATTCGATGCCTTTGTCCTGTAAATAAGCAGCTTCTTCGCCGCCGCGTCCGAATACAAAGGGGTCACCGCCTTTAAGTCGTACAACGACATCATTTTGCACGGCATGTCGGTAGATGGTTTCGTTGATCTCGTCCTGGGGCATGATGTGGTTTCCGCTCTCTTTACCGACATAGACAAATTGACAACCACTCTTTGCTTCTGAAAGAATATCCGGGTTTACTAAGCGGTCATAGATAATAACGTCGGCTTGCTGAATGAGACGGAGTGCCTTTATTGTTAATAGATCCAGATCACCTGGTCCGGCACCGGTCAAATAGACTTTCCCCACGATAGTTCCTTGTAAATTAATGCTGTATGATAGCCACATTCCTAATGGTTAGATTATGTATGAATGATTAAATAAAATACAATGAGGTGTTTGGAAAAGAAGGGAGAATCCCTTCTTTGTTGAGGAGTTTAACGTTTTAGATCGTAAGCAATACGGTTACGTTTGTCACGAAGGACAAGACGGTGCGTAGAAAGGCGATCGACTTTGTAAATACGGTGAATGTCAGTTTCACGAGTGTGGACATTACGCTGTACTTTTTTAATGCTCATCATAAAGATGTTCTCTTCACTTTTCCATGTTCCGGTAATCGTCAATGTACCGTCATCCTCGATTTGCTCAAGACTGAAGTTTCTATTCTCTTCGACAATGAGTGTGATCACTTTTTCACTGCTGATCTGTTTCCATGTACCGATCAGTTTCTGATCCGATACGGAGATAGGTTCAGTAACGGCAACACTCTCAGATGCTGTTTCGGACGTCATTTCTTCTTCGTCTTCATCTTCATCTTCATCTTCTGTTACAGCTACGATCGGCGCCGCGACAACAGGGGCAGCAATAACCGCTTTAGGCGCTGCTTTTACCTTTGGTGCAGCTTTTTTCTCTGCAGTTGCCGCTTTTTTAGCTTCGGCCGCTTTTTTTGCATCAGCAGCTTTTTTAGCTTCAGCAGCTTTTTTGGCTTCAGCAGCTTTTTTGGCTTTGGCTTCAGCTGCTTTTTTTGCAGCTAGTGCATCTTTGTTCTTTTTAGCTTCAGCAGCTTTTTTGGCGGCAACTGCAGCGGCCGCAGCTTTGGCATCTGCCTTTTGTTTAGCGACTGCAGCTGCTTTGGCTTTGTCATCGGCTGCTTTTTTAGCAGCAATAGCATCCTGTTCCTTTTTCTTTTCAGCAGCGGCTGCAGAAGCTGCGGCGGATGCCTCAGCTTTTTGCTTTGTACCAGCATCGCTCTTCTTTTTCTCTTCTGCCGCTTTTTGGGCTGCTATCGCATCGGCTTTCGCTTTCTCTTTAGCCTTGATCTCCCGCTGTTGTTCTTCTTCAAGATACTCATAGATCTTCTCTTGCAAGACATCATCTCTGTCAATAGCTTCATGGCCACCGTTGGAAAGGGCTGTGACCGTTGCTGTGTCATGTGTCTTTAGGGCTTTTAATAAGGCACTTTTTAGTTTCGTATCTTCATCTACAGCAGACACGATCTGTGTAAAAAGAAGGGCATTGACTAGTAATATGAGAAAAGAAATACGCAAAATAGACTCTCTTTGTCATACTGTTCCATCAGTTAAGAACACCTCTTTTACCAGGGAACAGTATATAGGAATATAATTTATACCACACAGCTTCTATGTGCCGGTACGCTGTAATGATACTATTCTAACATAAAATTTTTATGATATCTATTCCAATTATTATAAAATTCTATACATTGGTCTGAAAATGCCTATAATTTAAGCATTTGCACAATCTATTCTTACCCAATGTGACTGTACTATTACATCTATTCTGGCTATAAGTGCTCTGTTGAGTTTTATTGTAGCAACATGGAGAGGACGATTATGATCGCATTGCAAGAGGCATTTGAAAAAAGAAGTGTCAAGGTCAACAAAATTGAGACCATAAAAGCACTTAAAGCCCCTAAAGAGGCCTTTGAACAGTTAGAGAATTATGCCCGAGACGGGTATGACGCTATTCCTGTTGAGGAACTCTCTTACTTTTTAAAATGTTTCGGTCTATTTGACCGTCCGCAAACACCGAAACAGTTTATGATCCGTGTGCGTGTTCCCGGTGGACAGCTTACAAATGAGCAGGCATTGGTCTTGGGTGAACTGGCACGGGACTTTGGTCAGGACTATATGGATATCACAACGCGTATGCAGATAGAATTGCGTTATATCAACATAGAAGATGTGCCGACGATATTCAAACGTATGGCTGATGTTGGACTCTCTTCGTACCAGACCGGTGTCGACAATTTCCGTAATATTCTGAATGACCCTCTTGATGCAGACGGCAGGGATGTCCTTTTGCCGTCACAGCCGCTGCTTGAAAAGCTGCAGGCCAAATTTCTCTATAATCACGATTGGATCAGTGTGCTTCCGCGAAAATTCAATACGGGGATCACGGGGAGTCTCTCTAACCGTTCCAATGCCTTTGGTCAAGACTGCTGTTTTGTCTTGGCACAAAAGGATGGCCGTTACGGTTACAACCTCTATTTGGGTGGGAAAGTGGGTCAGATCGCCAAGAGTGCTGACATCTTTTTAAAAAATGAAGACGAAGTGATAGAGGCCTACCAGGGGCTGATAGAACTGTTTCGTGACTATGGTTACCGAGACAACCGAAATAAAAACCGTCTCTACTTCTTGATCCAGGAAGTGGGCATGGATAATCTTGCTGCTGCGATTCGTGAAAAGGCGGGCATTGACTTTTCAAAAGCCGGTATGACCCTGACGCAGATGGACTTTTCCGATCCTGATCAAGGTAAAATAGAGCTTCGTAACGGCAGTTATGCCGTCCATGTCGTTGTTCCCTCGGGAATCTTTGGCGGTACCGATCTTATCAACGCTGCTGAAGCCTCTGCACGGTACGGGGATGGAAGGATCCGGTTCGATGTCGAACAGAGCCTTTATATCATGGGGGTAGTAGAGCGTAGCATCGAGGAACTTTTCAGCCATAAACTTTTCGAAAAATACAAAAGCGTCAATACGCCGTACTTTAATCATATGGTTGCTTGTGCAGGAACAGAGCACTGTCCATTTGGTGTCATACCGAATAAACCCGACGCCATTGAGATGGCAAATTATCTCAGTGAACATGTGCCGTTGGACGACGGACGAGTCCGTATGTATTGGTCTGCCTGCGTCAAAGGGTGCGGCCTTCACGGTGTTGCGGACATCGGTTTTGAAGGATGCAAAGCGAAGGTCGAGGGTCAAAGCGAATACGGCGTTCATATTTCCATAGGCGGTAAACTGACCGGTGAAGGCGAAGAAGGGCATGCTGTTTTGAAAACAATCCCGCTGCGCTTTGCACCGCAGCTTGTTGCACAATTGATGTCAGAGTACAAACGTCTTAAAAAACCGGGTGAAAGTTTTGAGCTGTTTAACGACCGTATATTGAGTAATTATACCTTGGCCGCAGTCGGTTTTATGATGCGTCTGAAGGCTTATCTTGAAGTCAACAAGATCGAGATCGATTTCGGGTTTAGAACAGATGCCGCCACCGGTAAGTTCGAGTCTTTCGAAGTCTTTGATTTTGGCCGTAAACTCTACTACCAACTGATTGGTAAAGAGGCGTATCAATCGTATGAGTTGTTTAAACCGATCTTTAAAGAGAGCCTGAAAGAACCGAATGAGACAGATCCGTCTATCGATGGAAATCTTTCCGCTTTGATCTATAAAATGATCCATCCGGATGAAGCATTACGGGCGGAAGTCTTTTCTGAGCTTAATGACTATATCGCAATCTATTAATATTACATTACTAAAAGACATTTTAGTGTGAACGCTACTGTTGCTTCTCACAACAGTAGATAATGTCTTCTTCAAAGCACTCTTAAAGCAACTCTTAAGTATAATCCAAAAATTTTGAAATTAAGAGGTATCGGATGAGTTCTAAACGTGTTTTAGTCAAGTTCTCTGGTGAAGCTTTAGCAGGCGAGAATGGTCATGGTATTGATACTCAGATCTTAAAATATATCGCCAATGAGATCAAAACACTTGTTGACAATGGTATCGAAGTGGGTATTGTTATCGGCGGCGGTAATATCATTCGTGGTGTCTCGGCAGCGCAAGATGGAATTATCCGTCGTACGGCAGGTGACTACATGGGTATGCTGGCAACCGTTATCAATGCGGTTGCAATGCAAGAAGCGTGTGAACATGCCGGTATGAAAGTCCGTGTTCAAACCGCTATCAAAATGGAGCAGATTGCTGAACCCTACATTCAGCGCCGTGCCGTCCGTCACTTGGAAAAAAACCGTGTTGTGATCTTTGCAGCCGGTACCGGTAACCCGTTCTTTACAACAGATACAGCAGCAACACTTCGTGCGGTTGAGATCGGTGCAGAGATCATTATCAAAGCGACTAAAGTGGACGGTGTTTATGACAAAGACCCGAATAAGTTTGCAGATGCCGTCAAGCTTGACACGATCAGCTACGATCAGGCAATGACAGCGCACATCAATGTTATGGACGACACTTCTATTGCATTGGCAAAAGACAATGCTTTACCGATCATCGTGTGTGACATGTTTAAAGAAAATAATCTATTAGAGATCATCAACGGTGATCTTACTAATTGTTCAATCGTAAAATAAGGAAATAAAATGAGAACAGAAGAATTGACAGCAAAAGCACTTCAAACTGCTAATATTGACCCGTACCTGTTGGCTATCGCCGTTGCAAAACGTTCAGAAGATCTTTTGAACGGTGCGAAAAGCAAGTTAAATGTTGATCTTAAAACAATGAAGGCAGCAGACCTTGCACTGATGGAGATCGCTGAAGGCGTTGTTACTATCAAAGGTTTTGTAAATAACGACTAATTGACGGTGAGGTTTTACCTCGCTTTCTTTCCCCTGTGTTTTCACAACAAACTCCCCCTAAAACGTACAAGATAGATAAAATTTTTTAATTTTGCCCTGCTATAATTCCTAAGGATTTTAGTAATCATAGAATTAATCTAAGGACCAGTATGGATCAAATGGATATCGCTGCTATTAAAGGTATATCAAGTGTAGAAGGGGCTATCGAACTATTGTACACCGCTCTTGCCTGGAGTGAACGCATCGATGATGCCTTAACATTTGCGAAACAAGCCCATACTGGTCAGTTTAGAAAAAGCGGTGAACCTTATATCATTCACCCTATTTTAGTGGCCTCTATCGTAGCCAAAATCACCGGTGATGAATCCATGGTCATGGCAGCACTTCTGCATGATGTCGTCGAAGACACACCGATCTCGATCGAAGAGGTCAAAGAACGTTATGGTGATGATGTGGCCCATCTTGTCGGCGGATTGACGAAGATCGATTCGCTGCGTGACGCTAACCTTGTCTCATCATCGTCTGACGAAAAACTGATCGTTTCGGCACTCTCTTTCAGAAAAATGCTTTTGGCGTCGATCGAAGATGTCCGTGTCCTTGTTGTCAAGCTCTGTGACCGTCTTCATAATATGATGACGCTTGATGCGCTCTCACCCCATAAACAAGAACGTATTGCAGAAGAAACCTTGGTCGTTTATGCACCTGTCGCGCATCGTTTGGGTATCTCATTTGTAAAAAATCTTCTTGAAGACCTCAGTTTCAAATATGTTTTTCCGAGCGAAGAACAGGAGATCGACACGTATCTGAATGAGAACTACCATGCCATTGAATTAAAACTTAATGCTTTTCAGCAGGAAGTGACCAAACTGATCTTGCAAAACGGTTTCATGAAAGAAGACTTTCAGATTAAAAGCCGGGTCAAGCACCACTACTCCATCTACCTGAAACTACAGCGTAAAGGGATAGGGATCGATGAGATCCTCGACCTTCTGGCCGTACGCATTATCGTGAAGAACCCGGTTGACTGTTACAAGATACTGGGGTTGGTGCACCTGCATTTCCAACCGCTCTCTTCACGGTTCAAAGATTACATTGCGATTGCAAAAGAGAACGGTTATCAGACAATCCACACAACCATCTTTCACCACAGTTCTATTCTGGAAGTACAGATCAGGACGTTCGAGATGAACCGTACAGCTGAACTTGGTGTTGCTGCACACTGGAAATATAAAAGTGGCGGTAACAGTATCAACCTTGACTGGTTGAACAATCTGCAGTACCAGGATGAATCGGCAGAAGACTTTTACGAGATGATCAAAAATGATCTCTACTCTGAGGACATTACGGTCTTTTCACCCAAAGGGAAGCCTTTTACACTGCCGCGAGGGGCGGTAGCTCTTGATTTTGCCTATGCTATTCACTCGGAGATCGGTGACAGTGCGGAATACTGTCTCATCAACAAAGAGCGGGGCTCTTTGCTAAGTGAACTTCAAAATGGGGACATTGTCAATATTCAGACAGCTGCCGAAAAGATCACCCGCTGTTCATGGCTCGATGCCGTCAAGACCACCCGGGCTAAAAGCAATATCAGAACCAACTGTAATCAGCGTATTCGTGCCATTGACAGTCAGAGCGGTTTAATGATCCTGGTCGGTATACTTGACTTAAAAGTCTCCCGGTTGGAAGAGTGGTGCCATGAAAATGGAAATATAGATAACCGCGTCAGACTGGCACGTGATATCGATTATCTGAAAGAGACGGTCAATAACTATATCCACGATATCCAGGTGAGAGGACGATTTACCCGCTTTTTGACCTCGCATCGTTTTAAACTCAAAGAGTACCATTTCGGTTCGATTGAGATCTTTTCGAATCAGACCATTTCAGATGTGGTGTTTGATTACTGTTGCCATCCGAAAACGGGTGATGAGATCGTTGCTTTCAAACAGGACTCTAAAGCCCATGTTCATCATAAAATGTGCAAACATGCGGCTAAGATGATGGAGAGCGGCACCAAGATGTTGTTTGTGCGTTGGCGTAAAGAACGGATTTTCAATTATCATATGATCGTCAGCATGCATAATGCGAAAGGGGCTTTGGCCGGTTTCCTGACCTATCTTGCGAAATTAAATATAGAGATTAACAGTATTGAACTGGGAAAAGAAAAAGAGGAACACATTCGTTATTGTGAGCTTGAATTTCAGTCTCCGGAAGGCGATCTTAACCGTCTGCGCGCTAAAATAGACCAAAAGATTAAAGTCATACAATTTTTCCGTACTGATGATGCATATCGAAGTAATTAGAGACGTAAGAAAATAGGATAGAAATGATTCAAGAAGCACTACAAGAGATACAACGCGGTACGGCCGAGATAATCGGCAACGAGCGCATAGAGGCACTGTTAAAAGCCTATTTTGAAGAGGGTAAAGGCTATACGGTCAAGGCGGGTTTTGACCCTACCGCACCAGATCTCCATCTTGGTCACACGGTACTGCTGCATAAGTTGGCGACCTTTCAAAAATACGGGGCACGCATTCAGTTCCTGATCGGTGACTTTACGGCACAGATCGGTGATCCGACCGGTAAAAGTGAAACGCGTAAAAAACTGCTGCCTGCAGATATTGCAAAAAATGCAGAGTCCTATAAAGACCAGGTCTTTAAAATACTGGACCCGGAGAAGACGGATGTCGTCTTTAACTCTGAATGGATCAACCCTCTCGGTGCAAGCGGTATGTTAGAGTTGACGACGACGTTCAACGTAGCACGTATGCTAGAACGTGACGATTTCGAGAAACGTTATAAAGGCGGGGTCTCGATCTCTATCAGTGAGTTCATCTACCCGCTGCTTCAGGGTTATGACAGTGTGCATCTCGAAAGTGACATTGAGATCGGCGGAACAGACCAGAAGTTCAACCTTTTGATGGGCCGCCACCTTCAGCGTGCCTATGAGATCGGGAAAGAGCAGTCTGTTCTGATGATGCCGATACTTGAAGGCCTTGACGGGGTCCAGAAGATGAGCAAAAGTCTTGGCAACTATATTGGTGTCGAAGATGAACCGAATGATATGTTCGGCAAGGTTTTGAGTGTCTCTGATGAGTTGATGTGGCGCTACTATGAGCTGTTGAGTGCGAAGAGCCTGAAAGAGATCGAAGCGATCAAAGCCGGTGTAGCAGACGGTTCGCTGCACCCTAAAAAAGTGAAAGAGGACTTGGCCCGGGAAATCACAGCCCGTTTCCACTCTCTAGAGGCTGCTGATGCTGCCCAGACAGAGTTCAACAATGTACATGCAAAGAGTCAGATCCCGACGGATATGGAGCTGTTTGAGCTGGAAGGACCGGTCTGGATCGCCAAAGCATTACAGGAATGTAAAATTGCGCCGTCAACTTCACAAGCACGACGTGACATTAAGCAAGGTGCTGTTAAAATAGACCAACATAAAGTATCGGATGAGCAGTTACAGCTTGAGAACGGCGAGTATGTACTTCAAGTAGGCAAACGAAAGTTCGCAAGATTAAAGGTTAAATAATGGCATTTGCACCGTTAAAAATTGGAAAACACATCATTGAAATACCAATCTTTCAGGGTGGTATGGGTGTTGGTATCAGTTGGGATAAATTGGCTGGTAATGTTTCTAAAGAGGGTGGATTAGGGATTGTTAGTTGTGTCGGTACCGGGTATTACAATAACAAAGAGTTTTCACAAAAACTTGTTGCTGATCGACCATTGGATGTCGCAAACTTTTACTCAAGAAGCGGTCTACAAGCAATCTATGACAGTGCCCGTGCAATCTGCGGTGACAAGCCGCTGGGCGTTAACATCCTTTATGCTATCAATGATTACGGCCGGGTTGTACGTGATGCCTGTGAGATCGGTTTCAACATCATTGTTACCGGTGCAGGTCTGCCGACCAACATGCCGGAATTTACTGAAGGGTATCCTGACGTCGCTTTGGTACCGATCGTATCCTCACCAAAAGCGCTGAAGATCATTGCGAAACGCTGGCAGAAACGTTACAACCGTCTTCCAGATGCTGTTGTCCTTGAAGGACCTAAAAGCGGTGGGCACCAGGGCTTTACCTATGAGCAGTGCACAATGGAAGAGAATCAACTGGAAAACCTGGTTGAACCGGTCGTTGCCGAAGCGAAAGAGTGGGGCGGTATGCCTGTTATCGCTGCGGGTGGTGTCTGGGATAAAAACGACATTGACCAGATGATTGGTCTGGGTGCTGCCGGCGTACAGATGGGTACCCGGTTTATCGGAACCCATGAATGTGATGCACATGCGAACTTCAAAGAGGTATTGTTGAATGCCAAAGAAGAAGATATTATCTTGATGGGTTCACCTGTCGGGTATCCGGCTCGCGGTGTTAGAACAAACCTTACCGGCCTGATCGAGACACGTACCGGTCCGGATATTAAATGTATCTCCAACTGTGTTGCACCGTGTAATCGCGGTGTGGAAGCCAAAGAGGTCGGTTTTTGTATTGCTGACCGTTTGAGTGACGCCTATGAGGGTAATACTGAACTGGGCCTTTTCTTCTCCGGAACAAACGGTTACCGTCTGACAGAACTCATCTCAGTCAAAGAGTTAATGGTTAAACTGACAGAAGGTGAATAGCGCATAATGCTGCGTCATCTTTTTTTACTGCTATTAGCAACATCACTTCTCTTCAGTGCCTCTGTCAAGCAAGAGCTTGACGGCGCTAAGAAAAACCTCTACTCCTCTTCCAAAGAAAAGCAGTTTAAAGCTTACGATACCTATAAACGCCATTACATCAAAGCACTGATAAACGGTGATCTTAAAACGCAGCAGCGCTGTCTTGACGGCATCTGTATTGCCGGAAAAAAGTTGCGTATCGATGTCAGTGACTATGAGAAAAAGCGCGTTGAGTTGACCTCAAAACAGAGCTCGAACCTCCTTGCTGCTGACAATAATATGAAGCGCTCTGACATTAAAACTGAAAAGATCAATCGAAAAGAAAAACAAGATGACACCAAGGTCAAGATCCGTTCACAACATGCTTTGAGTGGATTTAATTGGGAAGGCAATGCCCTGGTCCTTGACTTTGACTTCAGCCTCAAAGATAATGATGTCAACTATTTTAAATTACGGCCGGAAGGCAAAAAAGGGTATCGGTATATTTTTGATGTCAATGCCATTGTGTATAAAAAACCGGTAATCAAACATAAAGAGATCAAACGTATTACGATCTCCCAATATAAACGTGACACAATACGAATTGTCATTGAGAGCATGCAAAAGTTGAAGCCGCGTTTTAAAATTGATGATAACTCGTTAGTTATTACCTTAGGGGTCTCCAAGGTCAATGCACCAAAGGCTAAACAGATGCCCCGGGTGACAAAGAAGAACAAACTTATCGTTATTGACCCGGGGCATGGCGGGCGTGATGGAGGTGCGGTCGGTTTTAAAAAATATCTGGAAAAGACGATTGTACTCCAGATCTCCAACCGTTTAGCAAAGCTTTTACGAGATGAGGGTTATCAGGTCCGGATGACACGGGACAAAGACAAGACCCTTTCTCTGAAATGGCGAACAAAGTTTACCCGAAAGATGAAACCCGATCTCTTCCTTTCTATCCATGCCAATGCCGTACCCAAAAAAAATGCCCATAAAGCACGCGGTGTAGAGATCTATTATTTGGACCCTAAAAAAGGGTCTAAACGTTCAAGCCGTTTGGAACGCAAAGAGAATGCGGCCGATTATAAAGCGATGGATAAAAGTATCAGTGAACTTTTCAGTGCAACGCAAAGCCGGGCGAAAGTGCTTGAGTCCAACTTTCTGGCAATCGACCTTGGTCAAAACGTTGTCAGTCATCTTAGAGAGAATAACTATAAGCTCAAAGATGCAAAAGTCGCCGGAGGTAACTTTTGGGTTCTTGTCGGTGCCACATCGGCAGCAGCCCTTGTTGAGGTGGGTTTCGTCTCCCATGCTGAAGAAGTCAAA
>JBFEJN010000019.1:0-36149 GCA_041553195.1 Sulfurimonadaceae bacterium
CATCAACGCCGTAGACCTTGTGTTGTAGGTGCGTTAGGGATTTTTAGGGAATGAAAGAGTGAAAGGAAGGTACCCGATAGCTATCGGGATCGAAGCCGTCACGAGAGCTTTTTGGTTTCGTTTTTTGCGGAGAATCAGCGCCAAAAGTGCAATGCAGGGAGGCACTTAAAAGGCTAAAGCCTTATGCAGGACAGAACTAAATTCTGTATCGTAAAATGCCGAGTCGTAAAAAAGGAAAGCGTACGCAAGGATATTTAAACAACCAGTATATTCTACAAGCAAAAATAGGGAAAGATTCAACAACCTAAAAACTACAATTATATAATGTACCCCGAACTCAATAAATATCCATTTTACTAATAACTTATATAAATTTGAAAATAAGAAAACAAAATACTATATTTTAATGGAGTATAATCTTTAGTTATTTTATCAAGAAGTTATCACAACGATATCAAACATATTCCATTTAAAGGTAGCTTTAATAACTGTAATGTAAAGATATAAAGATTTTTAATGCAAGGAGTGCAGGATGAAACAAAATATCTGGGCAAAAACCGCGTTGTTAGCTGGTTCAGCCGCCCTATTTACCGCGTCTTTGGCAGGTGCGTCGACTTACGACAAAAACCCGCCATTTAAACTGACTAATCTAAAGAGTGACACCGTTAAGGTCGATGGGAAAAAGGTAAAATCCTATAACCCAGTTAACGATGTGAATCTTTTTATTAACTACGAACTCGGTATGCACTGTGTCGGCTTTGAGATGAGCTACTGTTGTGTTATCCCTCCATACAACTCTATTCAATCCCAAGCCGTAAAGTCAGGCGTGAATGGAACACTTCCAAGTCTTTTGACACCGGAAGACAATGTCAAGCTTTATTACTATACAAAAGACAACTCGTATAGTGAAGGTAACAAGATGCGCTATTGGGGCGTCTTGAAAGATGTTGACGGAAACGGCCGTATGGACGATCCGGGTGACAACGTTGCCAACTATGTCTGGAAACACCTTTTCATCTATAAGGACCTTGAAGGTACAAAACCTGCCGGTGCAACAAAAAAAGACCGTATCTATGTCGGTAAAGATATCAAAGTGCCTATTGATTCCGGTCCGACTGGTAAACACATTGCCGGCGGTTACCTTGAGTATTCGGGCAAGCACGGTAGTAACATCGTCTTCACCGACACACTGGTACCACCTGTAACTGACATTCCTCTTGTCCTTACGGCTTCACACCTATGGGATGCACTTGGACTTCCATTGACAGCATTTAATGACTCTACACGTAGAGGTAGTATTCGTTCTGTCACTGAGAGTGATTTCCAACCGTTCCAAAAGTCGACTGTTCAACTGCACGACATTAACGGCAAACCGATGACAGATAAAGACGGTCAACTTGTTGAGTATTTCGGTACCAATCCTGTTGATATTCCAAACTGTTATGCCTGTCACTCACGTTCAGGCAAGGCAGCCGAAAGTGCTCGTGCGCAAGGCCTGACTTTTTCAGACAAAGAGTATGCATACTGGAAGACATATCCGGATGAAAGTGAGTACATGGCACGTCTAAGTGAAGCGTCGATCAACATTCTTTCGCTTCACGATGCACACCATGGTACAACATTCCTGTCTGACTATGATGACAAAGCCTCTTCTTCACGCCTTGGTAAAACAGGTGAGATCAACTGTGCGGACTGTCACGGTGACAACGTTTCAGGTAACCTGCAAGAGCCTCGTCCTGGTGCAACTGGATACAAAACTGTTAAAGCGAAACCACTTTCAGAAGCGATCCACGGTTTCCACTTGGCAATGGTTCCGATGCCAGATGGTGCTAAACGTTCACAAGCATGTCAATCATGCCACCCGACACACTTCCAGGACCCGTCTATGAACGATGACACGAACCCATTCCGTGTAACAGATCGTTATGGTGAAGGTCGTTTCTCTAAAGGTGATATCCGTCAAAGCGGTGGTGGTTGTTATGTTCGCCGTGACGCTCACTCGAATCCAGATGCCAAACCACCTTTCTTCTTGAATGAGTACGGTAAGTTCCAGCTTAACGAAGTCTCTATGAAAGATGAAAACGGTAAAGAAGTGAAAGAGATGCGTGGTCTCTACTGTACAAACTGTCACACTAAAGTGGCGCAGAAAATGTACGAGATGGATGATCTGAAAACAATGCAGACACTTGAAGGCAAGTCAATTCGTGGTAAAACACTTAAAGAGATCATGCAAGCTGTTGCCGGTGGCGATGCTAAAAAATTCAAAGAACTTGCTGACCAGAGAACTGATGGCAACAATGAAGTACTTAAATACTACACTGAACACAAATCAGCGACCTTGGTCAAAAATGTAGCGAAAGACGGTCTTGACCTTAAACCATGGAATCATCCAACTGGCGGCGAAGTTCCATATGTTGCAGCTTCTGGCGGTAACGACTGGTGGTTAAGTGCGTCTGAGCCTCACTGTGCTGACTGTCACATCGCACCGTTTGTTGAAAGTGAAGGCGGACAATACTTCCCGATCGATCAGCCAAACAAACTGTCACTGTACCGTTACTCAAAAGCACACGGCGACCTAGCATGTCAAACATGTCATGAATCGTCTCATGGGCTTTACAGCACGCGTTACGACGGTGAGCGTTCTGTTGACGTCACAACACACGAACAAGCACTACAATACAGTCCTGATGGCGAATACGCAGGGCCGGTAACATGTGCTGCTTGTCACTCTGTAAACGACAAAGGTGTTCCGGTACAACTAACAGGAACAGCATATGAAAATGATTACTGTGACACTGGCTCACTTTATGCGTTCAGGCGATCAGAAACTAGGTGTGAAAGAGCTTGTTGCGAAATATCCATACAAAGCATCCAGCAACATCGTAACAAAGGGGTGGAAGTAATTTTCCCCTTTGACTTCTATCCAAGCCATTAGGGCTTGGATACCCTTCTCTACACTGCACTTTTTCAATCAATCTTTTTACTTTTGCCACCAAAAAGCGAATCGCAACTACTGTTTTATTGCCCGCAGTATCAAAAACACTGGGAACTGTTCTTAAGCTGTTTTAGGCTTTAATAATGGCTTCTATACTACAAGGAGCACAAATGAAATATATTATCGCCTTTGCCGTTTTGCTGGGTCTTAGTATCACACCTCTGTATGCAAAAAAAGACAAATCAGAGCTTCCCCCTGGTTTGCAAAAAAAAGCAGCGAGTGGAAAACAGCTGCCGCCGGGATGGCAAAAGAAGCTTAAAAAAGGGGCTGTTCTAGACCGGGATGTATATCGTAAAGGCACCATTATTGCTCCGCTTGATCCACTTGGATTGATTACGATCCGTATCGATGACCGCGTGCTGAGATTGAATAAACAAACACGAAAAATCGTCGATATTTTACGATAGTACTCCAAATCATTCAAGCCATGGCTTGAATGATCTACGCCACGACTCTATAATTCAATACAATCTTGACATTGCCGTTATCCAAGACCTCTATTTCCCAACAAAAATCGTAAATAATATGATTGGAAATCGTATCCAATTGTCAGTACAAAATTATTGGTCCAGGTTAATGAAAAAAAATTTGATACGCAAAAAAGTATCTGTTAGTAAGAAAGTGTCGTAACGATCCGGTTCGCTATGGCGAAGAGGCCCTGCCCTCTGTCATCGATGACACGCGGCAGGTGAGAGGGCTTAACGGCTCTTGCCGCCGCCCATTCCCTGACCTTGTCCACCGCCCATGCCCTGGCCGCCACATTTATTTTTATATTTGGGGACACGGTTTTCCGGTGGGTAGGTATGAAATTTCTGCAGCTGTTCCTGTGTCATCGTCTTTTCACGGATCTGCAATTCGTTGTGCAGTTGCGTACGTTCCTGTTCGGTTGTCATTGTTCCGCGCATCTTCAACAGTTCGTCCGTACTTTTTGACGAAAGATTTGCACCGTAAGCGGCAACACCTAACAACAATGTACTGAGAATAATAGACAGACTTTTCATAACTGACTCCTTTAGTGATATACAACAATCATAGCAAAAAAAAGTAAAACTGTTCGTCCGAACAACAATCTTGAGCACCATAAAAAGCAGACACCTTCTTTATAATCATTTTTTCATCCAGTGCGTCTGTCTTAATAGTATGCTAAACTATATGAACAACAGTTCGATTCTTTTGGAGTGAAAGATGACTAAAAGTTCATTGAGCATACTCGTATTTGCAATCTATCTTGCAAGTCTCTCTGCCGCATTTATCTTTTTTCCCAATCCGTTTATCATGCTCTTCGGATTCGAGGCAACGACAGAGATATGGATCAAAATATTGGGCTTTATCCTTGGCGTGCTTGCTTTTTACTTTTTCATGGCTACTGTGGATAATGCAACTAATTTTTATCGTTGGACCGTGTATGCAAGGTTGTCAACTTTGCCCATATTTCTCACCTTTGTCGTTCTCGGTATGGCGCCGCCGGTTCTTGTTCTCTTTGGCATCATCGATGCAGCCTGTGCACTCTGGACAGCCTTGGCATTAAAATATGAGCGCTCAGCCAAATATAGATAATGAAGGTAAAAATACGATGCTGATAGCGATCACTATATTGGTCACAGTAGTGACACTTTTTGCAACGCTCTGGTGGTGGCGTTACCGTTCTCTCGCCTGCCCTGCCAATCTTTCCTTTCTTGTCGAAAACCCGTACATGAACACTATTGCCGGCCCCGAAAAGCTCTTGCAGAGATTGCACCTTACCGAAGGGATGCGACTGCTTGACGTCGGTTCCGGTCCGGGGCGTTTGAGCTTGCCTGCGGCAGAAAGGGTCGGTGCTAAAGGCGAAGTGGTCGCGCTGGATATCCAAGTAGATATGTTGGCAAAACTGCGCGCGCGTATCGAAGCGATGTCTATTGAGAATATACGTATTGTCCATGCGGGTGTGGGAAGCGGAGCGATCGAAAAAGAGTATTTCGATCGGGCACTTCTGGTGACGGTCTTTGGCGAGATCCCCAATAAACACGAAGCGCTTCTGGAGATCTACCAAGCACTCAAGGATGGCGGCATATTGTCCATCACGGAGCTCATTCCGGACCCGCACTATACGCGTCTAAAAAAGATACGCACTTTATGCAGCGATGTAGGGTTCGAAGAGGTAGAGTATTTTGGGAACCCGGCGGCGTTTACCGTGAACTTCAAAAAACCGGAAAGTATCTGAAAAGAGCTGTTAGGGGCGCTCTACTTTGAGAGTGCCATCAGTATCTTGTAAAGCTGAAATGCATCGCTTTTTCCGGCCAGCTCTCTAATCGAGTGCATCGCAAAGGTCGGTAGACCGACGTCGATGGTCTCGATGCCCAGACGCGTTGCCGTGATCGGGCCGATAGTCGATCCGCACCCCATGTCGGAACGGGTCACGAACTCCTGCAGTGTGATTTTCTGCTCTTCAGCCGTCAATGCAAATCGGGAGATGGTACTTGTGTTCGAAGCGTAGCGCTGATTGGCATTAACTTTGATGACAATGCCTTTATTGATACGCGGATCATGGTTGTCGTCGTGTTTGGCTGAAAAGTTCGGATGCACCGCATGCGCATTGTCGCAAGAGATCATGATCGACTTGCGAGTCAGCTGGGTGTAGCTCTCAAAATCCGGTGTCATACGGCGCAGGACACTCTCCAGGAAACTTCCGGCCGCCCCCGATGTACTTTCACTGCCGACCTCTTCATGGTCACTGCAGACCATCAGGTACGGATGTGACGGGTGCACGGAACAGATGGTCAAAAGTGAGACGTAGCAGCTGAGCAGATTGTCCAGACGCGCCGAAGCGATGAAGTCATCGTCCAGCCCGACAAAGGCCGCTTTTTGTGTGTCGTAGAGACTGAGTTCATGGGAAAGAAGCGTTTCAAAGTCATCATGACCTTCGTTTTTGAGAGCCGTTTTGATCCATGCTTTAAAATCAAAGGTACCACTGGTGATGATCGGGACGATGTCGGTCTGGGCATTGATCTCACGGCCTTTATTGGCTTCGCGGTCGAGGTGAATGGCAAGAGAGGGAATAATCGCGATCGCTTTTTGAATATCGATCAATGCCTCTTTAATCTTGCCGTCGCTGTCTTTATAGGCCACACGCCCGGCAATACTGAGATCGCGGTCAAACCACGGGTAGAGCAGCAGGCCGCCGTACGGTTCAACCCCAAGCTGTACCAGCCCGTTCTTTTCAATAACCGGTGACGGCTTGAGTTTGAGGTTCGGCGAGTCGGTGTGCGCCCCCATCATGACATAATCATCTTCTCCCGGATAGGTAAAGGCGATAATCGAGGAGTCATTGCGGGTCACATAATATTTCTGCCCTTTTTCGAGTGCCCACTTCTCTGTTTCGTCAAGTCTAACAAATCCGGCATTCGCACACATCATCGCCATGTTGCGTGTGGCATGAAAAGGGGTCGGCGAAGCGTCTAAAAAGCCCAGTAGTCCAGTGTTAAAGTCTTCAATATTCATCTTGTTCCATTTATTCTAGGTGTATGCACTTACGCTACATCGATCGTGTCATAGCGTGCCAGCTCTTCGAGCACCTTACTGTCCACGCGGATCGCCGAGTCAATGACAACATTTTGCAGTTTCGAGACAATGTTGAGCTGCAAAGGCCGGTTACCCGGATAACGACGGACCAGTCGGTAAAGCTCTTCGAGAAGCTCCGTGCTTTTGTCCATGCGAAGACGCAGTTTTAGCATCTCAGGCGGCTTTTCTACGATCTTCGTCACCACCTTTTTCGCCTCTTTTTTGACCTCATTGAGCGTAAAGATCTTGACCACACTGATACGGGTGAACATCTCGGTGTGCGTGACCTTGACTTTAAATGCGACCGGTTCGTCAAGGTCCATCTGTTCCAACTGCTCAAGCTTGTCGCTGAAAAGCATCATCTCGATATTGCCGTGGAAATCCATGAGGTTCAAGATACCGAACTGATTCCCTTTTTTCGAGATCTTTTTCTGGATCTCTTCGACCTTGCCGATAAAGATGGCCGTTGAGCCGTCCGTGATGTTCTCAATGTCCGAGGAGAGTGTGTAGTTCAGCTCTTCCATCCGTTCTCTAAAATCGTCAAGCGGGTGACCGGAGACGTAGAAGCCCAGCGTGTCTTTTTCAAAGTTCAGGATCTCTTTGAGGCCGAATTCGGCCTCATCTTTCAAGGTCAGTTCCACGGTTGAGATGTCTTCATCATCACCGAAAAGACTGCCTATGGCATTTTTCTTCGCCTGCGAGGCATCTTTGGCCGTTTGAATAATCAGCTCCATCTGCCCGAGTATGGCACGGCGAGAGAGACCGAAGGCATCAAAACCGCCCGACTTCGTCACCGACTCCAGAACCCGCTTGTTTACCTTTTGCGGTTCAATACGGTTGACAAAGTCCTGCATTGAGCTGAACGGGCCGTTTTTGCGCACTTCAAGGATCGACTCTACTGCTGCTTCACCGACGCCTTTAATGGCCCCGAGACCAAAAAGGATGATGTCCTGACCGTCTTTCTCCGTCGCCGAGAACTCAAGCTGTGACATGTTGATGTCCGGCGGGGAGAGTTCGATCCCCATGCGCTTGACCTCATCGATGTACTTGACGATCTTCTCCGTGTTGTCCTTCTCCGACGTCAACAGCGCGGCCATAAATTCCTGAGGGTAATAGGTCTTCAGCCACGCCGTCTGAAAGGTGACCATGGCGTAAGCCGCCGAGTGGGACTTGTTAAAACCGTAGCCCGCAAACTTTTCGATAAGGTCGAACAGCTCGGAAGCGGTTTTATAGTCGAGCCCCTGTTTCTGTGCACCTTCGGAGAACTCTTTGTTGTACTGCAACATAACGTCGACTTTTTTCTTACCCATCGCACGGCGGACGATGTCCGCCCCGCCGAGGCTGAAACCGCCGATAGTCTGAACGATCTGCATGACCTGTTCCTGGTAGACGATGACCCCGTAAGTCGGTTTCAGGATCTCTTCGAGAGCCTCAAAGACATAGACGATCTCCTGACGACCGTGTTTACGCTCGATGAAATCATCGAGCATTCCTGACTCCATCGGACCCGGACGGTAAAGTGCCAGGACCGCGATAAGGTCTTCGAAGGTCGACGGTTTAAGACGTTTGTTCAAGTCCTGCATACCAGAACTCTCTATCTGGAACATACCGATCGTGTCTCCCGACTGAATGACCTTGTAGACGCCCGGATCGTTTTCATCGATGGTGTGCCAGTCTATCTCTTTCTTATAGCGTTTTTTCACCAGTTTGATCGCCGCGTCGATGACGTCAAGGGTCTTCAGACCCAGGAAGTCGAATTTAATAAGATCGACATCTTCGAGGTAGTTCAGTGAGTACTGCGTGACAAAGGTGGTCTCACCCGATGGCTTGTAGATCGGTGTTTTGTACCAAAGTTCACGGTTGGAGATAACCACACCCGCGGCGTGCATACCCGCATTGCGTTTGAGCCCTTCGAGTTTTTTGGAGAACTCCCAGACGCGCGCCGCCTGAGGATCGGTCTCGACCAATTCGCGCAGCTTCGGCTCTTTCTGGAATGCGCCCTCTTTAAAGTTCTCACTTCCCTCTTTTCCTTTACCGTTGAGGGTAATACCCAGTTCGTCAGGGATGAGCTTCGCCATCTTGTCAGCCTGTGAAAGCGGCACGTCCAAAACACGCGAGACGTCGCGGATGACCCCTTTTGCAAGGAGTGAGCCGAAGGTGATGATCTGGGCCACCTGGTTGCGGCCGTACTTCTCGACGACATAGTCGATGACCTCGCCGCGGCGGGCCTGCATAAAGTCCATATCGATATCGGGCATCGATACACGTTCCGGGTTCAAGAAACGCTCAAACAGCAGGTCATATTTCATCGGGTCGATGTCCGTAATGTCGAGCGCGTATGCGACCAGTGAACCCGCGGCCGAACCGCGTCCCGGTCCAACGGCAACGCCCATGTTCTTTGCCTCTTTCACGAAGTCCCAAACGATCAGCATATAGCCCGGGAATTTCATGGAGTTGATGACGTTCATCTCAAATTCCAGACGCGCTTTGTACTCTTCGTGACGCTCCTGTGGAACATGGATGAGACGGTTTTCCAATCCAACTCTACAGCGATGGATAAAATACTCTGCATCATTTTTGTCAGCTGCACCCATCCACTTTTTCTGAGCGTCTTTGTCAGCATCTTCAGCGAGAGGCGCATCGTCTTCATAATTGATATCCAGGTTTTCACGCAACGCATACTCACGGGTAAACTTGAAGTTCGGCGGAATCGGGTCACCGAGCTTAAGCTTCAACTGACACTTCTCGACGATCTCCTGCGTATGCTCCAAAGCCTCGGGAATGTCGGCGAAGAGGCGTGCCATCTGTTCCGGTGATTTGAGGTAAAACTCATGCACCGAGTGGCGCATACGGTTCGGATCGTCGTAAAGTTTATTCATCCCGATACACATAAAGGCCTCATGGTACTGGGCATCGTCCGGATAGGTATAGTGGGTGTCATTCGTGGCAACGATCTTTATCCCGGTCTCGCGGCTGAGCTGAAGCACCTGCTCATCGATGAAAAGCTGATCGCCGATGCCGTGGCGCATGAGCTCCAGGTAGAAATCGTCACCGAAGATCTCTTTGTATTCGAGTGCGACGCGTTTAGCACCCTCGTAGCCTTCGGCCCCGTTACGCACATTTCGCTGGTTCTGCATATTAAGGTGCCAGTTGACCTCGCCCTGCAGACAGGCGGACGAACAGATCAGCCCTTCGGCGTGTTCGCGCAGCTCTTTTTTGTTGATACGGGGAAAATAGTAGAAACCGTCGATATACGCTTTGGAGCTAAGGTACATGAGGTTTTCGTACCCTTTTTGGTTTTTGGCATACAGACAGACATGAAAACGCTGTTTGGTGCTTCGGTCGTCGATGTCGTCGCCGTTGTGGATGTAGCCTTCCATCCCGATGATCGGTTTGATCCCGGCTGCCGTCATCTGGTGCCAGAAATCGATGGCCCCGAACATATTGCCGTGGTCCGTCATAGCACAGGAGGTCATGCCCAGTTCTTTGACCCGTGAAACAAGATTTGAGATCTTATTTGCTCCGTCCAGCAAGGAGTATTCGGTATGCAGGTGTAAGTGGGTAAAAGGCTGTACGCTCATAAGATTCCTCGGGGTGTTTATAGTGAGTAATTGTACTCTTTCGAGGTTAAATCTGGCTTGTTTTACCGACTTATTTTGCCAACAAAATCTCTATGGTTTTAAAGAGGTTTAGAGAGAGGACTCTTCTCTTGATTACAGTGCTTTTGCTTTCATAAGGTATAATCGCGATTACATTTTACAAACAGGAAATCTTTTGTTCTTTACTAAACACAGCCGCTTCAATCTTATTTACCTCTTTATGGCAACCTTCATCTTTGTCTCTTTTATTTCGCGTACCGTCCTTTTAAGCTACTCGTTCAGCCATGTCTCTTTTACGGTCATAGATCTTTTGAAAGTTTACGGTATCGGTCTCTTTTATGACTTCGTCGCAGTCAGTTACTATATCATCCCTTTTGTCGTTTACCTTATGCTGGTACCCAACATGATCTTTAATGCAAAATGGCACCGTTATCTGACGATCGGGATCTTTTTCGGGTTTGTCTACGCCGTCGTATTCAACGGTTTCAGCGAGTGGTTCTTCTGGGAAGAGTTCGGAAAGCGATTCAACTTTATTGCGGTGGATTACCTTGTCTACACCACCGAGGTCATCAACAACATCCTGGAGTCCTACCCGGTACCGCTCTTACTCGCTGTCGTTTTTCTGTTGACTGCGGCACTGTTTGCTTTTTACATCAAAAAGACTCATGCCCTGCACACGACGTTCCGTGACGAAAAGGGATTTATGTCACGTTTAAAAGAGGGCGGAATTCTGCTGCTGCTGCCTCTGCTCTTTTTCAACCTGCTCGACCAGCAGAACCTTACCTCTATGTCCAACAACAAATTCAATGCCGAGCTCTCCAAAAACGGTCTCTACTCTCTTTTTTCGGCTTTTCGCAACAACAGTCTCGACTATGCTGACTTTTACCGCACGAAAGACAATACCGAGGTATTGGAAGCACTGCGCGACCTGCAGTCCCGTAAAGATGCCCAATTTGTCAATAACAACAATGACGACATTACCCGTCACTACAGTGCACAGGGCGAAGAGAAACGCTACAACGTCATGTTGATCATGATAGAGAGTATGAGTGCCTCGTACATGGGGACCTACGGCAACACGAAAGAGCTGACACCGGCGATGGATGCGTACATCAGAGAGTCTCTCTTTTTCAACAACCTCTATGCCACAGGGACACGTACCGTTCGCGGTATGGAAGCCGTCACCCTCTCTATACCGCCGACCCCGGGACGCAGTATCGTCAAACGTCCCGACAACCATGACCTCTCCTCTGTCGGTTTCGTCTTCGAAGAGAAGGGCTATGACAACAAGTTCATCTACGGCGGCCACGGTTACTTTGACAATATGAACGAGTTTTTCTCACACAACGGCTTCAACATCGTCGACCGCAACAACTTTGTAAAAGAGGAGATCAAGTTTGCCAACGTCTGGGGCGTTTGCGATGAAGACCTTTTTGACAAAGCCCTTCAGGAAGCAGACAAGTCGTATGCACAGAACAAACCCTTTTTCAATTTTGTAATGACCACCTCCAACCACCGCCCCTTTACGTTCCCTAAAAAGGACATGACGCAGCCTGAACTTAAAGGGCGTGACAGCGGTGTCAACTACACCGACTATGCGATCAAAAAACTGCTGGAAAATGCGGCAGACAAGCCGTGGTTTGACAACACCCTTTTTGTCATCGTCGCTGACCATAACGGGGGCAGCTCGGGCGAAGTGGACCTTCCGCTGTTTCGTTACCTCATCCCCGCTTTTGTCTATGCGCCCAAGATCCTTGAACCGAAAGTGGTCTCCAAACTCTCATCTCAGATCGACCTGATGCCGACCGTCATGTCGCTGATGAACTGGGACTATAAAGGCAAGTTTTACGGCAACAACATCCTTGCTGACGACTTTATAGAACAGGCGTTTATCGGTAACTACCAGAAACTGGGTTACTACCGTGACAACCGTCTCAACGTTCTTTCGCCGGATGAGAGTGTCAAGTCGCTCGAAGTGGAGACATTGACACTCGACGATGTCAGCTATAAAGAACTCCCGGAAAACAAAGAGGACATCGACAATGCCATCACCTACTACCAGAGTGCAAGCTACCTCTATAAAAACGACCTGACACGACACGTCAAAGGGCAGTAAACTTTTGCGTATCGTACTGACGACCCTCAACTCGCGTTACACACACACGGCGATCGCCCTGCGCTACCTTTACGCCAACATGAAGGAGCTTCAGGATGAGACGCGCATCCTCGAATTTACTATCAATGAGAACATCCAGAGTATCGCGGAACAGATCCTGGAGGAGAAGCCCGGCATCATCGGCATCTCTGTCTATATCTGGAACGCCTCCGAGGTCCATCAGCTCCTTGAAATACTCAAAAAGATCTCCCCGCAAAGCGTCATTGTTTTAGGCGGCCCCGAAGCCGCGCACCTGCCGCACCGCGTGGACTTTTCAAAAGCGGACTACGTCATCCAGGGCGAAGGCGATGTCGCCTTTTACAAACTCTGTTGCGAGATCATAGCGCGCAGCGCGCCGAAAGAGAAGATCATTGCCCCGGTCATGGCCGATCTTAAAACGATCAGACTCCCGTATGACTACTACAGTGACAGCGATGTTGCCAACCGCTACATCTATGTCGAGGCCTCCCGCGGCTGCCCTTTTTTGTGCGAGTTCTGTCTCTCTGCCATCGATGAGAAGGTCCGTAACTTCGACATCGATGCGCTCTTGCGCGAGTTCGAAAAGCTCTGGCAGCGCGGGGCGCGCAACTTTAAGTTCATCGACCGTACCTTTAACCTCAACATGAAATTCGCCAACGCCATTCTGGATTTTTTTCTGACCAAAGAGCCGCCCTACTTCGCCCATTTCGAAGTGGTTCCCGACCACTTTCCGGAGTCGCTTAAAGCACGCATTGCCCAGTTTCCGGCCGGTGCCTTGCAGCTGGAAGTCGGCATACAGACGCTCGACCCTGCCATCGCCGAAAACATCAACCGGCCGCTAAAGATCGAAAAGATCAAAGAGAACCTCGCCTTCCTCGAGAACGAGACCAAGGCACACATGCATGTCGACCTCATCATCGGCCTTCCGGGTGAAACCCTCGAAGGGTTCGGACGCAACCTCGATGCACTGGCTGCCCTTACCTCCTGCGAGATCCAGATCGGTATCTTGAAACATCTCTCCGGTACGACCATGTCGCGCCACGACAGAGAGGCCGGTATGATCTACTCTGACGTACCGCCGTACGACATTCTCCAAAACAATCTCATCAGTTTTGCTCAGATCCAGGAGATGAAACGCTTTGCCCGTTTTTGGGACCTGGTCTACAACAGCGGCAACTTCACCAACACCGTCGACCTTCTTTTCAAAGACGTCGGCGTCTATGAAGGGTTCAAAGCCTTCTCCGTCTGGCTCTACCATGAGACGCAATCGACCTGGAAGATCTCACTCGACCGGCTTACCCAGCACATCTTTGACTTTTTGACACAAGAGAGAAAACTGGATGAGACCGAAGTCATCGAGACCATGCTGCTCGACATTACCCGGAACAAAGGGCGTAAAGTACCGCTCTTTATGCGAGAAGCCCACCAAAACAACCAGCATAAAAAACAGCCCAAAGCAAACAAGCGCCAGGTCAGACTGCTGGACTGACAGTAACCTCAATTATTGAACTGTATTTTCAAATTGCATCTCAATTCGTATTGTACTGTGATAGAATGGGTCATGAAGAAGTTATTGGACTGGATCGATCGTCAAAGGATTCAACACGGGCAGATCGTTATTTTACTTGCTGCCTTGGTTCTTTTTACGCTTCTCGCTTTTATATTAGGAGCAGTTTATGCTCTTTTTATCGGTCTAATCTATGTTAATCCTAATTTAGTCTATATACTTACGCTCTTTTTGCTTATTGCTATCATACCCTGGAAAAAACTCTAAATATTCTCCAACAAGATGTGACAGCACTTTGTACGCCTTCTGTTATAATGACTGAAAAAAGAGAAAACATGAAACATACCTACCCACTTACTGCCGCAATTCTCATATTCGCCTTTGGTGGATGTTCTCTGCTCAAACCCCACTACAGCGACGAGCAGATGCATGCCTATCTTTTCAATAAGTTTGACAGCAATGAAGACGGTACAAGCACGAAGGCAGAGTACATGGATTTCGTTGACGAACGGTTTGTGAAAATGGACACCGACAGAGACGGTACGATCACAAAAGAGGACCTTTACAACAGCCGCTTCTATACCTTTTTACCGGCACTCTCCGAGGCTGTTTTTCGTGACAGTGATTTGGACATGAACGGTCTGATAACCAAAGACGAGATGCTGAAAGCGGAAGAGATAAACTTTTCGAAGATGGATAAAAATGGGGATGGGGAATTGACGGAAGAGGAGTTTGTTGTCAATGATATGACGGAATTTAAAGAGTAAAATTTATTTTTTGATTAACTTTCAGGATGTTTTTGTTTCTTTAATTACTTCATAGATACGGTCTGTTGCTTGTGAGTTTTTTGAGTGTTTGGATTTTTTTTAATTACTTCAAATCACTAGTATGTCACTTTTTTTTCTTGCGTGCACAAGAAAGAAAACTAACAAAAAAAAGAAGTGCAATACCCTCCGGCACTGTGAACTTGTTTTATGAAAATACTTATCGGCTTCCGGGCTAGTTGGCGGTTAGACGCCAATATTTACTGGAACTCCAGGTCATTAAGCTCTTTCGACACCAGGAACTCTTTATCCTCCAAATCTTCAAACAGGGATTAAAGCATAGCTTTAACGTTAATTGATGCGTTACCGCTTGGCCCTTTTCGTGGCATCTACAGAGCTGACTGCAAGGAGTGGACTTCCGTTAAGAAAATCACTTTGTCTGAGCGTAGCGAGTTAGGGATTTTTAGGAAGAGAACGAGTGAAAGGAAGGTACCCGACAGCTGTCGGGCTCGAAGCCGTCACGAGAGCTTTTTTGGTTTCGTTTTTTTGCGGAGAATCAGCGCCAACAGCGCAATGCAGGGAGGCACTAAATGCCGAGTCGTAAAAAAGGAAAGAAAAGTCAATAGTATTTAAATGACAAACCAAGTCAAAAAACAGAACCCTCTATACAAACCAAATTAAAAAAGAACTATTAACTCAATTTGTCACAAAACGTAGAAAGTGTTCCTTCTCTTACAGCATTGTATGTCTCAACACCCATCAGTTTTTTAACGATTGCCAATCCAAAGCAGATCGCTGTTCCCGGACCGCGCGAGGTCATGACATTACCATCTTCAACGACCTGGAATTGGTCACCCAGATACCCTTCCTGACGAATGTCATTTTCAACCGACGGATAACAGGTATAGCGTTCTTTGAGAACACCCGCCTTGTTCAAGGCAAACGGCGCGGCACAGATGGCGCCGATAGGTTTTCCTTTCTCGTCCATCGCTTTCAGAAGCGACTGCACGTTTTCATCCTCAGCCAGACGGTTTGTACCGCCCCAGCCTCCCGGCAATGCGACCATGTCGATATCGTCAGCACCGATACCCTCAACAGAGCCGTCTGCCACAACGGTAATACCGTTCGCACCCGTCACCTCTAACACATCATGCAAAGAACACACTAACACCTCAATACCGCCACGGCGCATAATATCGATCATCGCAACCGCCTCGATCTCCTCAAAACCTGTCGCTAACGGAACTAGAACTTTTGGCATGATTTTTCCTCACAATGTTTTGTTTAATTGTAGCACAGATGGCGAAGCTCATCGAAAGAAGTGAATATCTAAAAATTTTAGGTTTGATGTAGATTGTGTTTAATTCAGACCGATAGCGCACTGCTGTGTGCAGAGAGTCTGAATTGGACGCAAGATGCGTCGAAGATGGAATTTTTAAAAGTTATTTGACTTTTTCTAGGTACTCAGCGTCTACGGTGTTTACCTTGACAACATCGCCTGTCAAAATGTGATAAGGAACCTGAATCACGGCTCCTGTCTCAAGTGTTGCCGGTTTTTTGGAACCACTAGACGTATCGCCTTTGTCTTTTGGACCCGTCTCGGCGATCTCAAGTTCCATCACTGCAGGCGCTTCTACACCGATCGCTTTGCCGTTGTGGAAGCTGATATCAACATTGATACCGTCTTTAAACCACTTACTCGCATCATCACACTGCTCATAAGAAAGTCCGATCTGATCGTAAGTCTCGTTGTCCATGAACTGATACATCTCACCGTCGTCATAAAGGTATTGCATCGTTTTTTGTTCCATATTCGGAACTTCGAATTTATCACCGGCGTGAATCGTTTTTTCAACCACTTTACCGTTCAAATAACTTTTGATTTTACAACGTACAAACGCTGCACCTTTACCCGGTTTAACGTGTTGAAATTCTACGACCTTGTAAGGTACTCCCGAAATCTCTAAACGTACATTTTTTTTGATGTCTCCCATGCCTATTGTTGCCATGTTCAGGGCCTTTAATTACTAAATTTTTGAAATTTTACCCTATTTGTACCCTATTTACAATATGTAGTGCGCTTTAACAATTTGTGTAGCGCTTCTGACGATATTATTTGTTTTATTTACCTATTTTATTCGTCAATGTGATAAATTCGTGATATTCTACTTATATAATTACATGTCATAATAGATATTATATTATTTTGATTTTTAGGAGCATTTGATATGAAGATATTAACTTCACTGTTGACGGTCACACTTTCACTGTATGCATCGACAATTACGGCTGACACGAACCTGACCCTTGATGAGGCCATTGAAATACTAAAACAGGACAACCTCGAGATCAGAGCTGCGCAGTACGAGTTGCAAAGTACTCAAGCCAAGACCGAACAGGTCAGTGCGATGAACTGGGGTACTTTAGACCTTATTGTCAATGCAGCGAATTCGGATGATGCCGGCAACGTTTTCGGCTTTAAACTGACGTCGCGCCAGGCAACCTTCGGTGACTTCGGATTTGCAGAATTTAGTTTTACAAATCCTGATATTCTTACTGTCAAACCGGAGGATCTAAACAATCCCGGCAGTACCAACTTCTTTCAGACCAAACTTGAGTACACCCTGCCGATCTATACCGGCGGAAAGATAAGCGGTTACACAGCGATCAGTGAGTCGATGGAAAAGATGCAGCATCTTGAGACAGACAAGACCGTCAATGCCAAGATCTACGAGACACGTAAGGCTTTTTATGACATGGCCCTTCTTGAACAGGCTATCAAAAACCTGACAACCATCAACAACAATATCAAGACCCTGGAAAATACAACGAAATATATGATAGAAGAAGGGTATGCAAAACGTATCGACCTTCTTGAGGTCCAGGCTAAACGCTCAAACGTCGAACGTAATCTCAATGAGATGAGAGCCAACAAGACCCTGCTCTACAACTACTTGGGTTTTCTGCTCAACCGCAAGATCACACAGATCGTCGTTCCTGAATCAGAAATCCAGCAGACCGCACTGACGACCGAAGAGATCCTGGCGCGCAACGTTGAGATCAAACAAGCCCAGACCGGTCTGGAGATACGCCAGGAGATGGTCGATGTTTCACAGTCGGACTATCTTCCAATGATCGGGCTTAAGGCTGATGTCCAGTCATCCGCTGTCAACCTGGACGAATACGACATGATCGATAACGGTTCCTATACAGCTGGCGTTCAGCTAAAATGGAATCTTTTCAGCGGCGGTTCAGACTCAAACAAAGTCCAAGAAGCTAAAATAAATGAACTGAAGACACAGACGCAGGTCGAACTCGCCAAAAAAGGTATTGCACTGCAGGTCGAGAAAATCCGTACAGAAATTGCATCCTTGGATTATGAGATAGTAAGCCTCACCAAAGAACTTGAGCTTTCAACCGAGATCTACAAAAACTATGAAGAGCGTTTTAAAGAGCAGCTTGCGTCAATGAGCGATCTTGTAATCAAGCAATCGGTACAGATCGAAAAGGTCTTAGCCCTGCTTGAGGTACAGAACAAACGTAACGAACGGGTATTCGCCTTAGAAAAATTAGCAAACGGAGAACAATAATGAAAAAATTAGTAGTATTAATCGCACTGGCAATGTCACTATTCGCTGAGGGACTTACCCTTTCGGGCACTGTTATCTCTGACAATGAGAAGATGATCACAAGCCGTTTCATGGGCTTTGTCACAAAGGTCGGCGCCAATGAAGGCGATGTCGTCAAAAAAGGCCAGCTCCTCTATTCTATTGACTCCAAAGAGATCGACGCTTCTATTGCTCGCGTGCAGCTCGGTATTTCCCAGGCACAACTCGCACTGCAGATGAACCAGAACCAGCTTAATAACGTCAACCTAAACCTCGCCCGACACAAACGTCTTTTAGAAAAAAAGATGGTCTCGAAATATGAGGTTGAAAATCTTGAACTGGCGTCAAAAAACATGGAAGATATGGTCAACATCAGTAAAAAGCAGGTCGAACAGGCCAATGCCCAGTTAAAAGAGGTTAAAAACCAATACCAGTACCTGCATATCAAAGCACCGAACAACGGTGTCATCATTGCCAAAAACATCAAAGTCGGTGAGATGGCGATGCCGGGTATGCCGGCCTTTGTCCTCTCGGACCTTGATTCACTCAAGATCACGGCTGACATTGCTGAAAGCGATTTAAAGCGTATTAAAGTGGGCTCGCCTGTCGATGTTACCATTCCCTCTGTCGGTGTTGTCACAACCGGTAAAATCTCCGCGATCATCCCGAGTTCTAATCCTATGACACACTCGTTCCGTATCAAGATCGCCTTTGAGAACAAAACAAAGACAACGATCTATCCGGGTATGTATGCCACTGTTGTTGTCAAATAAGGAGTGCCGATGAAGACTGAACATTATATTCCTACCGACAGTGCCGGAAAGCTGGCCAAGGGATTTATTCGTAACCCCCTGACCGCTCTTTTAGGTGTTTTTCTCTTGATCATGGGCTATCTCTCTCTCGAGATGATGCCGCGCGAAGAGAACCCGCAAATGGTTGTCAGCGGCTCAACGGTTATCGTTGCGATGCCAGGTGCCACTGCCAAAGAGATCGAACAGGTCATTGTCAAACCGCTTGAACGCAAACTCAAAGAGATCAAAGGGGTTGAGCACATCTACGGCTCGGCCATGGACAACGTCGGCGTCGTCAACATCGCCTTTTTTATCGGTGAAGAGAAAGAGTTCTCCAACCTTAAAGTCTATGACAAGATCATGCAGAATAAGGACCTTTTTCCAAAAACAGCGATGAATCCGACGATCTTGCCGCTGGATATCGACATTGATATTCCTATTGTCAGTGTTGCCTTTTTTGCCAAAGATAAGAAAATGGAACCGACCACGCTGTTTGATTATGCCAAAGAGATCCAGCACCACATCAATGGACTCGACAATGTAGCGGTCACCGATCTTAAAGGCGGCAACCAGCACCAATACAACATTTTGGTCGATCTTCATAAACTTTCCGGTTATAACCTCTCTATGGGGCAGATCACACAGGCCGTCCAATCCGTCGCCTACAATGTACCGGATGTCAAAAACCGTACCAAGGATAATGAGCTTATCATGATCGGCGTCAAAAATGCCATCGAAGACAAGGAAGATATTGCCAACATTATTGTCGCACAGTACATGGGCGCAGCGATCTATCTAAAAGATATTGCGACTATCGAAGACGCGTACGACAAACAAAACTTCACATCTGCTCTGATAAGCGTCAAAGACGACAAGGGTCATTTCTCACCGCTGCAGGAACAGGTCACGCTGACGGTCTCCAAACTTCAGGGGACCAATGCTGTCATCATTGCCGAAGAGGTCAAAGAAGAGTTGAGCAAATATAAAGAGGAGATGGCTAAACACGGTATCAGCTACGTCATAACCCGTAATGACGGCGAACGTGCCAATGAAGCCGTCAATGAACTGGTCTTCCACCTTGTCCTCTCCATCATCATTATCGCGCTGCTGTTGACCTTTGTTCTGGGTTGGAGAGAGTCATTAATCGTTACCTTTACCGTTCCGGCGATCCTGGCCATCACCCTCTTTGTCGCCTATCTTACAGGGCAGACCATTAACCGGATTACGCTCTTTGCCTTTTTGCTCAGTCTCGGACTGCTTGTCGATGCTGCGATCATTGTTATTGAGAACATTCACCGTCACTATCATGATGTCGATGCAGCCAAACGCGATGCAGACGAACTGATGATCGAAGCGACGGATGAGATCGGTGCGCCGACCAATATCGCCACACTTGCGATCATTCTGACAATGGTACCGATGGCCTTTGTCGGCGGTATGATGGGGCAGTTTATGAAGCCTATTCCGGCCAATGTACCGGTCGCTTTGATCGCTTCGCTCTTTGTGGCCTATATCTTTACCCCGTACCTGGCAGTTCGCCTGCTCAAAAAACCGGAACACCATGATGGAGAAAAACACTAATGTTTGCAAAATTTGAAGAACTCGTTTACGAAGGGCTCCAGAGCAGTGCCAAGAAAAAGGTCATCATGATCGGTTCATTTATCGCGTTTCTTTTGACGATGCTGATGTTCCCGACCGAAATCGTCCTTGCCAAGATGCTTCCTGGAAAAAACAACGATACCTTTAACATCTACATCGACCTGCCTGAAGGAAGTTCCATTCAGCAGACACAACGCGTCAGCGAATGTGTCGTAGGCTTCATTCAAAAAGAGCAGGAAGTCCTCGACACGGAAGTCTTTTTGGGTATGGGTTCACCGCTTGACTTTGCAGGACTGATCAAAGGATCACACTTCAAACAGACTGAGAACCTCTCAGAAGTCGTGGTCAATCTGACCAAAGCGCACGATAGGGATGAACCTTCCTACATGATGGTACAACGCATACGACCGGTCATACAAAAGAGCTGTGAAGCGATGATTCCAAAGACACATATCAAATTCATCGAACCGCCGTCCGGACCACCGACTATGGCCGCAGTTGTCGCAGAGATCTATGGCAGCAGCGACAAGGGGATCCGTCACCTCGCTGAACAAGTCGAAATGATCTTTAAGAACACCGAAGGTCTTGTCGACGTCGATATTATGCAGGATGCTATCTACAATAAGTATGAGATCAAGGTCAACAGCATCAAGATCGCCAAATCCGGTCTCACGATCAAACAGGTCAATGACATCTTGTACCTGGCGTTTGAGGGCATGAGTATTGCCGTTAAAAACAGCGCAACCTACAATGACCAGATCCCGATCTTTTTAACCTTAAGTGACGAGACCAAAAAGTTCACGAACAAAGACCGCACAGCTGTTGAGAATAAACTCTCAAGCTTGCGCCTGATGAACCAAAATGGGATGATGGTACCGGTCACTGAGGTCGTTGATATCATCGCTGTCGAGTCCAATCCGATGGTCATGAGCAAAAACCTGCACAAGATGACCAATGTCCTGGCAGAGACCGATATGGTCTCTCAGGTCTATCCTTTAATCAATGCACGTTCACAGATTATGGAGAAGCTGGCAAAGGAGTACGATATCACTACCGTGGGTCTGTTCAACCTGCAGCTGAAAGATAAGGCCTCGGGACTGAGCTATCTGCTACTCTGGGATGGCGAGATGGAAGTCACTCTGGACACTTTTGTCGATCTTGGCGGTGCGTTTATCGCAGCCTTGATCCTTATCTTTTTACTGCTGGTCATCTACTATAAGAGTTTTGTCCTCAGTGGTATTGTACTGCTGGGAAGTTTCCTCTCTATCATCGGCGTCGTAGTCGGTCACTGGGTGATGGACATCTTCACAACGGACACCTTCTTCCTCACAGCGACATCTCTGATCGGTTTTATCGCCCTCATCGGGATCAGTTCACGCAACTCCCTGCTGCTTATCGACTTTACCAAGTCATTGATCCACGATAAAGGCATGCACAAGACAGAAGCGATCGCCTACGCCGCTGCAACGCGTGCAAAGCCGATCTTTCTAACGGCAGCAGCGATTATCCTTGCCTCAACACTTTTGGCCTCTGATGCAGTTTTTGGCGGCTTGGGTGTCTCCTTGATCTTTGGGACGATCGCAGCTGTTGTCGCATCCCTGGTCATCGTACCGGTACTGCTTCACAATGCAGATCTGGACAAACACTTCGGTTTTGTTGAGCGTACCGCTGTGTCAATCGACAATCCTGATCACTTTGTCTGATCAGATAGCGTCTTCATGGCGCTATCAATACTCGTTTGCGTATCTTCGCTGTACCTTTTTATCATTTCTAACAAGGCATTTTTGCAACTTATCGTCCCGCTCTCAAGACAAATATGACTCTATATCCACGTTATCGATCTGTTCCGGCTTCAGATGCTCTTTAGCATATTGTTCATAAATACCCGAACGTAAGAAGAGTGCAAAAAGTTCCCCGTCAATGTGCTGATCTTTAACCATGAAACGCATGATCTTGAGTGCTTCCGAGAGTCTCTTTCCTTTTTTATAAGGCCTGTCACAGGCCGTTAATGCTTCGAAAATATCAGCTATCGCCATAATACGGGCTGGAACAGAGAGTTCCTCTGCACATAGTGCGCGAGGGTATCCTGTTGCGACCAGGGTCTCATGGTGTGTTCCGGCATATTCCGGTATACGTTTCATATCGTCTGTATACGGCAGCTGTTCAAGCATCTTGATCGACATAATGACATGCTCCTGGATCTTGAAACGTTCTTCTTCTGTTAATGTACCCCGTTCTATACAAAGGTTATAGATCTCGCCATAGTTATAAAGGTGGACCGGAACGTCAAGTTTAAAGCCCTGCTCTTTATACCCTTCTTCATCAAAATCGACCCGCTCGACAATATGTTCTGCCCGGTCGCTCAAGAGTGTCTCTACTGCCGGAACAGCAGCGCTTTGAGTTTCTCTATAACGCATTAACTCCGTATCTGAAAGCCCCAGACGGTCATCAAAATTACGGGTCCATGTCCGTTGAGCGACCTCTTTCACCCGTTCTTTACGCTCTTCGCTCATGAACTCACCGCCGATGTTCGTCTCGGCTATAAATGCAAAATCATCTTTGAGCGCATCAAGTTCCTCTTCTTTCCACTGTTCGAGCTCGTCTTTTGATTTACCGTTTAGAAGCCCCTGTAAATAGAGGATCTCAATATCGCGCCATATAACCTCAAAACGGGTCCGCACCTCATGAATGCGGTTATAGATGGTCTCCAGTTTTGTTGCTTTGTCAACAACGTACTCCGGCGTTGTGATCTTACCGCAATCATGCAGCCAGGCACCCCGTTCAAACTCTTCCATCTCCTCTTTTGTTGTAAAGCCAAAGTCCTTCAAGGTGCCGCTCTCAGCCTTACCGGCCTCTTTGACCAGCATAGATGCCAGCAAGGGAACCCGTTTACAGTGTCCACCCGTGTAAGGGGACTTCGCATCGATCGCATCTGCGATCAGTCTGATAAAAGCGTCCATCAACTCTTTTTGCGCTTCCTGGTACGCCTGAATGCTTTTTGACATCTCGACAAGCGAGGCAGACAGTCTGATAAATTCAATAATATTGGTCTCGACCTCCGCTACCTCCTCGAACTTGCGCGCTCTGATCTTTCTGTTTTCAGCCATCAAGGCATTGATTGGCTTAACGATCTGCGATGTGGCAAAAAGGACAAAAGGAAGCGAGAACAAAAAAAGTATGAATGCGGCCAATAGACCATAAAAAATCGTTTTCAGATAAGGTTTCAACATCTCATCTCTATCAACACTGATTCCGAGATGGGTCGTAAACCCATCCTCATTGCTCAATTTGCTTACCATGGCAAACTTTGTCTTGCCGTCTCTTTCCATCAAAAAAACCCGATCATCTGCTCTCTGCGCATACAAGGTATTGAGGGTCACATCTTCATTGAGATCGATCCCCTCCGACGAGGCAATGATCGTACCGTCACGTCCAAACATGTGGATCTTGCTTGAATCTGAGAATTTGAAACTTTTGAGCAGTGCATTCAGTTGTGGTAATGTGTAATCCAAAGCCAAAACAGTGTCGCTGGAGCCAACCCGTTTCGAGAAGGTGATCCCTTTTTGTTGTAAATTACTGAAGGTATAGGGATCACTTCTTACTGCTTTATCTGTTTCGGATGCCTGAATATACCAAGGTCGGGTATTGGCCCTATAATCCGTCGGCTCAGCAAAGCTTTTGATCAGGGACAAAGAGGCATCCAGATACGCAAACGATTTCTCTCTGCCCTCTTCTGTATCCTGTACTTTGATGATTAGCCATCGTGTTGCATCGGGTGCATTAAAATGTGTATACAGCTGTTTAGAACGGTGGATATTGATCACTTCGAAAAAATCGCCCTTCGATGTACCTGAATAGATAGCATAGATATTTTCATAGCGTTGCAGGGTATAGATATAGCGTTCGATCAACTCTTTGGGCAGGGCATCCTGACCCATCTTCGTAATAGAAGGATCGTTCTGCATCTGATAGAGGATCTCTTTTGCGATCATATCACGGCTATGCATGTTCAGCGTGATCTTTTCTGCAATCTGATAAAAAGATCTTTCCGTTGCGGTATAGGCCATCTCTTTACTGAAATAGTATTGTACACCTGAAAGCACTGCCGTAATCGATGTGACAATGAGCAAAATATGGGTGAGTATGTTGGTACGGATTCGGATTTTTGGGCGTTGCATATACTATCCTTCTAAAAGGTATAGTCAATTGTACACTATATTTTGATCAGCGGTAAAAAAAGAGGGAGAAATATAAAGGTATGTCCCCTGCCCTACGGCAGGAGTAATGAGGAGTTATAGACGTACTGATTTAACGCTGATACACGCTTCAAGTTTAGAAAGTTCATCCATTGTGGCATCTGTAACATCAGAGTCGATCAAGATAACTGCCAGTGCTTGAGACTTGCCATTACGACCAAGACGGAAGTCAGAGATGTTAACGTTGTGGTTTGCCAGGATCGTTCCGACATTACCGATAACACCAGGTACATCCGTGTTTTTAAAGATGATCATATTGCCCTTAAGTGCGACATCGACCTCAAAACCGTCAATATCAACAATACGCTGAACATCGTCTTCAAAGATCGTTGCTGAAATACTCAAAGCCTGTTTTTCTGTTGTCAATTTAACCGTGATCAGGTTTTTATATGGCGAGTTGATGTTGACATCTTCGACTTCGACTTTAATGCCGCGCTCTGCAGCAATAAACTCAGCGTTGACATAATTGACTGTGTCACCGGTGTTCTCTGCCATCGCACCTACCAATGCAAATGTAGCAAGAGACTCAAGATATTTAACGATCTCACCGTCTCCGCTGACTTTAACAGAAACAAGTGGCGCCTTGTTGATCTGCGATGCCAAAAAGCCAAGTTTTTGACCCATCTCCAAATATGGCTTGACAAATGCTGGGATCTTGCTCTCGTCTATAGGAAGGTTCATCGCATGTGGATAAGCGATCCCTTTAGCCGCTTCGATCGCCTGCTGAGCGGCTTCTGTACCGATATTGTATTGTGATTCAAACGTATTTGCACCCAAGTGCGGTGAAACTACAATATTGTCTAACTCGAGTAACGGATGATCTGTTGCCGGCTCTTTAATGAAAACATCAATACCTGCAAAACGGACCTTTCCGGACTTTAGACCATCGTAAAGAGCATCTTCATTGTAAAGACCGCCACGTGCACAGTTGATCAGCACAACGCCGTCTTTCATCTTGGCGATCTCTTCTTTATCGATAATATTAAGCGTCTCTTGATTTTTCGGTGTATGGATCGTGATAATATCACACGCGAGGATATCGTCGAAATTTTCAGTATACGTCATCCCGAGGTCAGTTACTTTTGAAGCGTTGATGTACGGATCAAAGGCGATAACATCCATTTCAAAAGCTTTCGAACGGATTGCGACACGGCTACCAATGTTACCAAAACCGATTACACCCAGTTTTTTGCCTTTTAATTCATGCCCATACCATTTTTCACGCTTCCAGATACGCTGGTTTTTAAGGTGGTCATGGGAATACGGGAACATACGCATACAAGAAAGCATGTGTGTCATCGTCAACTCAACGGCCGCAATTGTATTGGCAGTCGGAACGTTCATAACGATGATACCCTCTTTCGAACAGCCATCAATGTCGACATTATCGACACCGACACCGGCACGGACGATTGCTTTCATCTTTTTAGCAGCAGCTATAAATTTTGCGTCGACATCCGTAGAACTTCGGGTAATTGCCACATCTGCATCTGCAATCACATCTAAAAGCGTTGTCTTGTCAATGTCAGCTGCAAACACATAATCAATTTGAGGGTCTTTCTGAAGCATGTCCAGACCTGCTTCATGAATATGGTCACACACTACGACTTTGTATTGTTCCATCGTTAATATCCTGTTAAAAATGTTGTAATTTTGACGTCAATGTATTTGACAATAGATTCAGGTCAAAATTTGGAAGTAAAAATGCAAGAGTAGCCAAAAAGGCTACTACTTCCATTAATTTTGCAAGGGAATTGCTTATTTAAGTTGGTCTTTAAGAAGATCGCCAAGTGTGTTGCCGGTATCTTCGCTGTTCAAGTCTGCAATGATCTTAGCATCATTAACACGAGAAAGTTGTTTGACAGAAAGACGGATACGGTCACGTTGCGTGTCGATCACAACGATGACTGCTTCGATCTCTTGACCGATCTCAAGGTCCTCTTTTACAAGTGGCTCAAGGTCTTCATCACGGATAAGTGCATCAACACCGTCCTCAAGAGAAACGAATACACCGAAATCTTTGATATCACGGATTGTGCCGGTAACGATCTCGTTACGGTTATGTTTTGCTGCAAAAGTATCGATCGGGCTGTCTTGAAGACATTTGTGGTTAAGAGAGATCTTCTGATCATCACGGTTGATACGTGCAATCTTAACTTCAACCTCGTCACCTTTTTTAAACATATCTTTGGCTTTAGCACCTTTGTCCCAAGAAACATCCTGGTTATGAAGAAGACCTTCAACACCATCGATCTTGACAAATGCACCAAAGTCAGTAAGTGAAGTAACAACACCCTTAGTGATCTCGCCCTCTTTGTGTTTTTTAATAAACTCATCGAAAGGTTTCGGAAGAAGACGCTTCAATGAAACACGTAGTTTATGCGTGTCAGAATTGATCTCGATAACTTCGACATCGATCTCTTGACCAACCGTCAGGTAGTCATTAGGATTTTTGATGTTTTTATCCCAAGTGATCTCTGAGATGTGTAGGAAACCTTCGATATCGTTACCAAGGTCAACAAACACACCATAAGACTCGATATTACTTACAGTTACAGTGATTGTATCACCTTCGTCCAGTTCAGACTCAACTTCAGCCCAAGGATCATCCTGACAAGCTTTGATTGAAAGAGAAAGATGACGTTTGTCTTTATCGTAAGAGATCGCTTTAACAGTGACTTTATCACCCTCTTTGTACAGTTTCGATGGGTTAACAGGCCCTTTGTATGAGATCTCATTGTAGTGAACAAGACCGTCTACACCGCCAACATCAACGAACATACCATACGAAGTGATCTTTTTGATCGTACCTTCAACAATAGTGCCTTCAGCCATCAATTGGTCAATGACCTCTTTTTTCTGCTTACGCTCTTCGTTGAAAAGTTTACGGCGAGAGACAACGATCGATGTATCTTCAGGATCGAGTTTAATGATCTGCGCTTTGACTTTACGGCCCATCACATCATCAGTATCTTTGAATGCCGCAAGTGAACGAGGCATAAAGAACTTGACAGAATCCATCTCAATAACGTAACCACCACGATTCTTGCTTGTAATAACACCTTCGATTACGATATTTTCATAATCATCTTTGTGCGCATTGATATACTCAACAGTTTTTGCCTGCTCAAGTACTTTTGTGTGAGAGATCTTAGGACGCTCATTGTAGTAACCCGTTACCATAACAGTAATGCTGTCACCGACTTTGTACATCAACTCACCGTTTTCGTCACGGATCTCATCAAGAGGAAGGATACCTTCTAACTTCTCACCAACACCGACCAGTGCGCGCTCATCTTCAATTTGCAATTCAACAATTTCGCCTTCAACAATACGGTTTGTAGACTCTTGTGCCTTCTCAGACGCCTCAAACATTGCCGCAAAATTTTCTTCTTCTAAAAGCTCTTCAGCCATACAGTTTCCCTTGTAACGTAATAAAATTTCGTAATTATAGCTAAGAGTTACTTAATATCTGAAGTTCTATTTATACAATTTTGTAAAATGATTTACAACAGTCAGGTTTTACACTGCATATCTTTTTGCAGCACTTCATATTGACCGGTTTTAAACATCTTTTATCAAAAGCAGCGATCCGAACAATGGCAAATCTACCAAAAAATGTTTTGTATAAGACGGTCGGAAAGAGCAATTTGAAACGTTTCTGTTTTTTTATGGCTGGACGCCGTAATTATCGATTATGAGAAGCAAGACAACATAGAATAGATGGTAAAAGCGTGAGGAATAATCGTGTTTGAGAGCAGATACGTATTCTCTGCTTCTCGCAAATAGCATTACCTTGGTGCTGTTTACTTTGAAAGCGCCTTAATACCATCAACAACTTGCTGAATGATCCAGTCAGGTGTTGAGGCACCAGCACTGATACCACACAACTCTTTTCCTTCAAACCAGGCAGCATCGAGATCGTCAACCCCTTCTATATGGTAAGAGTCAATATGCTGTTCATCCTGTGCAATACTTTGCAACTGTTTGGTATTTGAGGAGTTCATACCGCCGATAACGATCATCACATCAGCTTCTTTGGCAAGTTTACGAACAGCGTCCTGATTCTCAAACGTTGCATTACAGATAGTATTGAAAACACGTACCTCTTTATAACGGGGAATAAGATAGTTACAGATCTCCAGGTAGTTCTCTACCTTTCGCGTTGTCTGTGCAACAACAGCGATCTTCTCTTTAAGACGAAGCTTTTCAAGTTCAGCCACCGATGTGACGACATAAGCGCCATGCGCAGCATAACTCTTGACCCCTTTTATCTCAGGGTGTGCTTGATCGCCGAAAATAACGATGTCATAACCCGCTTCACTCATCTCTTCACAGATCTGCTGTGGCTTCGTTACATAGGGACAGGTCGCATCGATGACATCAACATTTCGCGCGTACAGTTCTGCAAGTTCATCTTTAGGGATACCATGTGTGCGGATGACCGCTTTGTCACCCGTCTGGAAATCAGCCAGATTTTCGCTCAAGGCGACGTTGAAGTCACTTTTCAGACGTTCGATCTCTTTAGAGTTGTGAATAAGAGGCCCGTACGTCGCCGAATTTGTATTCTCTTCTGCAATCTTGATGGCACGTTTGACACCAAAACAGAAGCCGTAATTTTCAGCCAGTTTGATTTTCATAGTATGTATCCTTATAACGCCAGAAGGAAGGTCTTTCCCTGAAGTATGTTGCACCTGTTCATCCGCTCAGTGGCAGATGAACTGCAAAGTTTATAGAGAACCTCTTTGTTAGGAAAGAGTTATCTCTGTTATTTCAGATAGTAGTTCGAAAAAGTTTGGGAATGATGTGTTGATACACTCTATATCATGCACATCCATTCCACAACGAAGACCGGCAATAATAAAACTCATTGCAATACGGTGGTCACCGAAACTGTCGACCTTGGCAGATCGTAATGTACCACCGGTGACGGCATAACCGTCTTCAAACTCTTCCACTTCTATACCGCACGCTTTCAAATTCTCAACAACCGTAGAAATACGATCGCTCTCTTTGACCCGAAGCTCTTCGGCATTGGCAACAACGCTTTGACCTTCAGCACAGGCCATCGCAATGGAAAGTACAGGCAGCTCATCGATCAGCCATGAGATATTCTCATCGACTCTGATCGCTTTCAGCGGTGCTTGTTTAATCGTAATATTGCCTATCGGTTCATAAACATCTTCTTTAAGATCGTAACTGATCTCTGCACCCATTCTTTCTAAAGCTTTAAAAGCCTCTATACGGGTCGGGTTAAACGTCACCCCTTCCAAAATGACTTCTGAACCGGGTGTGATCGCAGCTGCTACAGCAAAGAAAAAAGCTGATGACGGGTCGGCAGGTACACGGATCTTAAGTGGTGAAAGCAATGCTGTCATCGGCTTGATCGTCGTTGTCAATCCGTCAACCGATATATCGGCGCCCATCCCTTTTAACATGCGTTCCGTATGGTCACGACTAAGCTCCGGCTCTGTATAGGTACAGATGCCATCAGCTCTGAGCGCCGCCAGGATCATCGCTGATTTGACCTGTGCCGATGCGATCGTACTGACATAATCGAACGCCTTAAGAGAGGCACCGCGAATACTCAGCGGTGCAAGGTCACCGTTCTTTCGTCCATCAAGTTTCGCACCGATACTGATCAGCGGCGCCGTGATACGCTTCATCGGACGGCGTTTAAGATACTCATCACCCGTTAAGACAAAGTGGCCTTCAGCTGAGGCTAAAAGACCGCAAAACAGACGCATGCCGGTACCTGAATTTCCACAGTCCAGAATATCGTCACTCTCTTGAATACCCTCAGATGAGATACGGATGACCTTACCGTCATCGACAATTTTAGCACCCAGTTTTTCAACAATACGAAGCGAGTTCATCGTGTCTTCTGCACGCAAAAAGTTTTCGACGGCGCTTTCACCGTTGGCCAGCATGGCGAACATCGCACAGCGGTGAGAGATAGACTTGTCGGCAGCAATAGCGCCTGTCTTAAAACTAAAAGCAGTTGCGCGAGGTGCGACCTTGACCGAACTCATCGCAGTGTCAACCCTAATTCACTTTCAAGTGCCGCGAGCACTGAGCTCATAGCAGAGGTGATATCCTCATCTTCAAGCGTCTTTTCATTGGACTGAAGTACAAAACGCAGACTGAGACTGATGTTGTCACCGAGTTTTTCGTCACTGTAGCGATCGACCGGATAAAAACGGATCATCTCGGCACTCTTGTTGGCTTCGATGACCTTTTCGATTTCCGCATAATTCATAGATGACGGCACTACCACACTCAGGTCTCTAAATGAAGCCTGATATTTTGAATAGCTTTTTGCATTTTTTATGCCGTAACGCAGGGCATTGAATTCGACCTCACAGAGATAGGTGTCTTCAAGGTCATACTCTTCGGAAATTGACGGATGAAGCTTGAACAGTTCGCCGATCACCTGATCATTCTGAATAACAGCTGCAACCTGGTAAGGATGGGCGAAACTGTGCGTCGGCGTTGTCTCTCGCAGTGTAAAGTCACCGATGACGTCGGCGACTTTTTGCACAAACGAAGCAAAACCGACATTAGCCGGTTTTCCGCCATTGCTGATTTTGTCACGTTCAACACTGCCTGAACTTAAAAAAGCAAATTTAACGCTTTCAGAACGTTCACTGTCAAAGACAGAACCGGACTCAAACAGTTTGACCGACTTTTGGCCGACTTTAACATTTTGCGAAGCCGCCTGAACCAGGCCCAGCATCATGGTCGAGCGTAATGTGTCCAAGGTCCCTGCAATCGGGTTCAAAAGCTCTTTCGAAGCGTGAACAACAGGAAAGCCGTATTTGTTCAACAATGCACGTTCTGTAAAGACAAAATGCACGGTTTCATAGAATCCGCTCTGTGCGGCACGATGACGATAGATCTTGCGTTTGGAATAGGCCGCATAATCTTCATCGATACGGTACGCTTCCGTAAACGTGAACGGCTTTGACTTAATGTTGTCAATACCGACCAGACGAACGATCTCTTCGACGACATCCTGCTTGTTGACAATATCATGTCGATAGCGCGGTACTTCTACAACAAAGTTGTCCCCGTTTGACTTGGAAAGCTCAAAACCGAGTCCTTTAAGAAGCTTGGTAATAGTCGCTTTTTTGATCTCCATACCGATGATCGCATTGATCTCTTCTACACTGATACTGATGACTTTGTCGCTGACTTTACTGCTGACATCGATGCTGCCGCCGTAAATTGCCGAATCCGAGTAGCTTTCAAACAGGTTGAGTGCATACTCCAACCCGATCTCAAGTTCAGGTTCCGAACCGCGCGATGTACGGTAGAAATGCGGTCCATTTTCAATTTTGTTCTCCGACATCTGACGGGAGATGATGTCCGGCGGAATATAACTGGCTTCCAGAAAGATCACACCCTCATTATAGGTGATGCGAGAAGCCTCTTCTTGATGGATGCCGACAATCGATGCTTTTTTAGAGTTATAGATCGAGGCAAAACCTTTTTCATCACGCTTCAGTGTACAGATCGCCTTATTCTGTTCATCGTTATTGAAAAAACCGTAGTGGTAGCCGCGGAGCACGACACCTGTACTGTAAGTCGCATACCAGAGAAGCCCTTCAACATCATTTGTCTGAGGCTCTTCGATCTGTGCTAAACGCAGACGGATCTTCAGTGGCAGTTCCAAGCCCTTCAAATCAAGCGCACGGTAGGTAAGGTCTACGTCTAGACTGTCTTCTTGCATGATCTGCAGGAGACGACCGATACCCAGACGGGCCTGATCCGTGTCTTCACTTTTCATCTTTTTGAGCGGACGGTCAAAAGCGGCACACAGGTCACGCGCAACACCGCGTATACTGAGACAGTCACCGCGGTTTGCTGTCAGTTCGATCTCAATAAGGTCATCGTTAAAACATGGGTTGTGACGAAGTTCTTCACCCAGTTTAATCTCGCCCATACTATCATCGATCACCATGATCCCGTCTTCAAGCTTTGGCAGACCTAGTTCTGTTGATGAACAGATCATCCCTTCCGAATCAATACCGCGAAGTTTGACCGGTTTGATCTTGAGTCCTCCCGGCATTTCTGCACCGAGTGTTGCCACCGCGACCGTAATGCCTTCACGGACATTGGCTGCACCGCAGACGATCTGACGCGATGTTGATCCCAGGTCAACTTGACAGACATTCAGCTTATCGGCGTCAGGGTGAGGTTCACAGGCTGTCACCTTACCAAAAACGATCTTTTCAGGAATATCAAATGACTCGACACGATCGACTTCAAGACCGATATTGTTAAAGGTCTTTGCCAAATCTTCTGTTGAGATATCATCGAGTTTGATCCACTCATTTAACCAACTGCGTGTAACGATCATTGAAACTGCTCCAAAAGTCTGACATCACCTTCGAACAGTGAACGAAGATCTCCGATGTGTTGAATAAGCATTGCAAAACGCTCTACGCCAAGTCCAAAAGCATAACCGCTGACATTTTCGTAACCCACTGCCTTAAAGACGTTTGGATCGACAATACCGCAGCCAAGGACCTCTAACCAACCTGTTTTTGAACAGACACGGCATCCCTCGCCTTTACAGAAAATACAACTGATATCAACTTCGGCTGAGGGCTCCGTGAACGGAAAGAAACTAGGACGGAAACGAACTTCGACATCCCCGAACATGTACTTTAAAAAGTCTTCGAGAATAAACTTCAGGTTGGCGAAAGAGACTTTGCCCTCTTCGTCAACAACAAGCCCTTCGACCTGATGAAACATCGGTGTGTGCGTCAAGTCAAGGTCACGTCTGAAAACCGAACCCGGAGCGATCATGCGGATCGGCGGTTTTGCGTGCATCATCGTACGGATCTGAACCGGGGATGTGTGTGTACGAAGCAGCATCTCATCTTTAAAATAGAAAGTGTCTTGCATGTCTCGTGCCGGATGGTATTTCGGCAGGTTCAAGGCTTCAAAGTTATGAAAATCATCTTCGACCATCGGTCCCGTGTTTACAGCAAAGTTCATAGAGACAAAATACTCAACGATGCGATCCATTGTCTGCATTACCGGGTGCAAAGCACCGCGTTCAGCAGTAGGAGAGAAGAGAGAGACATCGATCTTCTCGGATTTCATTGCTGCTTTAAGCGCCTCTGTAGCCAAGACGATCTTACGCTGATTGAACAGCTCTGTCATCTTGCCTTTATGAATGTTCAAGTTTTTTGCAAACTCCGCTTTTTCTTCGTTCGCAACTGTTTTCATTTTGGCAAATTCAGCTGCAAGCACACCTTTTTTACCGAAAACAGCAATACGGATCTCTTCGAGTGTCTCGACCGAATCCGCTGCTTCAATTTTATCATACCACTGTGTCAAATGGAATCTCCATGCAGGCTGAATAGAGGTCAGAGAGACCCCCTTGCCCGGTTATAATATCGCGTATTTTATCCAAAGAGTTTTAACTTAATCTTGAAGCCCTATATTTCGGGCTTTAGATAGCACTACTCTCAGCATTTTACTAACTCTATGTTACAATAGGACAAATCAATATTTAGAGGTAAATCGATGTGTCTGTTTTGTAAAATCGTTAATAAAGAGATCCCCGGAAATATAGAGATGGAGAATGAGAATTTTTTAGCATTTCATGATATTAATCCAAAAGCACCTGTTCATCTTCTTGTCATTCCGAAACAACATGTTGACAGTTTCAATGAAGTCAGCCCTGAAACAATGGCCGGAATGACGAGCTTTATTCAGGACCTTGCAGAGCATGTGGGCATTAAAGCGTCAGGTTACCGCCTTATAAGCAATGTTGGAGAAAATGGCGGGCAAGAGGTAAAACATCTGCACTGGCATGTCATCGGCGGTGCAAAACTTCGTTTCCCACATTTAACAGACGCTGATCCTAAAGACTTCTTATAGCATTCTGTTCCCTGATTCAGGGGACAGCTTTTTTCCACATCAACCTACACTGTTCTCTCTGAATTTTTTTTCTTTGATAATCTCATATCACTTCCTAAAACAGAGCCAAAGCAATTGATACGGCAAAGAAGAGCATAATAGATGTTGTTCACCGGCTAGAACCAGCTACCGTTATCCCTACACTCTTTGTCAACGTCTTCAAGGAACTCTAAATAGTCCTCATCTTTTTGCGCCGCCAGCCCTTTAAAGTCATCGAATTCATACTCTTTAAACAACATATCATCGTAGCAAGAGCAGTATGTCTGGTTGTGCTCTTTCAGGCATTCTCCAAGCAGACTTTCCCTATCAATATCCTGCCAAGTGTAATACTTATTATAAAATGGCACTAACGCCCAAAAGAAAAAAAGAACCGCCAATACAATGTTCATGAGATATTCGCGTTTTCTTGTTTGAAAATAGCGTCTAATATCATAGGCGATAAAAAGTAAAAAAAGTATTTCTAGAAATAGCGTAAACCAGTCACTCTGATAAAATGCGAACATTTATAGTCCTCTGGGATAGTTAAAAAGTAGGAGCAGCGTGCAGCATTCCATTTTAAAAGGAATGTTTGACAAAGGACATTGTTCTTTTATTATGATCACAGAACAACGTCATACAAAGTCTGATTTAACAATTAGGACGGGCAGCAAGCATCCAGTTCACCAAGATCGACATTGCTGCCCTGACCGCTGATCATCTCAACGTTTTCACGGATCGTTTTGCCATTATGTACAATGGTATACGAAATTTTTGTGGTATCACGGATCGTATTGATCGTCGAGCAGTAGGTCTCGACACTGGCCATGACCCAGCGGGCTGCCTGGTCATCATTATCGGCGTCAGAATTAAACGTATACGTCAAATGCAGTGAATTAAACTTTTTTGGGTGCTCCTCATTGCGAACGACTTCGCCGTCAACGACCAGGTCCGTCACTGTCTTACCCTGGTTTTGAGGTAACATGTAGACGTCGGTCGCACTACAGGTGATAATACCGCTTAAGAAGTACTCGATAGGACTGATCGTGGGACAATCGATGATAAAACTGCTTTTAGCTGTCGTAGCTTCAAATTTCATTGCCTCTTTATGCGCGACAGAGATCTTCATAATTCCAATCCTTTAATATAATTTTGAAAGAACACCAGTTGTTCCATGGTGCGTAATGTCGATGTACCACCTTGCGATTCACGGGCATTCATCGAGTGTTTGAGTGCTAAATACGGCATGACATCTTTGTTGATACGCGCATCAACCGATTGCAGCTCTTCAAAGCTCATCTCGCTGACATCAATGCCCAAAACTTCGGCTCGGGCAACTGCTTTACCGGAAATAAAGTGTGTCTCTCTAAAAGGAACGCCACACTTTTGTACCAGATAATCAGCAAGATCGGTCGCTGTCAAGTGACCTTTTTGACATGCTTTTTCC
>JBFEJN010000020.1:0-34874 GCA_041553195.1 Sulfurimonadaceae bacterium
ACTATCGCTGGTACTGCACGTAACCCAGGTCTTGGCGGAAAGCTAATGACTACAATGTTCATCGCTCTTGCAATGATCGAAGCACAAGTTATCTATACACTTGTTATTGCTCTTATCGCTCTTTACGCTAACCCGTACCTAGGGTAATCTTCGCTAAGTAAAGGTGAATTTCTTCACCTTTTTAGAAGATTACGAGTCTTCGATGTTTTCGTAAGAAAACCGAATACTCCGGTTAAGATCTTTTTTAAGAGGTGATTTTTTTCACCTCTTAGTTTGTTAAAAGCCCTCAAGTCTTTTTTCTAAACCGATATAAAACGTTACTACAAACTGCGCACGTGGTGGAACGGTAGACACGCTACCTTGAGGGGGTAGTGCCCTATGGGTGTGGAAGTTCAAATCTTCTCGTGCGCACCACTTATTTTCCCAACAAAACTTTCCCTAATATATCTTTTCTAAATAATCTGACAACTGTTAATAAAATCAATCACTTTCTGGTCCGGCATTTCGCATGGTTTCAAGAGACCGTCTGCGGTTTCGGGATAATAGTTCAGGCTCACAAAATTGTTGCCTCCGAGCTCGTGTGCATAGAGTTTGATGAGTTTGCCGTTAAGGTGGGTCTCTTTGCGCAGAAGATAGCGTCTCTGCTCAAAGAGAACGTCATAGGCACCGTCAGGCAAAGAGAGCAGACGATGATGAAAAGGGGAGGTGCTGAGGTTCTTCACTACACTTTATTTTGTATCGTGATCTTTGTGGCTTCAAAGAGCTCAGTCGCTTTTAGGATCATCGGCTCTTCCAGGATAGCCTGGCCGTCAAACTCTTTTGTGGACTGGTCACTGTCGCTGCAGCTTGTGACACAGGAACCGGTACCGACTTCGGACTCTTCTGTCATCGATGAAGATTGCGGTGCCGTTTCAGGAAACTCCTCTGCCGATCTCATTGGTGATGGTTGAGACAACTGCTGTTGAGAAGGCTCTACAGCCTGATTTTCGGTGTCTGCTGAGGGTGTCTGCTGCGGTGGACCTGACGGCGGTGTTTTAGAGCATTTTTGTGCTTTGATCTGTGTTTCAAAACCGAAGATCTCACGGACAAACTGCTTGATAACGCTGTAGCCGTGCTTGAGCTGTTTTTTACACTCATCATCTGCACAGCTTTCCCATGTCAGTACATTGTCAATGTAGGAGACAAAGCTGATCTGATCTTTAAAACAGCGCCCAAGATCGATACTGCGGTCTTCGATCTTTTGAATCAACTGTTGAAAGAGGGCACGCTCTTTTGCATCGGTGATGACCGGTTCCTCGGCGACCGGTTCCGGTTCGGGTACAGGTTGAGATTGAGGTTGTGTTTCAGGTTCAGGTTGAAAGGCCGTATCTTGGGTTGTCACGGCTGGAGCTGCAGACATTTCCGGGCTCGGAGTGGCTTGTGGAGCAGGGGTTGACACGGATGGCACGGTATGTAGAGGCACTCCTTTTTTGATCTGGTTCTCCAGAGACTCTATCATCTGGTCGATCTCTTTGACCTTTAAGGCTTCCAGCATTTTGAAAAAGATCATACTCAGGACAAAACTGCCGTCTGCATTGATACTGAAAAGTGATTTGGAGTCAGAGAGAATACGGAAAAAACGCTCCAGTAATAAAATAGAGTAGCGCCCGTCCTGTGCATAGAGCCGCTCTTTTAAAAAGGCGATAAGCTCATCGACGACCATCTCCGCCTCATACTCTTCGAGCTCCTGTATATAGCCTAGAACCGCTGTTCTGTCGCCATTAAAGATGGCAGTAAAAAGTGTCTCCAGAAATTGCGGGTCTACCAGACCGAGCATATCGGTGACGGTTTGGACATCAACATGGTTTTTAGAATAGATGATGGCCTGGTCGAGCAGGGTCAAGGTGTCACGAAGACTGCCTGATCCGCTGCGGGCAAGAATGTCCAAAGCAGCATCTTCGTAGGTGATCTTTTCAAGTTGCAGTATATGCTGAAGATGATGCACTACATTGACATTGGAGATGCGTTTAAAACGAAAGTGCTGGGTACGACTTAAGATGGTCGCTGGCAGTTTGAGCGGGTCTGTTGTCGCCAAAATAAATTTGACATACGCTGGCGGCTCTTCAAGTGTTTTTAGCAGGGCATTAAAAGCCTCTTTGGTCAGCATGTGGACTTCATCGATGATAAAGATCTTGAAATTTCCGGCAGCAGGTTTGTATTTGGTATGTTCGATCAGATCGCGAACATCATCGATCTTACGGCTTGACGCGGCATCCATCTCGATGATATCGATATGACGCCCCTCTTTAGCCATGACACAGTGTTCACAGACGCCGCAAGGCTTTGAGGTAGGTCCTTTTTCACAGATCAGGGCTTTGGCAAAAATACGGGCGGTCGAGGTCTTCCCAGATCCGCGCAGGCCCGAAAAAAGATAGGCATGAGAGAGACGGTTAGAGTCGAGTGCAAGCGAAAGGGTTTGGGATATGGTCTCTTGCCCAATAAGTTCTTGAAAACTCTCGGGGCGGTATTTTCGTGCTAAAACTTCAGAACTCTCATTCACGGTCATGCCTATTTTTGATATTTTATTAGTTTAACACAGCTACGCTTTTGAAGAGGATAATCTGGCAATGTGTCCTTAAGGTCTATGGTTGCAATAGGAGGCAGCGATACCCTCAAGAGAATTATAGGCATGAACTGACATCCGCTATTGTAAGATCTCTCTACCAACCTTATTGGGCAGCTTGTTTCTCCTCAGGAAGGTCAAGCCATTTCTGTGCGACCTGGCGCAGCGCTTCGGGGTTTTCCGAGGCAAAAAACTTCAGCATCGGCTGCGGGTGCTTTTGTATAAACTCGTAGTGTGTCTCGAGATACTCGACAATGGCTTCGCCTGAATGGATCAGGGTGACGTTGTGATCAAAATAATCGGAAATGGCATCCGCGATCAAAGGAAAATGGGTGCACCCCAAAATAATGCCGTCCGGATGACTAAGGCCTCTAAAATAGTGTTCCATCGTACTTGTGAGGACCTCACCGTCAAACAGTCCCTCTTCGATGATCGGTACAAAAAGCCCTGTTGCTTTCGCCGTTATATTGCTGAAATTTTGAGAGCGAAGCAGATTTTCATAGGCTTTGGAGCTGATGGTCGCTTTTGTTCCCAAGACGAGAATATTGGCATTGCTGTTTTTGAGGGCATTTTTCGTTGCGATGATACCGGGTTCAACCACACCGACAACATCAAACGGAGCCTGTGCACGCATCTCTTCAAGGGCATAGGCACTGACAGTGTTGCAGGCGGTAATAAGGAGGTCGATCTCGAAGTTCTTGAAAAATTCGAGTGCTTCGAGGGAGTAGCGGACGATGGTGTTTTTGTCTTTGACACCGTAGGGGACACGGGCCGTGTCGCCGAAATAGATGATCTCTTCAAAAAGCTGGTGCTCCAGCAGAGATTTGACAACCGTCAGTCCGCCAATTCCGCTATCGAAGACACCGACTCTCATAGGGGCTTAACCTTCGTTCATCATGTTGAGGAATTCTTCGTTAGTCGGTACTTTTTTCATCTTGGTGTAGAGGAATTTAAGGGCTTCGATCTCATCTTCTTGTTTATGCAGCATCGAACGAAGAATAAAGACTTTCTGGAGGATCTCAGGACCGATCAGCAGCTCTTCTTTACGTGTGCCTGATTTTAGAAGATCGATAGCAGGGAAGATACGGCGTTCGGCGATCTTACGGCTGAGTACAACCTCGGAGTTACCGGTTCCTTTGAACTCTTCGAAGATGACTTCATCCATCTTGCTGCCGGTCTCGACGAGTGCTGTTGCAATAATGGTCAGAGAACCGCCGTTTTCAATGTTACGTGCTGCACCGAAGAAACGTTTCGGCTTGTGCAGTGCGTTGGCATCAACACCCCCTGAAAGGACTTTTCCGCTCGATGGAGTAACGGTGTTGTACGCACGGGCAAGACGGGTAATAGAGTCAAGCAGGATGACCACATCTTTACCGATCTCAACGCGACGCTTCGCGCGTTCAATGACCATTTCGGCGACCTTGACGTGGTTCTTGGCCGGCATATCGAAGGTCGAACTGTAGACCTCCCCTTTGACGGAGCGTTCCATGTCGGTGACCTCTTCCGGACGTTCGTCAACGAGAAGGACCATCAATTCCACTTCGGGGTGGTTGTTTGTGATACCGTGAGCGATCTCTTTCATCAATTCCGTTTTACCCGAACGAGGTGATGCAACGATAAGACCACGTTGTCCCTTACCGATCGGCGCGAAAAGGTCCATCATACGGCCTGTAAGGTTCTCGGCTTTGTACTCAAGTTTGAGTTGCTCAAGGGCATACAGCGGAGTAAGGTTTTCAAATAGAGGACGTTTTTTACTCTCTTCAGGCGGAAGGTAGTTGATCGCTTCGACTTTCAGCAGGGCGTAGTAACGCTCCTGGTCTTTCGGAGGACGTACCTGTCCGGTGACAACGTCACCGCTTCGCAGTGCAAACTTTTTGATCTGTGTGCTGGAGACATAGGCATCATGGAGTGAGTCACTGAAGGTGTTGTCGATAGAACGGAGGAAACCGTAACCGTCCGGCATTGTTTCGAGGATCCCTGTGAAGAGAATAAAACCGCCTTGGGAGGTTTGTGACTTTAAGATCTCAAAAATAAGATCCTGGCGTTTGAGCTCATTAGGGTCTTCGACCTTGAGCTCTGCTGCGATCTCAACAAGTTCGTTAAGTGGCTTGGTTCGGAGCTCTTCAATAGTGCGGCCGTTTACGGGAACGTGGGTTCGGGAGGATTTGCTGTTTTTGTGCTGACGAGTGTCGCTCATGAATTACCTTGTGTGGGTTCGTGGAATTTTTCACAGAGATGTGAAGAAATTGAAGAAGTATTTTTCGATTTGTTTAGCCGTATTTTATACTACATAAGGTGCAGATGTCAAGTTTGGAGCCGTTTTAAAGCGTATTTACACCTTTTTTACTGCCTAAATAGCGTCTTTAGACTAAGTGCGATAAAATTAATGACTTTAAAACAAAGAAATGAATGATGTTAAATGATTTTGATTTTTCACCTAAAGTTAATCCAAAACTCTTTGATGCGATCGCCAAAGAACGTGAGACCATAGGCTTTTATGACCTTTGCGATCAGGATGTGACGCCGTTTTTAGATTTTGCGAACACTGTAAAGCAAAACAACATCGTTGTGATCGGTATCGGGGGCAGTGCATTAGGGGCTTCTGCAATCCACCATTTTCTGGACCTTGTCCGCTCGTTTGACAAAAAACTGCATATTTTGGATACAACCGACCCTTTGATCCTGGAGAGCAAGCTGAAAAGTTTTGACATGCACAATGCATTCTACTGTGTTATCAGTAAGTCAGGAACGACCATAGAGACGGTAGCTGTGGCCAAATATATTGATGCAGTAGAGCGTTTGCAAAACGATAACTGTGTTGTTATTACTGATGAAGGCTCGGCACTTGAGAAGTTTGCCGATACACGAAATATCAGCCATTTTGCAATACCCGACAATGTCGGCGGGCGTTTCTCTGTACTCAGCAGTGCCGGCCTTGTTCCTTTAGCCCTGATCGGAGTTGACATCGCGCTTTTGCTAGAGGGTGCCAAAAAAGTGCGGGATGACTTTTTCAATCAAGACGGCTTTTGCGATACCTTGTTAAAAAAGGCGACGTTTTATGCCCAAAACGCCAACACCTATAATATTAACTGTCTTTTCTCTTATTCGGAGGTATTCCGTGAATTTAATGCCTGGTATGTCCAGTTATGGGGCGAGAGTCTGGGTAAAAAACAGCGTCACTCCGAACTGCATGTGGGCCTGACACCGGTTGGACTGATCGGACCGACGGACCAACACTCTTTTTTACAGCTTATCGTCGAAGGCAAGCGGGACAAATCGGTGACGATCATTAAGATCAAAGAATTTAACAACACCATGCGCGTACCTGACAGTACGTTTGAAAATCTTGAGATGATGGATCTGATCAACGGCTATGACTTTTCAGAACTTATCAACATGCAGGCCGATTCGATCATGCAGGCCCTGGACTCACTCGACAACATCCCGCTTGATGTCATCGAGATCGATAAGGTCAACGCATCGAGCATCGGGCAGTTGATGCTCTATTATGAACTATTGACCGCCTTAGTGGCCAATATGCTCGACATAAATGCCTATGATCAGCCGGGAGTTGAGATGGGTAAAGTTATTTTAAAAGAAAAATTACAAGGAAAGTAGATGATAAATTATATTAAGGGCCAGGTGAAAGCATCGGCAGAGACCAAGTTGAAGATTTTGGAAGATGAGGCCTTTTTGGAAAAGATCGCCGAGGTCATTGAGGCCTGTGTCTCGATCTATAAAAATGAGAAGAAGATACTGATCGCCGGTAATGGCGGTTCGGCAGCCGACGCACAACACTTTGCTGCTGAACTGGTCGGGCGTTACGGTTTCGATCGTCCCTCATTGCCATCGCTCGCGTTGACGACAGATACCTCAAATCTGACAGCTATCGGCAACGACTATGGGTATGACTATGTCTTTTCCCGTCAGATCGAGGGGATGGGACAGGCTGGCGACCTGTTTATCGGTATCTCGACCTCCGGAAATTCCCAAAATATTCTCAATGCCTTTGCATCGGCGAAGGCCAAGGGCATCACAACCGTTGCCCTGACCGGCCGTGACGGCGGTAAAATGGCCAAAGCAGCGGACTATACGCTGATTGTCCCTTCCAACGCAACACCGCGTATCCAGGAGTCGCATCTGCTGATCGAACACATGATCTGCGATGCCATTGAAAAAGAGATCTTTGGCGACGGCGTCGAGGCGTAGCCTGTGAATAGACCTGCGCTCTTTCTGGATCGTGACGGGGTAGTGAATGTTGAAAAAAACTATCTCCACAGAATCGATGATTTTGAGTTTATCGACGGCATCTTTGCGTTGTGTCAGAAGTACCAGCAGCTGGGCTATCTACTGGTCATTGTGACCAACCAGTCCGGCATAGCACGCGGCTATTACAGTGAAGCCGATTTTGAGAAGCTGACGCATTGGATGGTGCATACCTTTGCGCAAAAAGGGATCACTCTCGCTGATGTCTACCACTGTCCGCATCACCCGGACATTTCGGGAGAGTGCAGCTGCCGCAAACCGGAACCGGGGATGCTGCTTGAAGCGGCCGAAAAACATCATATCGATCTTGGACGCTCTATTCTGGTCGGTGACAGCGAACGTGACATTACGGCCGCACATAGAGCAGGGCTTAAAGAGACCTACCTCTTTTCAGAGACGGCGACGACGAGCGAAGCGACAAAGATCATCAGATCATTAAGAGAGTTAGCATGAAAATAATGAACACCGGCGGTACTTTTAACAAACGTTACAACCCGATCAGCGGCGAGCTGGAAGTGCCGTTCGACAATGCTGCGGTCGAAGAGATACTCAGGCATTTTTCCTACGAGGTCGATATTGCAGGGATGCTCTATAAGGATTCTCTCGAGATGGAGCAGACCGACCGTGACCAGCTGACGGCGATCTTGTCTGCTGATGACGAGGATATCTTTGTGGTCATCCACGGTACCGACACCATGCACCTGACGGCAGAACAGCTGGCAGAGTACCTGCCGAACCGGGTCATCGTCATGGTCGGTGCAATGGTACCGTACTCGATCGACAAAAGTGAGGCCAGTCTCAACCTCGGCATGGCACTCGGCTTTGCGGCGACCCGGCCGGCCAATGGTGTCTATATCTGTATGAGCGGGATCATCGCGCCGTATGACCAGATCCGAAAAAATAGAGAAGCCGGAAGGTTCGAGATTGTCTAAAGTCGCGTGCAGTCACTGTCATCTGCAGTTCGATGAATCGGTCATGATCAAAGACGGAACACTCTTTTTCTGCTGTAAAGGGTGTCAGGGAATCTACCATCTCCTCCAGGATGAGGGGCTCGATACCTTTTATGACAAGCTTGGTGACGAAAAACTGAGCCCGCCGACCGAACAGTTCCAAGACAGCGCCAACTTTGATTCGCCTGCTTTTTATGACCGTTATGTCACGCAAGACAGTGAAGGGTTTCAAGAGGTCTCGCTTATTATCGAGGGCATTCACTGTTCAGCCTGCGTCTGGCTGAACGAAAAGGCGCTTCATAAGATGGATGGGGTAGCTGAGGTCTTTATAAACCACACCAACAACAAAGCACGTATCGTCTGGGATGACGAGGTGGTCAAACTCTCCAAGATCATCGATATGATCCGTGCGATCGGTTACGATGCTTTCCCGTACGACCCGGATATCCAGGAGGCCCGAGCGGAGAAAGAGCGTAAAGATTACTACCTCCGCATCGCGGTTGCGGCATTTGCCATGATGAACATCATGACGGTCGCTGTTGCCCAGTATGCCGGCTTCTTTACCGGGATGGACCGGGAGATCAAAAACATCTTGAATGTTGCCGAGTGGCTCCTGTCGACACCGGTGCTCTTTTACAGCGGATGGGTCTTCTTTAGAGGTGCCTACTACGGTATGAAGACAAAAACGGTCAACATGGATATTCTTGTCGCGACCGGTGCTTCATTGACCTATCTCTACTCCATCTACATCACTGTGTTTGAACTCGGCGAAGCCTATTTTGACTCGGTCGCGATGATCATTACCTTTGTGCTGTTGGGCAAGTTTCTCGAAGTCCTGAGCAAAAAAAGCGCGGCTGACACCCTGGATGTGCTCTCAAAACACGTACCGAGTGAAGTGACCCTTCTGAAAGCAGGCGAACAGGTCAATGTCAGTGTCAATGATGTTGTTGTCGGCGACGTCCTGCTTCTGAAAGCGGGTGAAAAAGCGGGGATAGACGGTGAGATCATTGAGGGTGCCGGCAGTTTTGACGAATCGAGTCTGAGCGGCGAGAGCGAGCCCGTTTATAAAAACATCGGCGACAGTGTCGTCAGCGGAACGACCAGTATCGATGCGGTTGTCACGTACACGGCGACGAAGGACTTTGAGCACTCAACCTTGGCCAACATCTTGACCATGCTGGAGCGTTCGCTCTCCAAAAAACCGCGTATCGAACAGATGGCAAACCGTCTCTCTGAGTACTTTTCGAGCGCGATCTTGCTGCTGGCTTTTGCGACATTCGTGGTGTGGTGGTTCTGGCCTCACAGTTTTGAAACAGCCTTGATGGTGGGGATCTCGGTCATCGTCATCGCCTGTCCCTGCGCACTGGCTCTGGCCACACCGGTGGCGACGATGGTCGGTCTGGGGCAGGGTGCAAAACGCGGTATTCTCTTTAAAGAGGCAGGGCATCTTGAGACCCTCGCCAAGATCGACACACTGGTGCTTGACAAAACAGGCACCATTACAGAGGGAAGACCAAAGGTACAAAAAGCAGCGTGGTTCGACACGCCGGAAGAACGGGCAGGGCATGAGGTCAAACTGCTTGCGCTCTTAAATGCGTCAAAGCATCCGGTCTCTATCGGTGTCTCTGAGTATCTTACCAATGATGAAGAGGTAATCCTGCCCGCCTTGGACGAGTTGCAGCAGCTTCCGGCAAAAGGGATGGTGGCAAGGTGCGAAAAGGCTCTGCTGCTTGGCGGTAATGCCCTGCTCATGCGCGACAACGGCATTGAAGCAGAGACGCAGAGTGAACATACACTCTTCTATTTTGCGATCGATGACAGATTGATCGCACGTTTTGAACTGGCCGACAGTGCCAAAGCGGATGCTGCCGAAGTGGTCCGATCGCTGCAGCACTCCGGTATCGATATTGTGATGTTGACGGGTGACCATGCCGGGGTGGCACAACGGGTAGCCGATGAGGTGGGCATAGAGCATTATCATGCCGAATTAACGCCTGGCCAGAAGGCAGATATGATCGCAGAGATGCAGGCAGACGGGCACCGCATTGTCATGGCGGGGGACGGGGTCAACGATATTCTGGCCCTTGCCCAGGCGGAGATCGGTATTGCGATGGGCAACGGCAGTGATATTGCGATCGATGTCAGTGATGTGGTCTTGATGAACGATTCGCTCACTTCTCTCGAAGAGGCCTTTAAAATATCACGTACGACCTACCGGCTTGTCAAACAGAACCTTGGCATCTCTTTGGTGTATAATGCCGTTACGATTCCGCTTGCTATGGCAGGTTTTATTATTCCGTTTATTGCCGCAATTTCGATGTCCGTAAGCTCTTTGCTGGTTGTCGGCAACTCCATGCGTATCAAGATTATGTGGAAACGACGTTAAAAACAGTTCGATGAAAGAAGTACTATGAACAGTTCGATAATTATTTTGATGTTGGGTGTCTCTGTCTTTTTAGGTGCATTGGCACTTTTCGGGATTATGTGGGCAATTAAAACAGGGCAGTTCGATGATAAAGAGAAGTTCCTCAACCAGGTGCAGTACGACGGTAATGAAGAGTTGAATGCTGCGGCGGATCAGCAGAACAAGAAAGAGGCTTTGAAGAAGAAAAAAGAGGGTTATAGACCGGAATAACTCTTTTTGTGCCTGTCAGGTGTCTGAGGTCCTTCGGTAAAGACTGATTTTATTTTGTCGGTTTTCTGGTTGATTGATTATTTAACTTAATCGACTTCTCTTTCTTTTTTTACGACTCGGCATTTTACGATACAGAACTAAATTCTGTATCGTAAAATGCCACATCGTAAAAAGTGACATACTAGTGATTTGAAGTAATAAAAAAAGCACAAACGTATAATAAATTACATAATAAAATCAAAGTAATTAAAAAGAGATAAAAAAGTTGGAAAAAAGAAGAGAAGGTGGAAACTCCTAAAAGGAGAATCCGGATTTAAATAAGAAAATTATTTAAGAGTAGTGATGTATTGAGCAACTGCGTCGATAGTAGCGTCATCGTAAGCAGCAACTTGACCTTTCATAAGTGCACCCATGCCGTGGTTGTTTGTTGTACCAGCTTTGTACCCTTTAAGAGTAGAAGCGATTTTAGCAGCATCCCAAGTGTTGATGATCTCAGATTTGTTAAGTGCTTTTTTCTCTGCTTTTGCACCGTGGCAGCTTACACATTTTTTGTAAGCTGCAGCGCCGTCAGCTGCCATTAGTGATACGCTTGCTACAAGTAGAGCTAATGCGATTTTTTTCATGTTGTTTCTCCGAGTTTAAAATTTCTTCAGAATTATAAACATTATAATCTTAATCCGCACTAAGTCATTTTAGAGTATTAACCCTCTGTTTGCTATAATCTGTTCAATAAAACAGGCCAGAAACGATCTGGAACCCATGCAACATAAGAAAGAGAGCGTATGCGTTATATTGATAATGATCTAAAGAACAAAACAATTTTAATCACAGGAGGGGCCGGTTTCATCGGCTCTAATCTCGCTTTCTATTTTCAGAAGAACCACCCTGATGCAAAGGTCGTTGTTCTTGACAGTTTTCGTTCCGGTGAGACCCTCTCCAACGGCAATCTAAAGAGTTTTGGACACTTTAAAAACCTTGTCGGATTTACGGGCGAAGTGATCAGCGGCGACATCAATGACAAAGCACTGCTGGCGAAACTCGAGGCGGATTATGACTTTGATTACATCTTCCATGAAGCGGCCATTTCCGACACCACTGCGTTGGAACAGGACCTTATGGTCAAGACCAATCTCAATGCCTACAAAGACCTGCTTGATATGGCACTCCGTCAAAATGCCAATATGATCTACGCTTCCTCAGGTGCTACCTATGGTGACGCACCCTCGCCGCAGACTGTTGGTGTGGAAGCACCGCAGAATGTCTACGGTTTTTCAAAACTGATGATGGACCATCTCTCGCGTGAGGTGATGAAAACCGCTAACATCAGTATTGTCGGGCTTCGCTACTTTAATGTGTATGGACCGAGAGAGTATTACAAAGACAAGACCTCTTCGATGGTGATCCAGTTCGGACACCAGCTGCTCAAAGGCAAGAATCCAAAACTCTTTGAGGACTCGGACAAGATCGTTCGCGACTTCATCTATATCGAAGACATCATCCAGGCAAATATTTTGGCGATGCACCCGAGAGAGAGCGGCATCTACAATGTCGGTACCGGCAATGCCCGTTCGTTTCAGGACATGGTGGACATTTTGCAAAAAGAGCTGGGGACATCATTCGCCTGCGAATATATGCCAAATCCCTATATCGGCCGTTATCAGTTCCATACCGAAGCGAACATCGAGAGTACGATCGAAGGGCTGGGTTATGCACCACGCTTCTCTTTCGAAGAGGGGATCAAGATGTATATTCCCGAGATCAAACGCATTTTTGAAGAAGAGGTCAAATAGTGCGGGCGCTTAAAAAAGCAAGACCGAATATTCTGGTCATCGGTGACTTGATGATCGATCACTATCTCTGGGGCAGTGCAGAGCGTATTTCTCCGGAAGCACCTGTTCAAGTTGTAGACATTGCCAAAGAGAGCTCTGTTCTCGGGGGTGCAGGAAATGTCATCAATAACCTTATTTCGTTGGGTGCTGCAGTTAATGTAGCCAGTGTCCTTGGTGATGATGAGATAGCCAAAGAATTGACCATCATGCTTAAGTCGATCGGTGTTAAAACAGAAGGTCTTATTACCCAAAGCGGGCGCAAGACCAGTAAAAAATCGCGTATTATTGCGGCCAATCAGCAGATACTCCGTTATGACAATGAGTCTAAGGAGACGATCACTTCCGACTCTGTCGAGAAGATCATCAAGGCTATTGAGAAAGACCTTTTCGTGACCGACATGATCATTCTCTCCGACTACGGCAAAGGGGTCATCTCCGATGCGTTGGCGCACGCGGTTATCACGCTGGCTAAGAGTCAGAACATCAAGGTTCTGGTTGATCCTAAGGGGACAGACTATAGCAAGTACCGCGGTGCGCACATGCTGACGCCGAATAAAAAGGAAGCCTCAGAAGCGACCAAGATCGACATTGTCGATGATGCTTCTCTGGAACAAGCCCTCCTTTCGTTAAAAGAGCAGTGTGACCTTGAGCGCTCCATGATCACCCTTTCCGAAGACGGTATCGCGATCTATGACGGGGAGGTCAAGCGTTTTCCTACGGTCGCACAGGAGGTCTTTGACGTAACGGGTGCGGGTGACACCGTGATCGCCTCGATCGCTTTTGCCTTGAGCGCGGGACTGAGTATCGAAGAGACGGCCCGTTTTGCAAACCTGGCGGCGGGTGTGGTCGTCGGCAAGATCGGTTCGGCAACCGTGACACTTGACGAGATCGAGATCTATGAGTCCAAACTGCACCAGAGCAGCTCAGATGCCCATATTAAGAGCTTTGAGGACATCGACCGTATTGTCAAGCGGGCGAAAGAGCACGGGCAGCGTGTGGTCTTTACCAACGGCTGCTTTGACATTTTGCATGTCGGTCATGTCAAATACCTCCAGGAGGCCAAAAGTTTCGGCGACATTCTGATCGTCGGGCTCAACTCGGACGCTTCGGTGCGTGAGCTCAAAGGTCCGAGCCGTCCGGTCAATACCGAAGATGACCGTGCGTATATTCTTGCAGCGCTTGATGCGGTTGACTATGTGGTCAAGTTCAGCGATGACACGCCGCATGAACTCATTAAGATGATCGCTCCAGACGTGCTGGTCAAGGGCGGGGATTACGAAGGCAAGACGGTCGTCGGTACGGAGTTCTCCAAAGTGCTCAAGCTCGTCGATTTCGTCGATGGCAAGAGCACGACAAAAACCATAGAAAAAATTCAAGGCTCAACATGTTAAAACAACTTCTTTTAGGAACACTTCTTTTATCGTCAACTGCCAATGCAATGCACGAGTTTGAACTCAACTTAAACAACAAAGACGTCGACTTGCACCTTGGGTTGGACATGGGTCAGTTCAATGACAATATTGAACCGGACAGTTTTATGGTCAAAGCGAGAATCATGAAAGGCGATCAGGATCATGCCAGACTGCCTCAGCAACAAGATACCAACATTCTCGGAGAGGTCGGATTTGTGGTCCAGTCAACATCGGCAATGGCGCCGGGTCTGTTGATGGGCATGGGCATTAAACTGACCTATACCCCTCTCGACAAACAGTCTATCTCAGCACTTCCGATAGGTGTCGTGACAGATTACACACTGCCGTTAGACATCGTTATTCCCTTGCATGTCGGCGGACAGTTCTATTACGCGCCGGAAGTACTGGCGTTTGAGCAGTCGACAAGCTATATGGAGTATCAGGCGAATTTCGATATTCAGTTGATGGAGCGAGGGTTGGTTACGATGGGGTATAGAGGGATCGATACGCCGACGAAAGACCAGCACAACACCTATTACAACCGAAGCTACTTCGTAGGCTTCAAGTTTAAGTTCTAGCTTCAGCACATCTTGCGTCGGAGTTCATCGCTCGATGTACCGATGTACACCTTCGGAATCACTCCAACACAATCTGCACTAAATCTAGAACTTAAACGGGTTTAGTGGGTGCAGATGAGCTTCGCCATCTTTGGAAACTTTAATCAGAGTGTTTCTATCGCTTCTATGACCTCTTCCGCTTCTATCTTTTTCATACAGTCGTGGTGTTTCAACGGGCATTCGCGTTTCATGCAGGGTGCGCATTCCAGGTCGTGGCGTACGATGGCGCTTTGGCGGTTTTTCCATTGGGAGGTCTCGAGGTGGCGGGTCGGGCCGAAGATGGCGACGGTGGGGACCTGGTAGGCGGCAGCGATGTGCATCGGGCCGCTGTCGTTGGTGATGAATAGTGAGAGGCCGCCGATGTGGCTGCAGAGCTCTTTAATGGTCGTTGTGCCTGCCAGGTTGGTATAGTTGTTGATTCCGAGGGCAGTGAGCTCATCTTCGATCGCTTTGGCCATCTCGGTCTCAGAAGGGCCGCCGAAGATCACGATGTCATAGCTGTTCGCATAGTTGGCGGCAACTTTGGCAAATTTTTCAGGGTACCAGCGTTTTGCCGAACCGTATGTTGCACCGGGATTGATACCGAGGGTCGGTACGTCATAACGGTAGGGTTCGATAAAGAGGCGCAGTGCGGAGATATTGGTAAGCTCCGATTTTGTCAGTGCCTCGACCAACGAGACATACTGTTCGACCAGGTGCCCCTCTTTTGCTTTAGGGTAAAGGTCTAAGAACAGCGCGGCGTGCCAGGAGTTTCGTGCAACGGTGGTAGTTGAACCGGTCAGTTTCAGCAGCAACGAGGAGTGAAACTGGTTACGAAATGAGATGGCAATATCATGCTTGCCGATGGTTTTGGCAAATTTGTAGGTGTTAATAAATCTTGACCCACTTTTTTTGGTCTCATCAATATAGTGGCGTTTGCAGAGCGGATGGTACTTCAATGCCTCGATAGAGACAAACGAGCCTACCAGTGTCAAGGTGGCATGCGGGTAAAACTCGCAGAGTGCTTCGATAGCCGGGGTTGCCATAACGGCATCACCGAGCCAGTTCGGCAGAATGATGAGGATTGATTTGACCTGGGTCCTGTTTTGTATCATTACTTTGTCCATTTGTTCTGTTCCAACAGTTTTGCTTCGGCCGTGTCAACGGCGAAGAGCTCCTGTTTCATTCTCTCTTGCGCCGCGGCTGTTCCGCTTGCAGCGACAATGTTTTTAAAATTGTACTGCACATACCCCTCATCCGTGATCAGTCCGATAGTAGAACCGCCGTAAAAATAGGCAAAGCGCTTTTCAACACGCGCATCGAGCAGAGAGTTACTCATTGTCGTAAAGTTCTCTTTAAACCCTAGAAGATCTATGAGCGTCGGTAAAAAATCTGCCTGAGAACCCAGGGTGTCAAGCTCTACAGGGGCAAAGATCTTAGGCGCGTAGATAATCAGCGGAATACGGAAATGTTCCATGGACGAGAGTGGTTTTTTATTTTCGCCTCTGAGTTTTCGGCCGATAGGGTTGAGCGCATCGCCGCTGCCGTGGTCGGAGGTAAAGATAAAGATGGTGTTGTCGAACCACGGCTCTTTTTTCACCCCCTCGATAAATCGCTCGATGGCATTGTCGACATAGATGTAGGCGTTCAGTTGTCCATAGTAATTGCGCAGGTTATGCGGATAGCGTTCGAATTTCGAATGCGGGAGATGGAAGTCACTGTGGTTGGTCGAGGTAAAGGCAAAGCCCAAAAACGGCTCTTTCATCGTGTTGAGTTTCTGATGGTAAAACGAGAAGAGGTTGTGGTCATAGGTACCAGTGATAACATGGCGGTCGCCTTCGACCTCTTCGACTTCGGGCATGTCCTGCGCCCCGTAATATTGATCAAATCCGGCAAGATTGCTGACGGCATCAACGCGGTAGGAACGTCGCTGAGACCCCTGCATGGCAATGGTCGAGTAACCGTTGCTTTTTGCAAGTGTGCCGAGGTAACTGAGACGTGATAGTTCAAGCCCGTTGCCTAAAAATTCGAAGCCTGCCGGCAGGGTGATTCCGGTATAGATGGAGGTGATACCGAAGATAGAACGGTACCCGTTGGCATAGAAGTTGGTGAACTTCAGGCTCTCCTGCGACAGCTTTTTAAAATAAGGTGTGATGTCCAGCTCTTTATAATGGGTGAATCCGTCAATGTGTTCAGCACCCCATGACTCCAGTAAGACGATGACCACATTGTGTTTGGTCGCATTCTTGTCATTGTACGCACGCATGAGGGGATATTCTTCTGAGACAAAAGGCGCATTTTCAGTGTGTAACATCTTTTTTGAGATCGTGATAGCCTGCTCAAGATCCATCAGATTATGCATACTTTTCTCTTTGTTGAAGGTACGATACACGGTGAAAAAACCGTTGAGAGCAAGGGTTCCGGAACTCACCTTGTTAATGGCGTAGGCGTCAGAGAGACCAAAGGACTTACCGGTGAGTTTTGAGCGTATTCCAAGAAAGATCAGGACAATAATCAGAACAAAGACAAACCAACTTCTTTTGGAAAAATCACGCGTGCCCGTTTGCGCCGAAAAGATCTTATAGTAAAAGAAGATCAGTCCTGCAAAGGCGAGTGTAGCACCAATAGTGTAGGGTAAAAAGGAGTGCAGTGCCATGTCTATAATAATGTTGGTATCGTTCATAAGGTTGAAAAGTTCATTAGAGAGGTGGCGGTGCGAAAAATCATAATAGAGCACGTTGGCATAGGCGAACATCGTGATCGAGGTCGCGATAAATCCTAACAACAGACCCAGTGTAATACGGTACTTCTTATGCAGTACAAGGGAAAAAGGGAGACTGAGCAGCAACATCGGCAGAAACGAGAAGGTCAAGAGTGTGATGATATCGACTCGGACCGCCATGAGGAGGGAGATGAGCGTTTCGGTCGTCGTGAGTTCCAAAAAATCGTTCGGGTAACGAAACAGTAAAAAAAGGTGACTTGTAAAGAGGGTAAAAAGAGCCAGTAAAAAAGCCGAAAAAGTCTGTGTATAGATGTTTCTAAAGTGCATTAATTCTCTTCAATAAAATAGATAGGTGAGGGACCGATGTCAATACATTCTTCGCAATGATGTTTTCCGTCACGATCCATATAGTTTTGGGGTGTATTATACGTCATAGTGCGTAAATCTTGCGACCAGGTCACGGTTGTGGTCTGCATGCTGTTTTTAGCGACCAGAGTGTAGAGACCCCCGCTATGTTCAAAAGAGTACAGTCGCATGTTGGCTAGTAGCGTATGCATGGTCTTAAAGGCGTCAAAGGCCGAACGTTTGTGCAGGCCGTTACGGTTGTCGACCAGCCCGTAACCGGGTGCGACAAGCTGGTGCCAATAGACGCGCTCCACTTTCTGGGAGGCAAAGGCGAGGAGGTAGTAGCGCACCATAAAGTTCGCGTACGCCTCTTCGCTGACACATTCATGCTCGCTTGTCGGCGCAAAAGGCGCCGTATTGGAGATCGGCCAGTTGGTCTCGGTGATGTAGAGTTCGCGTTTCGCTTTAGGACTCAGCGTGGCGAGGGCATCCATAAGGTCGATCTTTTTGATGAGGTCATAGCCCATCTGCGTGTTTTCCGGGGCACCGCGGCGGTCGACATAGAGCAGGGCAGAGACGGCGTCATATCTGAGTCTGAAAAAGTTAAAGAGAGCATGGACACTGAAGTGGTACTCAAAGTCGATCACGGAGGGACCGAGCAGACGTATATATGGAAAGTCACTCTGTTTGACGGTGTAGGCTGTTGCATAGAAGCGAAGGTATTCGCGTACACTGAAAAAGCCCCATTTCGCCCGGTTGATAGTCGAGCCGATCTGAAAACCGTCTACAAGCGGTGCAAAAGCCGTGAACACTGTTTTGATGTCCTCTTGCAGCAGTGTGAGGTCTTCGATATGTTCACGGTCCTGCATGACATTGAGTATGATTTTTTTATCGCTGTAATGCTGCACGAACGCAACATACTCATGCAGACGGGCCATCTCCCAGAGCGGAAAACGGATCAAAATGGTGGTGAGTCCCAACTCCTTAACCAGCTCTTTTGTCGCTTCGGGCTCTTTGTCGAGGTTAATACTCATGCCGAAAAAATTATCCGTCGCAATAGTGCGTTTGGGAATGAGACCTTGCAGCAGCATGCCAACCGGAAGTATGAAAAGGGTGCTGACAACAGTGGCGAGCAGGGAGGGAAGCTCTTTTTTACGCATCGTTTTTTTAAAGGAACGATCTTTAAGCTGGTAAGGTTGATCGGAGTCATTGTCCCAAATAAACGGTGCTTTCATCCTGAAATTATAGTGAAACTATGCTTGTAATGCAGATATGACGTGTTGTGCTATATAATCCCTATTTAAATCCGTATAAAGAAGCTACTGTGATCAAAAAAATTCTGAAAATTTTTCTTATTATCCTTGTTGTCGTTGCGACACTCTACGGTGTCGGCCGTCTTAGTGTTGTTCTCTATGACAGCTATAAATATGTCGACCGTCAACCCTACCTGCAGATGCAGACCCAGGAGAGTGTTGTTGTCAAATGGCAGACACCCGAAAAAGAGATCGGCTGTGTGACCTATGGGCATTTTGAACGTTCGAAAAAAGAGTGCGAGAGTGAAGCGACCCGCTACCACCGCATTGCCTTGAGCGGTCTGCAAAAGGCGACCGAATACCTCTATGGCGTTGAGTCCGCTTCACTGGAGATCGACAATGAAGGACGACATTTTACGACCCTGAGCGATGACGACAATAGGGTGCAGCGTATCTGGGTACTGGGTGATTCGGGTAATTACAACGATGCCCAGCAGGAGGTACGCAAGGCGATGAAAGCGCATCTTGGCAGCAGGGAGGTCGATACCTGGTTGATGATGGGGGACAATGCGTATCGCAGCGGTTCGCAGAAGCAGTTCAACAAAGGACTCTTCAACGCCTACCCGGATACCTTGAAAAGTAATGCACTTTGGCCGGTCATCGGCAACCATGATGCCCGCCGATGGGCCTTTTACGACATCTTCGAGCTGCCGACCAATGGTGAGGCGGGCGGCGTTGCTTCAGGCAGTGAACGCTACTACTCGTTCGAAAACGGTAACGTCCATTTTGTCATGATGGATTCTGAGACAGAGAGTCTCGGTGCCGACAGCGACATGGCCAAATGGTTGGAAAAAGATCTGGCAGCCAACACTAAATTGTGGACGATCGTTATTATCCATCATCCGCCTTATACAAAAGGCAGTCACGACTCCGACAGCTACTACGACAGCCGCGGCCGCATGGTCAACATGCGTGAGAACTTTCTGCCGATCCTTGAGAAGTACGATGCAGACCTTGTGCTTTCCGGCCACTCGCATGTCTATGAGCGTTCGCTTCTTTCGCATGGCCACTACGGTTACAGCGACACCTTTGATGCATCACAACATGTTGTTCAAGATGCCCCTCATGACTATAAAAAGTGTAATGAAAAACGCCCTTTTGAGGGCACGATCTACAATGTTGCGGGTTCATCGTCTGAAAACTCAACCGGTATCAACCCATTCAATGTCAAACACCCGATGATGCCGTTTAGCTTTTTTACGGCAGGCTCACTGCTCATAACAGTTGAAAAAGAGAAGATGATTGTGGAGTTTGTGATGCGTGACGCTCAAGTGCTGGATCGCTATTCGATCGTCAAAGAGGCAGCGTTCTGCCGCTAGCCGCTACTTTTTGACGGCGGCTTCTTTGTTATGGTATGCCATATACTGGGCCGTTTTATAATAGGCCATCGTCAACGCACGTAATTCTTTTGCCAACTCCGGATGCTCTGCAGAGTGGTCGGTCAACGGTTCGTCGCTTTCGATCTTATAGAGTCCTGCGTTTGAACCGTCAGCCAGCATCTTATAATAGAACTCGCTCCCGACCATCCCGATGTGCGGAACGGTGGTATGCCAGATGGTAAAGGCATAACGTTTGTCCTTGTACCGCGCGTCAAACATGTCACGCCCCATCGCTGTCGAGGTATACTCCTGGCCTGCAAGATGGGCCATGGTGGCCAGTACGTCGACCTCGGAGACAACCGTGTCCAACTCTTTGTGCTCTTTGATCAGGCCCGGTGACCAGACAACAAACGGGACACGGTGCGATCCCAGTGTCAGTTGGGATGAACTTTCGCCTTTAAAGGTGTGCTCGCCTGCAAAACCGTCAATACCATGGTCGCCCCAGAGTGCAAAGATCGTGTCCCGGTCATAGCCGGAGGTTTTCGCCAGTTTAGTGTAATAGTTTATAGAATAATCCATCAGACGATAGGCGTTGAACTCCTCTTCATCGTGAAAGCCGTAGCGTCGGACTTCCGCATCGCCTGGATGAAGGACTTCGAAACCGTTGCTGTCTTCGGGAATCGTGTAGGGGCGGTGATTTCCCGAGGTCTGAATAATGGCAATAAAAGGTTTCTCCTCTTTTTTCAGTACGGCATCGGCCTCTTTAAAGAGGTTCATGTCCGAGATCCCCCAGACATCGTTGCGCGGTGACTTGAAATCGCCCTCTTCATAGAGTTTCAGCCCTTTGATGTTTTTGGTCAGGATGCCGCGGATATTACCCCATGATGCGGAACCGCCAATAAAATAGTATTTCTCATACCCCTCAAATTCATCCATGATCGTGTGCTGGTCCACGATGAGCGGATTGCGGCTCGAAGTGCCTTTTAGCTCCACATCCGGCATGCTGGTGATGGTGGTAAACACAGAGCGGGCTGTCCCTGTCGAGGGGGTAAAAAAGTTTTTGAAGTAGTAGCCGCTGTCTGCCAAGCGCTTGGTATGCGGCGTCGGATCAAGCGGGTTTCCTGAGAGGGTGGTCTTGTAACTGGCGTAGGATTCGACAATGATCAGGACAATGTTCGGCTGTTTTCCTGTACCCTTCGCTGCTTCAAAATGGCGCTGGTAGTTAAGCGTCGTGCTGTTTTTGTCCTGCACCCCTAAAAAATCGGCCATGATCGGGTAACTTTTTTGGGTGTCGGCAAGGTTGTAGTTGATGCGTCCGTTTTTCCAGGTATCAAAGAAATAGTGTACCGGGTTATACGCGAGTTGCGCTACGAAAGGGTGTTTGCTGAAGGTGGCCTCAGACCAGCGCAGCGGGTATTGTGAAAATTTACTGTAAGCGGCAATAAACACAATAAGAAAGGCCACAAACCCGACAAAAAAGCCTTGCCAGATCTTAAGCTTTTTCGGTTCGCTTTTGGCCACATAGTTGTGGATCTTTTCGAGGGCATAGACAAAGAGAGCGATGGAGAGAAACCAGCCGAGCGTGATCCAGACAACCGGGTAGCTCTCCCACACCATGTCAGCAGAGATCGCGGCGTCTTCGAGAAAACGCATGGCCGAAAAGTTCAGACGGGAATTAAGGTAGGAATAGTGGCCGATGTCGATGATGTAGGCCAGGGAGATGAGGGAAAAGGCCAGCGTCAATAGAGTATGCCAGAAGATACGCATTGCTTTGAACGCAAATGGGTTCAGCCATTTGATCCAACCGACAAAAAAGAGGGGCAGGACCGTTGCCACGGCAATACGCATGTCAAAACGTTCGCCGAGCCACATTGCTGTCCAAAAATCTGATGAAGTGAGCGGTGACTCCGGGGTATTGAACAGGACGTAAAAAAGCAGGCGCATTGCGACAAAAAGTGTTGTCAAGGCAAGTGTATAGAGAAGAATAAACTTCAAGATACGCGGCATGTTGTTCCAAAGTGAAAAGAATAAAGTCATTAAAACGTTTCCTAAATAGATTAATTGAAAATGAAAGTATACTAAAGCTTTGGTGATGGTGTGTTGAGGGCGGAAAACAATGCTGTTTCTAAACACCTTTTTGGTAAAATCTCACTTATTTTTAGAAGAAAAGGGCATATATGAAAGTTTCAGTCATCGGTACCGGCTACGTCGGCCTAGTAAGCGGGACCTGTTTCGCACAGATGGGAAACAGTGTCACCTGTGTTGACATCGACGAAAGCAAGATCGAGAAACTCAAACAAGGTATTATCCCTATCTATGAACCGGGTCTCGAAGAGATGGTCCTGGAAAACTACAAGAAAAAGACATTGCATTTTACGACAGATGTCAAAGGGGCAATTGCGAACTCCCTTATTACCTTTATTGCAGTGGGTACTCCGATGGGTGAAGACGGTTCGGCAGACCTTCAGTATGTTCTCGCCGTTGCGAAAAGCATCGGTCAACACATGCAAGACTACATCGTTGTCGTTGACAAGTCAACGGTACCGGTGGGCACGGCAGAAAAAGTCAAAGCGACGATCCAGGCAGAACTGGACCTTCGCGGCAGTGACCTGACATTCGATGTGGTCTCCAACCCGGAATTTCTGAAAGAGGGTGCTGCGATCCAGGACTTTATGCATCCGGACCGTGTCGTGATCGGCGCGGATTCCGAAAAGGCGCTGCAGATCATGCACGATCTCTACGCACCGTTCATGAAAAACCATGACCGTTTTATCGGGATGGACATCAAGTCGGCTGAGATGACAAAGTACGCTGCCAACGCCATGCTGGCAACCAAGATCTCGTTTATGAACGAGATCGCCAATATCTGTGAGCGTGTCGGCGCCGATATCAACAAGGTACGTAACGGCATCGGTTCAGACGCCCGTATCGGTTACAGCTTTATCTACCCGGGCTGCGGTTACGGCGGAAGCTGTTTCCCGAAAGATGTCCAGGCCCTGGCCAAGACCTCCAAAGACTTCGGGTATACACCGCGTATCCTGGATGCTGTCGAAGCGGTCAACTACGACCAGAAAACAGTCATCTCAAACAAGGTTGTCAAGCGCTTCGGCGAGAACCTTGAGGGCATGACTTTCGCTGTCTGGGGACTGGCATTCAAACCCGAAACCGATGACATGCGCGAAGCCTCTTCGATTACGATCATTAACGAACTGACAAAACGCGGTGCCAAAGTGGTAGCGTACGACCCTAAAGCACGCCACGAAGCTGAAAGCTACTATTTGAAGGGCAATGACAATGTTGCCTATGTCGACAGCAAATATGAGGCACTCTCAAATGCCGACGCGCTTATCCTGGTCACAGAGTGGCAGGAGTTCAGAAGCCCTGACTTCGACGAGATGAAGAAGCTGCTTAAAAATCCGATCTTCTTCGATGGCCGAAACCAGTTCGACAAAGTCCGTATGGCTGAGATGGGATTCGAGTATTTCCAGATCGGCGTCTAAGCTGTATAACGAGGGTGATCTCACACTATAGAGATCTCCGCTGCTCCGGAACTGCTCCGGAATCAATAGTATTGGGTGGTGTATGTCTATGAATATTTTGGTTGTCCGTACTGATAAACTCGGTGACTTCGTCACGGCACTCCCGACACTCTATGTGTTGAAACAGCACAATCCAAAAAACAAGATTATTGCCTGCGTCGCACCTCTTAACAGACAGTTGGCTCTGGCCTGTCCCTTTATTGACGAGGTGATCGTTGATGAAGGCCAAGCTCTTTTCTCTTTTGCTTCAACGCTTCGAAATGCAAAGATCGATGCCTCGATCACTCTCTTTTCCAATACGCGTGTCGCCGCAGCCCAGTTTTTGGCAGGCATATCGACCCGTATCGCCCCGGCAACAAAACTGGCACAGCTTTTTTACAACAGGCGTATTAAACAGCGCCGTTCACGTGTTGAGATGGCGGAGTTCGAGTACAACCTGCAGCTTGCGAAAGTATTGTTCCCGGAGATTGATCTGAACTTTCCGAGACCGCTTATGGCCTTTACTGAAGAGGACCTCACCGTAAGCTATCAACGTTTTTGTGAACAGTATGGTGTCACGAGAGCTGTGGTCGCTTTCCATCCCGGTTTCGGCGGCTCGTCCGATGCAAACTGGACGCTCAAAGAGTATGTCGATCTTGTCAAGATCGTTTCGGATGCGCCGCATCTTCAGGCGGTGATGACCTTCGGCCCGGGCGAAGAAGACCTGTATGCAGAGAGCAAAATCCTGTGCGAAGGGATGGATGTTCTCTTTTATAAGTCGGAAGAAGGAATCGTCGAGTTTACCAAACTCCTTGCCTCTTTTGCTCTTTTCGTGAGCACGTCGACCGGGACCTACCATCTGGCGGCACTGGTCAATACCCCGACGATGACCTTTTTCGGTGATTCCCTTTTTGCCAGTGCGAAACGTTGGAAAAGCGTGAGTGAGGAACGGCTGCAGATGAACAGGATGATACCGTTGGACGCTGTAAAGCGAGCCGCTTTTTTTGAAGCGACTAAGGCTGAACTACGTGCCTGGGTACAAAAACACCAAAATTCTCCGGCAAGCTGATATTGCGGTCATCGAAGAGCCTGGCAAGAATGAGATTGCCGGTGAACGGTCTGGTGTGCATGGTGTCTCCAAAATAAAAAGCGTTGTCATTAATAGGGTTATGCGTTAAAAAATCGTAGTAGCTTGTCTTAGCGGCAAGTTCGGTTTTAAAACGGTGCAGGGTCTCTGTGAGCTGCGGATCATCTTCGATCATCGAGAGGAGTTGACCGTTCAGTGGCGTGATCAGAAACGTGTAGTTGATGTGATGTCTTTGGCATAAGTCGATGATCTCTTGAATGTAGCGCATTCTGTCCCTGCTGATCTGTCTGTATTCGATCGTTTTGACATCCCGATACCCCTCTTCAACCTTCTCTTTCGAAAAGTGTGTCTCTTCAATAACTTCAGGGTAGTAGGTGAACACTTTCGAGGCATTCGATGATGTTCCGTACGTGTCGAAACGCGGGCGGTCCTTGGCGTTCTGCAGGAAATTGTGGAGGGTTTTATACGAGGCGCGCAGGGCATCGATGGAAAGAAGTTTGCTAAAGTAGATGTTGCTGTCCGCTTTTTTCTGCATGAAGTTGAGTTCATCATTTACCAGAAAATATTTATTGGTCTCAACATTTTGGTTAAAGGAGTAGAAGTCCAGGCCGAAGAGAGCGGTGGTGGGGAGCTTGCCGATACGTTCAAGGTAGAGCAGAAATCCGAGATGATCTTCGATACGGGCTGTTCCGACGCCGGCATTATAGCTGCGGCCGCCCACGTATTTCTCCAGGGTCAAGGGGTTCATTGTATAGACATGACTGCTGCCAAAAAGCATATTGGCGTAGGCCGGTTCGGTGTAGAGTTTGGCGACCTTCTCCTTGCGGTCATCGCGCGCAAACTTGTTGGGGATGTTGAGCAGGTTGTACGAGGTCATACTGTAGGGATCGATGACAAAGTTAAAAGAGAAAATAAGGGCGATAAGGGCAATTGGAATACCGATGTAAAGTCTGATCCATGTTTGAAGTCTCATCTGCCTGCCTTAAAAGTTAAAATAGAGAAATTCACTGACTTCATACATCTTCAGCAGTGTAAAAGTCAGAATCAGTGTGCCGACGAACAGATAGGCTTTATTAAACCGGAGCCCTTCAGCATACTGCATACTGTTTTTACTGCCGAGGGTTATGAGGAACACCGCCGCAATAGCGATGAGGGTATATTTGTCGCCGTTGATGGCCTGCAGCCAAGCACCAAACTGGACTTTCCCGTGTAAAAAAACAAGTTGATCATACCAGCGGTAATCGAGCACAAAGGCGCCGCCGAACATCCCCTGTAAAACCTTGATCGCATCATCCCACTCTTTGGCCCTGAAGAAGACCCAGGCGATATTGACAAAGTTAAAGGTGATGAACCAGGCGAGGATCCTGGGCATTGTAAAGCCGAGGCTTTTCCAGAAACGGTGGATGACCAGTGCCATGCCGTGAAGGAATCCCCAGAAGACAAAGGTCCAGCCGGCGCCGTGCCAGATGCCGCCGAGAATAAAGGTGGCGAGCAGGTTGTTGTAGGTCCTGAACGCGCCTTTGCGGTTTCCGCCGAGCGGGATGTAGATGTAGTCACGTAAGAAGCGCGAAAGGGTGATGTGCCAGCGGCGCCAGAAGTCCTGGATGTCCAGTGCCTTGTAGGAGGAGTTGAAGTTGATGGGGAGTCTGATGTTAAAGAGCAGGGCCGCACCGATCGCCATGTCCGTGTACCCGCTGAAGTCAAAGTACAACTGAAAGGTGTACGAAAGCGAGGTTGCCCAGGCTTCGAGCAGGTTCAGTGTCTGTGCATGGTCAAATCCTGCTGTCGCCCACTTGGCAAAGGCATCGGCGATGACCACCTTTTTAAAGAGCCCTATGGAGAAGATAAAGAGCCCGGCCGCAATGTTTCTGTAGTTCCTGACCAGGTTCCATTTCGAAGCGAACTGCGGCATCATCTCGGCATGGTGGACGATCGGTCCCGCAATGAGCTGCGGGAAGAAGGTGACAAAGAGGGCGTAGTTCAAAAAGTCGTATTCCGCGGTCTCTTTGCGGTAGGAGTCGACCAGGTAGGCGATCTGCTGGAAGGTAAAAAAGGAGATGGCCAAAGGGAGCGCGAGGTGCAGCAGCGGGACCGAACCGTCAAAGGCAAGGTTGACGTTCTCGATGAAAAAATCGGAGTACTTGAAATAGCCGAGCAAGGCGACGTTGGCGAGAACCCCAAAGGCCAGCAGACTCTTTTTATGGACTTTGAGATGGTGGAGGTTGTCATTAAGCGAATTGCCGACAATATAGTTGAAGAGCATCGATGTCAATATGATCGGCAGATAAGCCACATTCCACCAGGAGTAGAAAAAGAGCGAGGCAAAGACCAGAAAGCCTTTTGCCCCGGTGATCAACCGCTTCTGCAGCAGGTAGAAATAGATAAAAAAGCTGACAGGCAGAAAGAGAAAGATGAACTCGTAGCTATTGAATAACAATTATCTCTTGCCCTTGAAAAACGCTTTTATTCTACGTCGGCGCAGTACATGGGCTTTAAGCTTCTGGTCATATCTCAGGATCTCCCGGACCGCACGGGCTTCGTCAAGATCTGCCAAGGCGGCATACTCTTTTGCAATTATGCTCAAGGCCTCTTCGTTGAACCACATTTTGTCAAAATTTTCCAGCCCTTCATAGCCGGAGACCGTGCGAAATTCCATGCGGTTGATATCGACAAGCGAAAATTCATACCCGTTTTCAGTGGCATTGATCAGGATGTTTCCGCCGGAGTAATCCACATGCCAGACCCCTTTTTGATGGATCGCATAGGTAAAGGCCGCAAAGGCTTTTAAAATGGTAACCTTGTCGCCGGGGTTATCGTCACGGACATGGGCCATGGTAAAGTCGTAAGGGTAGTGTCTGGAGATGAAAAAGCTCTCCTGCAAAAGACCTTTGTCGTAGAACTCAATGAACCCTATCGGCTCAGGCGTCGGGACACCCAGCTCCTGAAGCCGCATGGCATTATGGTAGGACTTGTAGGCTTTTGATCTGCGGATATAGGCATAGGCAAACCGGTTGATGATATTGGGTACCCGAAAGGCCTTGACCACACAGCTGATGCCTTCAAGCTCAATGACCTTGAGTTCATTGCGGGCCTTATGGATCGTTTCGCCACCGCTGTCAAAAAGAGATTTTATCTCAGTGAGTATGGAAGTAAAAGCTGGGTATAAAGGAGCGACCTCGATCTTGAATGACATATGAACCTTTTTATTGATAGTGAATTATAGCATCTGTTCCTCTGTTATATAAAAACCTCGCTCCGTTAGAAGCCAAATTGCAATGACTTCTGTTTTCAGCCATAGTAGCGGTTTGTTTTCAGGGACATTTAGAGGGTGAACAGTAGTTTCTTGTTACAATCACGCTATCAATATCGTATGAAGTAGTGCCAATGCAAAAAATTACCGCGACCATTATTACCCTCAATGAAGAGCGACACATCAAAGAGGTGATCGAAAATGTTCAAGAGGTCTGTGACGAAGTTGTCATCGTCGACTCGTTTAGTACGGACAGGACTGTTGAGATCGCAGAGAGTCTGGGTGCAAAGGTGATTGAACAGAAATACCTTGGCGACGGCGGGCAGAAAGCGTTTTGCGAGCAGTTCAGCAGCAACCGCTGGATACTCAGTATCGATGCAGATGAGCGTTTGACCCAAGAGGCGATCGATTATATCAAAACGATGGACCTCGACAATACGCCATATGACGGGTTTTCGTTTCGCCGACAGAGCTTTATCGGGAAAAAATACATTCGCCAATGGTACCCTGACCGGGTCGTTCGCCTCTACGACAAAGAGAAATGCGGTTATAACACCGAGGGTGAACACGGCAAAGTGCAGACAGACAACTTTCAAGATCTGGATGTCGATATGCTGCACTACTCCTTTACCGACTTTGGCATGTTGGTGCGCAAGGCGGACCGTTTTGCCGTCAACCTTGCACATGTCCGCTACAACGAAGGCAAACGTGCGTCGTGGTATGACCCCTTCGTGCATGGGCTTGGTGCCTTTTTTAAAGGGATGATCATCAAAGGGGGCATTTTGGGCGGTGCCCAGGAGTGGCATGTTGCCTTTGCTTCGGCCTACAACAGCTATATGAAATATGTCATTATGCTTGAACTGCAAGAGAATGAAGACAATGCAAACTAGAAAGAACTTGCTTGAGCTTTGCCTCTCTCCCGACCTGGGCGGACTTGAACTCTACATGATGCGCTGCGCCAAAGCGCTGAGGGAGAGTTTCAATGTCATCAGTGTGATCAATCCTGCCGGCAAGCTGGAACAGTATTTCAGCGGTACCGATCACCGGTATCTGTTTGTCGCTAAAAAGTCGAATCTCCTGATGCTGGGTGCGGCTAGAAAACTTGCGGAGATCATCGATGACAATGGCATCGATATTGTGCATCTGCACTGGACAAAAGATATACCAGTTGCCGTCTTGGCAAAACATCTTTCAAAACGCAAACCGAAGCTGGCGCAGACCCGCAATATGACCATGACCCGTTTCAAAGACGACTTTTACCATCGCCATCTCTATAAAAATATCGACTTGATGCTGCCGGTGACCAAGCAGGTCGCTGAACAGTTACACCGTTTTATTCCCGAATCGATTCGCCCGAAAGTCGAAGTCTTGTATATGGGGACAGACAATGTCGATCTGCTGTCAGACGGAGAGATAGATCAATTGCGACATGAACTCAAAATGTACAATACCTTTGCAGTCGGCTTGGTAGGACGTATCGAGGAGACCAAAGGGCAGCACCTGCTTATCGAAGCGATCGCTCATCTGCGTCAAGAAGAGACCCGCGTTGATGCCTTTTTTGTAGGGCATGAGATGGAAGAAGGGTACATCCAGACCTTAAAAGCCAAGGCCAAAGAGTTGGGTGTGGGCTCTTCGGTCCATTTTCTCGGGTTTATGAGTAACCCGATGCATTTTATGCAGGCCTGCGATGCCATGGTACTTGCGACACCTTGTGAGACCTTTGGACTGGTTGTCATCGAAGCGATGGCCGTGGGAACGCCTATTATTGTTACCGATGCCTGCGGCCCACTGGAAATAATCGACGATGAGGTTGATGGCCTGCTGTTTGAAAAGGGCAGCAGCACTGATCTGGCAAAAAAGATCAAGATGCTCCGCAGCAATGAAACACTGCGTACAGACATCTCCACCAATGCACGTCTAAAAGTCCAGGCGATGTTCAGTAATGACATACAGTTCGAAAAATTGAGTACGTTATTGCAGGAGCTCTCATGAAAGTAAGCGTCATCGCAGCGGTTTACAAAGATATTGAGGCACTTTCAATTATCGTTGAAGCGCTGAAGCATCAAACCTATAAGGATTTTGAACTTGTTGTAGCCGAGGATTGCATGTATCCTGAGATGAAGGCCTATGTCAATTCGATTGACGATCTGAACGTTGTGCATACAAGCCAGGAAGATCTCGGTGTACGAAAATCACGTTCACAAAACAATGGCATTTTGGCAAGCAACGGCGAGTATCTGATCTTTATCGATGGTGACTGTGTACCGTACAGCACATTTATTGAACGGCATGTCGCTTTGGCTGCACATCATCGTGTTGTCAGCGGAAGGCGCGTTAACCTTGGCCCAAAATATGCGCAGAAGATCCGCCAACGTAAACTTTCACCGATTCACCTGGAGAAAAATTATCTATGGTATTTTCCTTTTGTGGCGCGCGATGCACATGAGCGCCATGCTGAAAGCGGATTCAGCTTTGATCCTAAAGGATTTGTCTATAAGCAGTTTTTGCAAAAGCGTACATCGAGCACCAATATTCTCGGATGTAACTTTTCGTGTTTCAAAGAGGACATTGTATCGATAAACGGTTTCGATGAGGGATATGGCGCTTCGCCTCTTTCAGACGACACCGACCTGCAATGGCGTTTTGTCGGCATGGGATACGAGATCAAAAGTTGTAAAAACGTGGCCAATGTTTTTCATCTTTATCATAAACGATCGGCCAAAAAAAGCGCCGGAAATATTGAGGGTGCTAAGGCCTCATGGCAGAAATTTTATGCCAATCAGGCGGCGAAGCGGTATGTGTGTGAGAAGGGACTTAACACACACTAAGACAAGGTTGCTTCAATAGCCTCTTTGAGTTTGGGGTAGTTGGTCTTTAAGCTGTAGACTTGCTCTATATGTCTTTGGGCTTCCTCGCCCATCGTTGTGGCCAACTGCCGATCTTCAACCATGGCTTTAAGCGGGGTGTACCAGTCATCATCTTTGACAAGGTAGCCGCTTTTTGAATCCAAAACAACATCGGCATTGACACCTACATCAGAGGCAACAGACGCAATGCCGATGGCCCCGTACTGAATCAGCTTAAAACCGCACTTACCACGGCTCCACGGAGAATCGATCAAGGGCATCAGTCCGATATCGATCTGCTGGAGATCGTCGATCTCACTTTCAGCCCGCCAAGGAATGTAGTCGTACTTGAATGTAAAACGCTTTTCGGGCGGGCGGTCACATATAAAGAGAAAACGGCTGTTTGAGGTCTCTTTCAAGATCCTGTCGATGTCAGTGATCATCTTGTCGGTAAAGAATTGATAGTTACCGCTGGTGCCTGTCCAGCCGATGGTAATGGTCCTCTTATCTGTTTGTGAATGCTGTTGAAATTTTTCCGTGTCGATGGCAGTCGGGATGACAACGGTGTTGGGGTTATAGCGTCTGGCAAATTCAGCCAGGTAGTCGTTGCCGCAAACGCAGGTTTGTGCCAAAGTGACGAGACTTTTGATCTTCGGTTCGTTTTGTACAAACAGCGCATCATCGAAATCGAAGATAAGGTGGGGGTTGATCTTGACCAGGAGCTGTTCAAAAAAGGTCGAGTCGGATTTGTCTGAACTCATCGGGCGCTGCATATAGAGAAGATCATACTCTTTAGCCTTCCAAAGCAGGGATAAAAAGCGCAATCTCTTAATCAGTGAACGAAAGATCTTCGGTACTTTTTTATTGTTGTACTCAGCGTAAAAGGTGTCGAGTGAAAAGTCGTTTTGAAGTCTGTCAAAATAAGCAAAGACCCTGAAACGTGAAGAGGCCTCGTTTTGGTTTTTGACAATAAATAGTATTTTAGGCATAGGCGTTTCCAAAGTTTGGTTTTTTCGAATGTTTTAGCAAAAGAATATAGGGCAGAGAGGTCATTGCTGCTACCCTACCAACAGCGATGCCAGGTTTTCCAACTCATTTTTCGATGTAAAAAAAGTCTGCACACCCGAAGCGTTGTTCTGCAGTTTCATCTTAGACGGGAATGTCTGGGCATTTTGGAGAAGAACGGCCTTCAGCTGATCGATCTGCTGATCCTGTACCAATGAAAAAGTATATCCCAGGTTTTGAAGTTCCGGAAATGAGGTGTTGTCATAACTGATGCAACTCAGACCATAGGCCAAGGCTTCTATGAAGGCGTTGCTCAGCCCTTCACCGTCACTTGGAAAGAGAAAGATGTCACTCTCCAAATAATACTGCTCGACATTGTCAGTATGGCCTGCAAGCCGGATCTTCTCTTTATATTCGAGGGTATTCAAAAAGTCCATGAACTCCTCTTTGTAGGGTTCGTGAAAGCCGCCGACGAGATGAAATATAAAATCGATCTGGTTCTCATACAGTATTTTGCAGGCCTCGATGGCAGCTTTTTGGCCTTTGCCTTTTGCAATGCGTCCGACATGCAGCAGTTGCAACGGATGATGCGGTTTGGCATCAAAATCGATCGCTTGCGAAGGTTTGAGGTTCAAAGATGGATAGATGACTTTTAACTGCGTGTGTCCGCCAAACGGGATAATATATTCGATATTGCGGGCAAGGTGTTCACAGATGGCGACATGATAGTTGACGTTGGAGTAGATGAGGCGGTGGAACCAATCTTTTTTCGGTGACGACTTGGTCGTGCCGTGCCGGATGATGAGATTGATCTCCAGTCCCAGGAACGAGAAGTAGAGCGATTTCAGCTCAGACGCCCCTAAAAAAAGGACATTTTTGATCCCCTTCTCCTTGATGACTCTACGCACGCCGAAAATAATGGAGGGGCTTAAACTCTTTGTGAACGCTATCTCTTCGAGTGCGAATGAGGGATGACCGTTCTTCTTGTATTCACGGGCGATAAAGCGGTCTTTCTGCGCGATAAGCGTTACATTACTGACGTCACCGAGCATCTGGGCAAGTTTAAGAGAGTCGATCTCCATACCGCCTTGATACGGTGAAAGACAGATAACGGCAGTTGGCGCTTTTGTCATTTCCAGTTGTTGGCTTTCAACTCTTCGATATAATCTTTAATGTTGCGTTTCGGCTGCCAACCCAGTGCCTGTGTTTTTGCACTGATAACGTCTGCGACCATCCGGTTGCCTTTTCTCTCCGGCAACATTTCGATCTCTCCACCGAACATTTCGGCGATCTCTTTGATCGTAAACGCTTCGCCGCTGCCGATACCGAATTCATCGCCGTAACCCTGTTCGCCGACAAGAACAAGACCGTCGATGATATCATCGATATGGGTAAAGTTTCTTTTTTGCGTACCCGGAGAGACAATGGTCAGGGGTTCGCCGTTTTTCATCTTCTCTTTAAAAAGGGCGATCAGTGTGGCATATTTTCCGGTCTGTATCTCTCTCGGTCCGTAGACGTTATAAAAATAGGTAATGGCGAAAGGGACGTTGAACCATGTGCCGTAGTTCATCACCAGTTCAGTATTTGTTGCCTTGGTCCATGCGTACGGAGAGGCACTTCTGCCCAGACCGCCGTCACCGAATTTGGTCGAACTTCCGGCATAGAGGATCTTGCATCCGGCTTTTCGTACGAACTCCAAAACGGCGAAAATACCGTCTTTATTGAACTCCCAGACCTTCTCGATATCCTCAAAGCTCTGTTCAACTCTGGAGTATTCACCAAGGTGATAGACCATGTCCGGGTTGAAGGTGACAAGTGTGGCGATATCTTTTGTCGAACCTTTGATGTAGGTGACATTGTCAACATGATTTGCAGTACTTCCGGTAAAGTAATTGTCAAGTGAATAGACGTCGTTGTTCTCATCTTGCGCCAGTCTTTCGCAGAGATGACTCCCTACAAAGCCTGCACCGCCTGTTACTAATATTCGTTTGCGCATCTGTTCCCTTTAAAATAATCTTCGCATTTTAACATCAAGCAGGTTAAAATGTATCGAGCGTCGGCTGCATCGTCTCTAAGACCATTGCAGGTGTTATCTGTTTCATACAGATATTGTCACGGCAGTTTCTCATCACTGCCGTGTTGTAGCAGGGTGAACACGGCAGATCCATAGAAATAAAATTGATCGTATTGTCTGGGGTCACATAAGGTCCCGTCAAGGCTGCCGGTGTTGGACCGATTAGAACGAAAATTTCAGTGCCAACGGCAGAGGCAAGGTGGGCCGGACCGGTGTCGGTTGTGAGAATCGCCTGTGCATGCTCTATAATACCGATGAGGTCCGTCAACGGTGTCTTCCCCGTCAGATCGATGACGTTGGAAGGGTAGGGTTTGATCGGCTCAAAGTACGCTTCTTCACCTTTGCCTGCGATCATGACGAGCGGAATATGCGAGGGGATCATTTTGAGCAGTTGTTTCCAGTTCTCCTGAGGCCAGGCCCTGTAGTTGATCTTATTGCGATTGCTGTGGGAATTACTAGGATTTAGAACCAGGTATTTGTCGGGAAGCGAATACTTTTTTGAGACATGCTCCCAAGGTTCGCCAAAAAGCCTCGGTACTGCTCTGTCCAATACGGTCTGCTCACAGACAGGTGCTGCTAACTGTTTGACAATGTCGACCATATGGCGCTGTCCGGGAAGCAGTTTGGTCTTTGTATAGGGTGAACCAAGCTTTGTTTTTGCGCTGATTTTTTTAGCGAGAGCATCGAAGTGTTTGTTCTTTTCGAGGTTGATGAGCAGGTCGTAAGGTGTTTTTCTGGAGTGACGGACAATCTGCATCTTCTCTAAACTTAACATTGTAGGTACTTTGCGGTGTTTCAGCGGAAAAAGTGTCTGCAAACGGGTATCGTTTTTTAAAACATTCGCGACGTTCGGATTGACGACCATATCGATTTGTATCTGTTCGCCAAATTGCAGCACCAGTGCATCTATGATTGCCGTCGCATAGATAAGATCTCCCAGTGCGCCGCTTCTGATAATTAGAATCGTGTGAATCTCTTTTGTTTTGATGTGAAAAACCCGCTCTTTTTTCTGAAATTATAACTAAGTTGCTCTCCAAAGGGGCTTTAGTGTAAAATGTGTGCAATCAAACAGATAAAAGAGATTTTTTGAAACAGACTTTAAAAC
>JBFEJN010000021.1:0-34524 GCA_041553195.1 Sulfurimonadaceae bacterium
CAACAGGACATTTTCGATGCCGGCTTCTTTGATGTATCGGCCGATATTGTTCTCTTTATCTTTGCCAAATTCGATCTTGGTCGGGTTGTAGTAGGTAAAGTCGTGCATAGCTGTCCTTGAGATCATGAATTTCAAAAATTATATGGCTTATGGACTTAAATATCCCTTACAGTAATTTAGGTAAGTAATAGGAATATATGGACTTTATGTTACAATTATGTAACTGAAGGATTGTGATGCATCATATTAATGGCAAAGAGTACAAGTGTTCTGTTTCGGTCACGCTCGACATCTTTAATGACCGGTGGAAACTTGCAATTATCTGGTATCTGCTCGAAGAAGACAAACGCTTTAAAGACCTGCACAAAGATATCAGTGAAATAACGCAAAAAACATTGACGGTCAAACTCAAAGAGCTCGAAGAGAAGAACATCATTCACAGAGAGGTGTTTCCGGAAGTACCGCCTAAAGTGGTCTACTCTCTGACACCGATCGGAAAAAAACTGAAACCGGTTCTAGAAGAGATGTACAAGTGGGGCATGGATTACATCGAAGAGTTCGGCCAGTTAAGCAGCGACAACCTCTGCGGTGTCGATATCTGCAAAAAATAGCCGGCAAGCAGGCTAGGCGTCAGCAGCAAGAAAGAGCTTGCGCAGCGTTCCCCTTTTCTTGACACCATTAAGATAGAGTACAAAGAGAACATGTACACCGACCATCACGGCAAAGACCGGTTGTGTTGCATCTCTAAGTTCTACAATCCATACCATGGCCTCTCCTTTCGCTACGACAAGCAGATAAATATCACTGAACAACGTAATCAGCAGCGCCGTACACATGGCGATATACCCGAGCGCTATGATAACTTCCAAGACATTTTTTGCACGGACAAGATGCATCAGCGGTACGGCATTGATCTTGTTGAGCGCCATATAGACGCGTGCCGTCACGGCTGCAAAGAGCATGCCGATAAAGAGGGTGTGGAGATTGTGCAGGGGTTCGTTCCAGAGCTTGTCGATGGGACTGTAGCCTGTAAAGTAAGTGGTGAAAATTCCAAGTACGCTGAGTGTGGTCAGTACATACCAGAGACGGTAGAGTCTTGTAAAGTTGATCTGCATGATGTTCCTTATTTAAATGTCATGACGGCGTAGCCGCGGTTTTGGTAAGTAATGGTGTCGATGAAACTGTTTTCGGAGATACGGACGAAAGGCAGCACCTCTTGTTGTTCGAGTGCGTTCGCATCCAGCGACATGGCACAGGCAACGATCTCAACGCCTTTTTTCTTGGCGAGACGGGTAATGATATTCTGGGCATTCTGGATGTAGGGCATATCCTCGTCAAAGATGATCTCATCGAAGGCACGAGAGACCATCGGGACACAACCGCCGTGCAGTGTGATAGCGACTGTGGCATTATCGCCGCGCTTTTCGATCATCTCTATGGTCTTTTCAACCAGCATCATCCGACCGCTGACATAACGGGCATTGTCCGAACTGCAGTCAAAGACGGCTTTGTACTCTTGGGCCTGGAGCGTGCCAAAGAGTATCAAGAGAATTAGAAGTGTCTGTTTCATAGTGGGTTCCTTTAGGGGTTCAAGTCTAAAAACGTTAAGTCGTACTTGACGTTTTGAATTATAGGTTATAATTCTTAAAAAAAGGCGGGGACGTGGAATATAAAATATCCGAACTTGTAGCAAAGACCAACGTGCCGAAATCCACCATTCTCTACTACATCAAAGAGGGGCTGCTCCCTGAGGCGAAAAAGCTGAAATCGAATGTGCACCGGTACAATGAAGAACATATAGAGCTCATAAAGTACATCAAATATATGCAGCAGGAGATGGGCAGCTCCATCGAGCAGATCAAAAGCATGCTGCAGCAAAAAAACCAATCTTTTTCAAGCTCATTTACGATGTTGGCCCCGTTAATGCAGACCTTAAGCGGTATACCTGTCGGTGAAAAACATTACACCAAAGCGGAATTCATTGAACATTACGGTTACGACGAAGGGATGTTGGATACGCTGTTGAAAGAGGGTATTCTAATGCCGATAGGAGAGGAGGACTACACTGACAAGGAAGCCTCTATTGTCAGACTGGTAGAGGATTTTGCTGAGGTAGGTATTGATCATGACATCCTTAAGACCTATGCCTATCATGCAAAAGCACTTGCAGACCTGGAGAATAAGATACAGGTACAGCTATGTGACAGACGCAATGATGAGAATTTTTCTATGTTGTGGAAGGTGATGTTCGAGACGCTCTTCAATGCCAAACACTACCTTTTTAGCCGCTACACCTATAAAGCGATGTTCGATGCACTTAAAAAAGAGATATATCAGTAAAACGAGGTCAACAAGAGGTGGCATAAAGATGCATCCAAAGTTGTTGGAGTCACTTTTATTTGAGTTTTGTTAGAATGGGCGGCAACTCTTCTATAAAGGACATTCATGGAAAAATCTTACCTCGCGAGTACCCCGGATGAAAACGGATATTTTGGAAAGTACGGCGGTGCTTTTATACCGCCGCAACTCGAGAAACCGTTCAGAGAGATTACCGAAGCGTACAACATGCTCTCAAAGTCGCATGAGTTTCGTCATGAACTCAAAAAGATCCGCAAACATTACCAGGGGCGTCCAACACCGGTCTATTATGCCAAGAATCTCAGTGACTTCTGCGGCGGCGGGCAGATCTATCTTAAACGTGAGGACCTGAACCATACCGGTGCGCATAAACTCAACCACTGTATGGCCGAAGCGCTGATCGCCAAACACCTCGGCAAAAAGAAGCTGATCGCAGAGACCGGAGCAGGGCAGCACGGTGTTGCCTTGGCAACGGCAGCCGCCTATTTCGGTCTTGAATGCGATATCTATATGGGCGAAGTGGACATTGCCAAAGAACACCCCAATGTGGTTCGCATGAAAATCCTTGGTGCGCAAGTCATTCCGGCGACACATGGTCTGAAAACGCTGAAAGAAGCTGTTGATTCGGCTTTCGAAGCCTATGTCGGTGATGCCGAAAACTCACTCTACGCTATCGGTTCCGTCGTCGGTCCGCACCCGTTCCCACAGATGGTCCGTGATTTTCAGAGTGTTGTCGGCATTGAAGCCCGTGAGCAGTTCTTTGAGATGACGGGTCAGCTTCCGGACCATGCCGTTGCCTGTGTCGGAGGCGGCTCGAATGCCATGGGCCTTTTCGCAGGATTTATTGACGATCCGGTTAAACTTCACGGCGTTGAACCTTTGGGTGTCGGTACCAAACTCGGTCAGCATGCAGCCTCTCTTACCTACGGTGAAGAGGGAATCATGCACGGGTTCAACTCTATAATGCTTAAAGATGAGAAGGGTGAACCGGCACCGGTTTACTCCATTGGCTCTGGTATTGATTACCCGTCTGTCGGACCTGAACATGCTTATTTGCGTGATATAGGACGCACTATTGTCGGGACCTGTAATGACGAAGAGGCTGTGGATGCTTTTTATAAACTTTCGCAGCTCGAGGGCATTATTCCTGCTTTGGAATCAGCGCATGCTGTTGCTTATGCAATGAAACTTGCCAAAGCAAATCCAAAAGATTCAATCCTTATCAATTTGAGCGGCCGCGGGGACAAGGATATTGATTTTGTCATCGAAAAGTATCCTATTCCTCCAAAGCCGTAGCGACACGCAGTGACAAAAGATTCTCTTTTGTCCTCATCGCGTCCTGCCGCTATATAGACGACATGCATATTTTGTAAACTCTTCACGCATCAATTAAACAACTGACGAGACATCTTTAATAATGAACTCTTTACTGTTACCCCTTTTGTCTAATCAAGAGTTCCGGTAGAGATGGCTGCACGTTTGGTAATAAAATATTTAAAGCTTTAACCTTAGTAAAGTAGTCAGGATAGTTGACTTTATATTGAAGTCGTTATACTATACGCTCATAACTATTAGATATTATTATCTGATGAAGGATAAAAGATGGCACAATCCTGCCCCCTGGCTTTCCGCCAAATTGATGGAACGATAGCCCGTTTGAATGCGCTTTCGGTATTTTTATTATTATTGCTGTTTGTGGTTGTTCCCAATCCTTTGATATTACTGTTTTTGGGTATTGATTTTATGATCCGACTGTATGGTAATAAAAATTTCAGTCCTGTTTTTCAAGTCTCGAAATCCTTACAAAAGCTATTCCATTTCAGATCTGAGATGACAGATGCCGGTGCTAAACGTTTGGCAGCACATTTCGGGCTCTTTTTTGTTTGTATAGCACTTGCCGCCAATTTAGTCGGTTTGACGATAGTTATGTATGGTGCAACAGCAGTGTTTTTGTTCTGTTTATCACTTGAATTGCTGTTTGCATACTGCATCGGGTGTAAGATCTATTTTATTTACCGTAAATTTGTACCTGAGCAATTTTGATGGCAGGCATATCAACACGAGGAATTTATGGTTTGGCTGCAATGCATGTCTTATCCCATGCACCGCATAGCCGTGCTATGCAGATCAAAGAGATCGCAGCGATGACCCAGGTCTCGCACTCGTATCTTGAACAACTTCTTTCAGCACTTCGCAAAGCCGGATTAGTCACGAGTATCCGTGGTGCCAATGGTGGGTATAAGCTTGCACATGCGGCCCATGAGATCACGGTTTTGGAAATCATTGAAGTCCTTGAAGGCGCGATATGCAAGATCGAAGGAAATGTGGGTGCAAGTGTGATCTTAGAGTATTTCTGGTCCGACATTCATGAAAAGGTCAAGGGCCTCTTTATGTTAAAACTATCGGAACTCGATCAGGCTTTTCAGCCTTATCATTACAATATATAAACATATTGTGAATATTTCACTCTATAAAATTCAAATTCAATATCTATTCAGTTTTCTTATAGTAATTTAAGCTTATCAAGCATGAAAGTACCCTAATGAACAATTCAGAAATACTTCTTCTCTCTCTTGCCATTGCTATGTTGGTCGGGTTGATTCTTTATTCAATATATTTAACATACAGAGCTTCTAAGATCAAGGCTGCATCTTCTCAGGCTGAGTCTCTCAAAAGTATGCTCGACGAATATGCCAAAAAAGTCACAAAAGACAGACCTGCGATTGACGAGAAATTTGACACTGACGATATTGCCATACCGACGAAAGTGTATGCCCCGTATGATAACTCAAGAGCCGTTGATGAGATGGGTCTCTCACAAGAAGAAGCCGATTCGTTTGTCCATGAACTTTTTAAAGCAATAACATCTGAGATACCGCGTATCGAAGAAGCTATTTTAAAATCAGACTACAAGGCAGTTGAAGAAATCGTTCATACGATCACAGGTTCTTCTTCCACCTTGGGCTCACGTGGTATTTCGTCAGCCTTGATCAGCTTTTATACTTCCGTACAACATCGTGACAGCTTTAAAACACTTTACATCCACTTGCAAAATGTCAAATATTATCTTGACCAATTACAACAACAATTCAAGATAGCATAAGAGTACGCTTTTTTTCCGAATGATTGGCCTCAATAGCTGTACTAGGGCGATAAAGTGTCTTAGACATTATGTAGGGCTTGTAAAATCGTCCTATTCAAATAAACATAAATATAAACAGTGTAGAATGTACATTATATTACAGAATATTAGTGATTAGAAGCTTTCGGGCATTCTGGGCTACTTACAAGGTAAACCGTGGCTAAAAACAAGAGAAAACACGATAATGATGACGCACTGTTTGAACAGTATGATTTTGATGAGCTAAAAGATGAATTAAATATTGTTGCTTTGGCAAAGCTGCAAGCTAGAGAAAACAAACCGCTGACCAATAGCCAATACCTTGATGCCAATGAGCAAAAGATTACCACTTTTTTTGCCGATAAACTTTCCATGGTAAAACAGGAGATCTATAAGAAAGTCGCGTCGTATGACCATATGGCAATGCGTGTCAGCGATATCACAACGATCCTCGCAGAAGCAAAATATGCCAGTGAAGAGTTTATACAGAACATTACAACTTTTCAAGAAAGTGCAAAACAGCGTATTAAAGAGGTCAAGCACGAATACAGCGTGCGTAAAAACGACCTTGAAAAGTTCAAACAGAAAAACAATATCACCCGAGAAGCCTCTTATCCGCATTCAAAGATCCTCTATATCGGGATCATCATGCTTATCTTGTTAAGTGAGACATCGCTAAATGCCTATTTCTTTGCCAAAGGCAATGAGCTGGGGCTCATCGGGGGCGCAGCACAAGCGTTGATCATTTCGCTTATCAATATCGTTTTTGCTTTCTTTATGGGCGGGTACCTTGTCAAAAAACTCAACCTTGTCAGAAAGTCATCGGTGATGAAATACGGGGTCCTGTTTGCTCTGATACTAGGATTTATTGCTATTTTCTTCTTTAATCTTCTTGTCGGTCACCTGCGTGTCCAGCTTGGTCTTGACCCCGATAATGCCTATGTCAACTCGATTGTCACCTTTACACAGAATCCGTTCGGACTCAATGAATTTGACTCGATTATTCTCGTACTTGTAGGACTGCTCTCTTTTCTGATCGCTTTTACCGACTTTTACAAGATGGATGACGAATATCCCCACTATGGTGATCTCGACCGTAAGTTTCAGGAAGCACAGATGGAGTTTTCAGAATTAAAAGAAGAACTTCTGCATGATATTGAGCGTAGCTCCGCTTCGATCCTGAACAAGCTGGAAACACGACAGATGACAGCCAAGGTCATCATGCAGGAGTTAATGGAAGTTCCGATCTTCAGACAAAAACTGCAGGACCATTTCAACGAGTATTACCACTATCTGAACAACACCTACAATGCGATGCTGGGACTGTATCGTGAGATCAACAATGACAACAGGACAGATGAAGCACCGGCCTATTTTAGCGAACGTGTCGAGCTTTCTGACGACCATATCATAAAGATCGTGGATGAGAAGTTTAAAGAGGGGCTTGTCCAGTATCAGGAGGCAGTTCTGGAACTCCCCCACATCATCGGTGAGCAGAAACTTAAGATCAATGCAACACTAAAAAGTGTCATAGCGGCACTCGACAATGAGTCAGATATGGACGGTCAACATGGCTAAACAGAGACGTGCCAAAAAAGCCAAAAGTGACAGAGTCGGCTATACCCTTATTGCCGTTGTTGTTATCGTCTTGATCGCGATCGCTGTTTTCGTCGCCATGAACCGTGGTATTGAAAAGGATAAAGAGACGATGTGTCGACTTGATGGCAACTTTGATCGACAGGTCATCATCTTGGACATGACCGACAATTATAACGCTATCCAGGTACAGCAGATAAAGCACATAATTGACAATATAGCCGACAATCTTGCACTTGATGAACAGATACAGCTCTATTTCATCGATAACACCCTGCCGAGTGATATGAGAGCTGAACTGGCTTTGTGTAATCCTGGTGACGGCGAAGGAAAGAGTGCGATCTATTCGAATCCGAAACTTTTTAAACAGCGTTGGGAAAAACGTTTTCATCAACCGTTAGTGGCAAAGATGAAAGGTCTTTCTGGCGATTATACGAGTACGACATCACCTATTTTAGAGACAATACAGGCCGTTAACAACATCGCTTTTCCCTATGTGAGAGAAAGTGGACACCGGTATAAGATCACCCTGATCTCAGACATGATTCAAAATTCGGAGGCCTTGTCGTTTTTCAAAACACGCGCTTCATCGCTTGTCCATTTTGTAGACTCTCCTTCTTATAGTAAAACACGTACTGATCTCGAAGGTGTCGATGTCGATATCGTTATCGTAAGACGTGACCAGTTTGAGGCGTTGCAGTCGCGAGACTACATCGATTTTTGGGTCGAAGTATTGAGCAGTATGAATGCAAATGTTGAAAACATCAAGATGACAGATGGATAATTATGAATAACAGAAAAACAAACAATATTTTCGAAGGCAAGGTACAGATTAAGTACCTTTTCCTTGCGGCCTTGATCGGTGGCGTCTTTTTTATCATGCTGGGCGCATTTACGGACAAGATCTATCTTTCAGTGGTATTGACTATTGTGGTCATGATCGTCTATTTTCTCATGGGACAGAAGATCGTTGAACGGGAATTGCTGACAAATGAGCAGTTCGCAGACAGCAACTATTATCTGGGCTTTTTATTTACGTTGATCTCACTGGCCACTTCCTTGTACATCCTCTCCAACGGTGACATGCAGGGCGGCTTGCTGACCCGCCTTATCGGTCAGTTCGGTATTTCCATTTCGACAACCATCGTGGGGCTTTCTCTTCGTATCTATCTGTTGAGCTTCAGTCCAAATATCGGTTCCAATATAGAGAGCTTCAACTTGATGATCATGGAAAAACTTCAGATGCTCAATGACCATATCGGTCACAGTATCGATCAGACCAAGACCTTCTCCAACGTCATCGATGACAAGGTCAATCTTTTTATTGATCAGACGCTGAAATCGGTTGAGAAGTATAATGAGCGACTTGTAGAGAGTCTGGACCAACACTCTATTCATAATATTTTTGCCAAGATATATGAGGATATGGAGATGATCCATACCAGACAGGAAGAGCGGGTTGATGAGATATATAAGCAGATCACGAGCTATCATACACGCTATGAAGAGTTGACGCAGAAGTCGACCAAAGCTTTTCAGGAATCGATAAATGACAGTGAAAAGTGGATCAGAGAGTTCAATGACTCGATGGGTAAATCGGCAGGCAGCATCGCCAATTCGAACACCGAGATGCGTAAAGTTATCCACAACTTTGATGACTTTGTGCGTGGACTGCCTAAGCTGTTTGCCGAAGTCAACACGCTCTTTGAACAGAGCTCAAAAACACTGACAACAGATCTCGAAGAGAAGAACCGAATTCTGATCGAAAATTTTATCGAGCAGAAAGATCGTCAAAACAAGATCCTGATCGAACGTGTTCTTGGTGAAAACCAGAAGGTGATCGATACTTTTATTGACACAGGTGTCCACCAAAACAGTGAGATCATTGCCAAGTTGAAAGCGATCAATGAAGAGGTTGTTGCAAGCTTTATTCAGTCACGCGAGTCGGGTAATGAGAAGATGATCAATGACATCATGGTTCTGAACAACAAGGTTATTCAGTCCGTTGGTTCTCGTGCTGAAAGTGCCAATGCCAAGGTGGTTGACGCCATTATCACATCATCAACAAAAGTCCTTCACTCCTTTGTCAACACACAAGACCAGAAAAATGAACAGCTTATCCAGAAGATAGCGCTTGAAAACAAACGGCTTATGGAAAGTATGGTGAAAGCTATCGCCGAGAGCCGTTCCGGCGGACAGGGTGGGGCTGCAACGGGAGTGACACAAACCGCAGCACTGCGGGAGAACCGGCCTGTCAATGAAAAGATGCGTGAACATGGCAGTGTTAAACTGCCTAAAAATTAGAGGGAACCTGTTGACTGATGCAGTTTAATGAAAATGGCAACAATGATTTTTTATTCGGAATCACCCTAACCGAACTCGTTTTAATGCTCTTTTTTCTGCTGTTGTTGATTTCGGCATTTATGAGTGCCGAAAAATCCAGCATAATCACTAAAGTCGAACAGGAAAATGAGCGTATTGTCAAAGAGAACCTTGACTTGCAGTTAAAAAACAAGGTCAGTCGGACGCTCTCGGAACAGATGATCGCCTCGCTGCTGCGATTCAGACTTGGAGAAGACCAGGATCAGGAGAAGGCAAAACAGATCTTTAAAGAGATGAGTAATCAGACCAAACTCATTGCAGAAAACGAAAAACTTAAAAGCCAGGTCGAAGCGTATGAGGTCAATGAAAAACTGTTGAAGATGGACGAGGAGTTTAAAGTTCAGCTCTCGAGAAAAGAGTCGATCCTGAAACTGCTCAAAGATATTAACTCGACGGAAGAGCTGCAGGCACTCTTTACAGAGCTTGAAACACAACAAAGACTCAATGCAAAGCTCGAAGTCGAAGATAAGCGCTTGCGCAGAGAAAATGCCATGCTTGAAAAATCGCTCAAAGAGCTCTCTTCCCTCTCCAAAGAGGAGCTTCTGTATGCTCAGGAGATCCTAAAAGGGCAGGTGAGTTTCCTGACACGCCGTTTGAACATGGGTGGCGGAAACGAACTTCCGCCTTGCTGGGCAAACAGAAAGAGCGGTAAAGCCGAATATATCTTTACGGTTATTCTGGGCGAAGATGCCATTCGCGTTGCACCTAGATGGCCTAAGTACAGGGCAAAAGAGGTACGCAAGTACGGTAAATTGGACAATCTTTTTTACCGTGATCTCAATGTGACCGAGTTCCTGGACATTACCAAACCTATTTACAGTGATGCGGACAAAAAAGAGTGTAAACATTACCTCTACATGTTTGATGATGCTTTGACAAAAGACGGATACAAAACAAAGCGTCTGCGCATAGAAAACTACTTTTACAAGTATGAGGACGCCTCACAGGTCTTTGAGCGTTTTTAAAGACAGCGATCATTTTCTGTGTTTGGCGATATACTCCAGACAGCTTTCGGCACTTTCGGCAACAACGGTATCGATCATCATAAGGTTGTGCGAGAGACCAAAGTCTTCGATGATCTTTCCATCCCGGCAGAGCAGGGCATCGTCTCGAAGACCTTGCTGCTCACGTACCCGTTGAATCATGGGACGGCGGTCGGCAGCATAGGCGTAGACCTCTTTGCCTAAAGCGGCTGCGAAACCTACCTCATATACCGTGCCGGAGTCAGGCTCCAAACCCCGAAATGGATTAAGGTTGGCCATCACGATATCACACGCTTTCAAGAGAGCAATATTAGCCTCCCTGATCGTTTTGGCGATCTCGTAGGGTGTGCCTTCACATTCAATCTCGTTGTCGAGAGGAAAACAGCCTTCAAACCCGTATTGTTCGCAGAGTTTTTTGAGAAATATGCCCTGTGTTACGGCATCTGTTTCAAAAACGTCGGGACCGGCGAGATAGATCTTTACCATAGAAACCTCATAATGTTTTTGTACATTATATCTTAAGGGCACCTCTAAAAAACCCATCGAACCTCAGAGGGAAGATAGAGAGGTACACTTTATGTTTAACGCTTTTGTTTAAAATTGGAAAAAGTGGGGTTCTGACAGCGGAGTCATGTCAAAATTTGTATATAATTCAGGTAAAAATATATGAGGATGTCTCATCGTTAGTAAAATTGCAAAATTCGGTTCTGTCGGTGCTCTGGGATCAGTTACAAATATTACCATTTTTTCTGCCTTGACATTTTTGAATGTCAATTACAATATTTCATCCGTTATCGCTTTTCTGGTAGCAGTAACACAAAACTACCAGCTCAATAAAAAGTGGACATTTCGTGACCACAATACCAGGACGCGTAAAAAGTTTCCAAAATATTTGGCACTCAATTTTTTCAGCTTTTCGGTCAATCTTGCCGTGCTTAACCTCGTCGTATATTATTTTGGCGAGGAGAAACTCATTCAGATCGCCGGACAGATCGCCGGCATCGGCGTGGCTATGGGTTTCAACTTTTTAGGCAGTTATCTGATAATATTTGCAAAACATGAGGAGAGTGACATATGAGCAGAGGCATAATCGTAATCCCGACCTACAATGAGATTGAAAATATTGAGGTCATCCTGGCGAAAGTCTTTTCGCTTGAGCTGGGCGTTGATATCTTAATCGTTGACGACAACTCACCGGACAAGACCTATGTCAAAGTCCAGGAACTGATCGATACCGACATCTACAAGGGGCAGTTGCACCTTGTGATCAGACAGAATAAAGAGGGTCTCGGTAAAGCCTATATCGAAGGGTTTAAATGGTGTCTTGCACGTGATTATGCTTTTATAATCGAGATGGATGCAGACCTTTCGCATGACCCGAAATACCTGCCGTCGTTTATTGAGAACATCAAAGAGTATGACCTGGTCATCGGTTCACGTTATGTCAAAGGCGGCGGCGTTGTCAACTGGTCGCTGCTGCGCAAGTTCATCAGTTTTGGCGGCAGTACATATGCACGGACGATCCTTGGCATTTCGATCAAAGATGTGACAGGCGGGTTTAAATGTTTCAGACGCGAGGTGCTCGAAGCGATCGATCTTGACAACATTATGAGCGCCGGCTACGCATTTCAGATCGAGATGAACTACAGAACCATCCTGAAGGGATTCAAAGTCAAAGAGGTCCCGATTATTTTCGAAGACAGGGTTGCGGGAAAATCGAAGATGTCCAAAAAGATCTTTATTGAAGCCCTGTTGAACGTGGTGACCTTGCGTCTGCACAAAAAAGATATTATAGAGGGCAAATAATGGGTTATCGCGAGAAAGTCGTTCTCTTCTTCTACACGCTTTTTAACGCCATTGCGAATCAGTTTATCCATTTTTACTCGGACGAGACCTACTACTGGCTCTGGTCCAAAAAGCTCGGTCTCTCCTATTTTGACCATCCGCCTATGGTCGCGTATATGATCAAGCTGACGACTCTCTTCAGCGATGAACCGGCGTTTGTCCGTCTTTCGGCCGCATTGATGGTCTCGGCAACTGCGTACTTTCTCTATATGCTTGCCAAAAAGATCTTCGATGAAAAAGCAGCGATCTATACGTTCTATATTTTTTTAAGTTCGATCCTTATTCTCGTCGCGTCCACCCTGATCACTCCTGACATTCCTCTGATGTTCTTTTGGGCCTTAACGCTCTACAGTGCCTATGTTTATCTCGAAGAAGACAACAAAAAATATGCACTGATCACAGGACTTTCAGCGGGTGCGATGCTGCTGTCAAAATATACGGGTATTCTGCCGCTGTTTACGATCTTTGTCTATATTCTGTTGTATAAAAGAGCGGTCTTTAAAGACAAATATTTTTATGCGGCACTGGTCTTGGCTGTTCTCGTCTTTTCGCCGGTACTCTACTGGAACTATCTGCACGATTTCATCTCATTTACATTCCAGCTTCAGCATGGTGTAGAGACACAGGAAAAGGTCTTTAAAGCCAAAGAATTCTTCAGCTTTGTTGGCATTCAGTTTGCCCTTTTTCATCCTTTTTACCTGCTGCCGCTGTTCTATTTTATCATCCGCGATAGATCACGGTTTGAACGCAAAAAAGTCTTCCTGCTTCTGCCGTTTCTATTCGTTTTTCTCTTTTTCAGTTACAACGCGGCGTTTAAAGAGGCAAATGCGCAGTGGGCAGCCGGTGCTTACCTCAGTGCAGCGGTATTACTGGGCTATTATCTCTCCGTCTACAACTATAAGAAGTTATTGGTCGCCGGTGTCTCTTTCAGTGCTTTTTTATTGATCGTACTTAAGACACCGATCGGTTACTATATTCCGCCGATCGAACGCTTGCATTTACGCCTTGGGCATATCGATAAGTTTAAAGAAGAGATCGCAGCCATGCATCTTGACCTGGACCGTTATGATTACCTGCTTATTGATGACTATCATGGTTCGGAGGTCCCTTATTTCTTCGGACGTTCGGACAATATACTTGTTCTCGATGATGCACGTTTCTCACAGTTTAATATTTGGCGGCATGATGACCTTGGCATTGCGATGGAATCACCTCTGCACTCAATTCCAACGTTAGGCCGTTGTCTTTATATTGGGAAAAACAAACGTCATGTTGAGGAGATTGCTAAACTGTTCGGTAACAAGAAACAGCTGGCTTACGAAGCGAAACGTGTCGGTCTTTGGGACCTTGAATACTATTTTGTCGAGTTTGTGAATTAGACTGTATAACCGCTAGTCGGCAGCTTTATAATGTGTGCGGATAGTGGCTTTGAACCCATATCCACTACTACTTTACTACTCCCAGTCTCTTACCATATTGTGGCATCTGAAACATTGCCCCTCAATGTTGAGATAGGCTTTTTGGGACTTGTTTTGACGATCGATCATCCGCATATTCTTATCTGTCAGGATCTCTCTGATCTCTCCAATATACTTGTCGATCATGGTTGCCGTATTGGTGGCCATGCTGGCTTTGTGTTTAAGCTTTTCAGGCAGTAGTTTGGTAATGTTATCTTTATCACCCAAAAGTGTATCGATCTCCTTTTGAAACCGGTCCAATGCCTCTAATGTTGCTTTTTTGTCATTGGTCAAAAAACCTTGTTCAACGCCCGAAAGTGTTGCTGACAACATGCTCATGTTCGTTTTTAGATCATAACTGTTTGCACTTAGACCCGATGCTAGACTCAAACTTACCAAACCACTGATTAATACCTTTTTGAACATTGTAACTCCTACTAGAAACCTTGAATTTGAACCATTCTACAGATTGAAAGATTAATCGAGTCTTATTGCTATATATAAGAAATACTAATATAATTTTGCTATAAAGCTGTGAACAAAGAGATAAATACCATAATATAGGGGTATATTCATCTTTCTAGAGTTTTTGTTATCGTCAGAAAATTGCATTTGACCAAGAGAAGGCAGTGAAAGATAGAGAGTTATGTGATGTTTTAGTGATATAAGAACGCGAAGTTTAGCCAAAGCTTAGCGTGATGATCTGACATCTATATCCCTTCCAGCAGAACCAACCATAATCGGTCAACTTCTTTATCACTTAGAAAGAGGCTGGAGTGGTTCTCAAACAGCTCTGTAAGCCCCTCTTTTTTAATGCTAAGCGTATGTGCACAGTTTGGATGTGCCGGCAGGAAAGAGCGGATGACGGAAATATCGCTGGAAATCATTTCATCGCAGAAGAAGCAGTGCAGCTCTTTGTGCAGACGTCCTTCATATTCAAGAAGTTGTACATAAGACTCGATAGCAATACGTTTTGGATTTTGTTTCATCCAAGAGGCAGCAGCTTGGTCCAAAAGGTCAAAATAAAACGCACCGGTCTCTTCGGACTCTCTCAGATGAACATAGAAGAGGGCGATAAATTGTTGCCAGGTACGAAGTTTGTGATGATCTCCCAACCAGGGATACCCAATATGTATGACATCTCTAAGCTGACCGATAGTGGATTTAACATTTGTTATGATCTCAAAATCTATTTTAAAACCGAGGTTAATAACACCATGCCGTGCACCGTAAAAACGGTAAAGTGTATCTAAGCCGCCTTTTGATAAAATAGTTACAACAAGATCTTCATCTCTGGCGCGACTGAGACTGATAATAAAGCCTTGCATTCCTGTTTCTTACCTACACATTCATTGATTTTGTTTCTCGTAATTATAGCTCTTAAATAGAAGTTTAACCTGATGGCCAGTATAATATAAGCAATTTTAGAATTTCTAAATATATCTAAGTAGCTTAATTATTGCTTAAAATTAGTAAATTCATAAAAATTTCTTATTAAGGAATCTTATATGATGGAACATCACGATCTCTTACGATCATTTAAAGACAATTGTGGTTTTGGACTTGTTGCGAACATTAAAAACCGCGCTTCTCACAAAACTCTCGAAGACGCTATTACCGCGTTAGAACGCATGATGCACCGGGGTGCAGTTGCTGCCGACGGTAAAACAGGAGACGGAAGCGGACTTCTTCTCTCTATGCCTACGGAGTTTATGCGTCATGTTTCGAAAGAGGCCGGCGTGGAACTTCCTGAACAGTTTGCTGTTGCAACGGTCTTTACCAAAGATAAGAAAGAGTTGGACATTCTGGAAGAGGTCTGTGCTACGAATGATCTCAAAGTCGTTTATCGTCGTGATGTTCCGATAGACACGAATGCGCTTGGTGATCAGGCAATGGCGTCTCTGCCAAATATTGTACAGGTTTTTATTACGGCCAACTCTATTATGGCGAATCAGCGTTTTGATGCCTTACTTTACCTTTCTCGCAAAGAGACAGAACACAAACTGGTGCACATACGCGATTTCTATATCGCTTCGATGTCAACGAAAGTGGTCTCTTACAAGGGACTTGTCATGCCGACGCATATTAAAGAGTTCTATAAAGATTTTCAGGATGCACGTTTTAAGATCTCATTTTCACTTTTCCATCAGCGTTTCTCGACGAACACCCTTCCTGAATGGCGTTTGGCACAGCCTTTCCGTGCTGTTGCACACAATGGTGAGATCAATTCGGTTGAAGCCAACCGTTTTAACGTTCAGGTAAAATCCGAATCGATTAAAAGTGAGGTCTTTACGGCTGAAGAGATCGAACGTATCTTGCCGATCTTGCAACTGGGTTCTTCTGACAGTGCCTCAGCTGACAACTTCTTTGAATTCCTGATTGCCAACGGTATGGACTTCTTTAAAGCTGCCCGTGCTGTCATTCCTGCCCCATGGCAGAACGCACCGCATATTGATCCTGAACTTCGTGCTTTCTATGAGTACCAATCGACTGTCTTTGAAGCGTGGGACGGTCCGGCAGCATTTTCACTGACAGATGGCCGTTATATCGGTTGTGTCCTTGACCGTAACGGTCTGCGTCCTTCTAAATATATCATCACGCATGATGACAACCTGCTGATCGCATCTGAATACGGGGTTGTCGATATTCCTGATGAGCAGATCAAAGAGCGCGGCCGTCTTCAGTCCGGCCAGATGATCGGTCTTGATCTTAAATTTGGAAAGATTCTTAAAGATAACGAGATCAACAACTATCTTAAAGCATCCAACCCGTATATGAAGTGGTTGAATGAACGTATGGTCTACCTGCAGGAGCATGTTGATAATCAGTACATGACCAATTGTGAGATCGAAGAGGACATTACCCACCGTCAACGTTTCTTCAACATTACGCACGAAGTCGTAGAACAGGTCATCGAACCGATGATCACGGATGGCAAAGAGTCTGTTGCTTCCATGGGTGACGATACGCCTCTTGCCGCTTTCAGCGAGAAACAGCGTACATTCTCTGACTTCTTTAAGCAGAAATTTGCTCAGGTAACCAACCCGCCGATCGACCCTATCCGCGAAAAGGTGGTGATGAGTCTTAATACCGGTTTCGGTGAGATCCATAACATTCTGGATGAGATACCTTCGCATGCACACCGTCTAAAGGCTATTTCACCGATTATTACGTATGAGAAACTGGATGTTCTTAAGTCGTACGGTGATGTCGATTCACCACGCTACGAGGAGTTCTATAAAAACAAAACCTTCTCGACTGCATTTAAAGGCGACTTGAAAGAGGCGTTGGATGCATTGGTCACTGAAGTGATCACAGCGGTTAAAGAAGATGGGATTCGTATCGTTATCGTCAGCGACAGTGCCTTTTCCAAAGAGATGCGTACGATTCCAATGCTGCTTGCAGTCGGACGTCTGAACCGTGAACTTCTTAATGCCAAACAGCGTCACCTTGTCTCGATCATCGCCGATACGAGTGAAGTGATCGATTCGCATTCAGCCGCAACAATGATCGCATACGGTGCAAGCGCTGTTTTCCCGAGCTTGCTTTTTGCATCTGTAATCAACCGTGTCAATCAGTCGAAGCATCTTGACATCAGCTGTTCGGAAGCACTTAAGAATGTGCATATGTCACTGAATGCGGGACTGCTTAAGATCATGTCTAAAATGGGTATTGCGACAATCGCCTCGTACCGTAACTCGGGACTGTTCGACGTTATGGGTCTGAGCCGTGAGATCGTGGCAGACTGTTTTACAGACTCACACTGTATGATCCCTGGACTGAGCTACCAAGATATTGATGAACGACTGAAAAAGACACATGCTGAGGCCTTTGACGATCGTGGATTCAGCACGATCTTTCCTCTTAAGATCGGTGGTTTCTACAAGTTTTATAATGGCCAGGAGTATCATGACTTCGGTCCTGACACTATTCATGCTATCCATGCGATCAGCAAGTCGGGTGACAAAAAAGACTACGTCAAACTCCGTGAGATCATCAACAAACGCGGATTACGTTTTATCCGTGACTTTTTAGAGTTCAAATCGGACCGCAAAGCGATCGATATTTCAGAAGTCGAATCGAAAGAGGCGATCTTTAAACGTTTTGCATCAGCTGCGATGAGTCTCGGTTCGATCTCTCCTGAAGCCCACGAAGCTATTGCTGTCGCGATGAACACCATCGGTGCCAAGTCGAATTCCGGTGAGGGTGGCGAAGATGTCATTCGTTATAACACGGACAAGGTCTCCAAGATCAAACAGGTTGCTTCGGGTCGTTTCGGTGTGACACCGGCATACCTGCGTTCAGCAGAAGAGATCCAGATCAAAGTAGCACAGGGTGCTAAACCGGGTGAGGGTGGTCAGCTTCCAGGTCATAAAGTGACCGGCCTGATCGCACGTCTTCGCCACACGGTGCCGGGTGTAACATTGATCTCGCCTCCGCCGCATCACGATATCTATTCGATCGAAGATCTGTCCCAACTGATCTTTGATCTTAAACAGGTTAACCCGAATGCGACGATCGCTGTCAAACTGGTTTCTACGGCCGGTGTCGGTACGATTGCTGCCGGTGTTGCCAAGGCATATGCGGACAAGATCATTATTTCCGGTGGTGACGGCGGAACAGGTGCTGCGCCGCTTACTTCTATCAAGTTTGCGGGTAACCCTTGGGAACTTGGATTGACGGAAGCGCACAATGCACTCAAGGCAAACAACCTGCGCGGTCTTGTTGAAGTGCAGACAGACGGCGGACTCAAATCTGGCCTTGATGTTGTCAAAGCCGCTCTTTTAGGTGCAGAGTCTTTCGCATTCGGTACGGGTGTCCTCGCTATTGTCGGCTGTAAGATGTTACGTATCTGTCATCTCAACAGATGTTCAGTCGGTATTGCGACACAAGACGAGCGTCTGCGAAGAGAGCACTTTACCGGTACCGTTGAGCAGATTATCAACTACTTTACATACCTTGCTGAAGATGTCCGTTCTATCATGGCGGAACTTGGTTTCAAAACGATGGAAGAGATGATCGGCCGTTCAGACATGCTGAAAGTGGTCGATGATGAATTTGCACAGAAGTTCGATTTTTCTGCGGTACTTCATCAAGAAGAGGGCGTAAACACAGTACAGGTACCCTTTAATGTACCGTTCGATGACAATGCCTTTGAAAAAGATGTCTTGGAAGAGGCGAATGCTGCGATCAAACATCCGGACCAACCTGTGCGAATCGACAGAACGATTCAAAATGTTCACCGAAGTTTCGGTGCGCTTGTCTCAGGGGAGATCGCTCAATATTACGGCGACAAAGGTCTTAAAGAAGACACGATCAAGATCAACCTCAAAGGTGTCGCTGGACAGGCCCTGGGTGCTTTCTTGATCGAAGGTGTTTCGATTCATCTTGACGGTGTTGCCAATGACTACATCGGTAAAGGTATGAGCGGCGGTAAGATCATCATCAACCCTGAACACCAGGGCGAAGAGTTCTCTGCCGGCGGTAACACCTGTCTGTACGGTGCGACAGGCGGTAAACTGTTCATTTCAGGTTCTGTAGGTGAGCGTTTCGCTGTCCGTAACTCAGGTACATTGGCGATCGTTGAAGGTACAGGCGATAATGCCTGTGAGTACATGACCGGGGGTATCGTTGCTATTCTTGGTAAAACAGGTGGTAACTTTGGTGCTGGTATGACAGGCGGTATTGCCTTTGTCTATGATGCTGACCACAACTTTATCGAAAATGTCAACCGTGAGCTGGTTGAAGCGATCCGTATCGACACGGATGACGGCGATGAAGCAAGACACTATTTGAAACGTCTGCTTAAAGAGTATGTCAGTGCGACACACAGTCCGAAAGCAAAAGAGATCCTGGATTCATTCCGTGTAGAGATCCGCAATTTCTGGCTGGTACAACCGAAAAACCTTAAAAAATTACCGTTAAATCAAGAGAAAGGGGATTAAGATGAGAAATTTCCTAACAATAAGCCGTATTGATCCGTCTAAACGTTTGGTCGTTGAACGTACTAAAGATTTTGGAGAGATCTATGAAGTCTTTAAAAAAGAGGACGCTGCATCTCAGAGTGACCGTTGTATTCAGTGTGGTGATCCGTTTTGTCTTAATAAATGCCCGCTGCACAACTACATTCCACAATGGTTGAAAGCCGTTGCCGAAAAAGATCTTGAATTTGCATTCAACCTCTCTAACGAGCCTTCGCCATTCCCTGAAGTAATGGGCCGTGTCTGTCCTCATGACCGTTTGTGTGAAGGTGACTGTACCCTTAACGACGGTCATGGTGCGATCACGATCGGTTCTATTGAGACTTTTATTAATGAAGAGGGCTTCAAAGCCGGTCTTTCGCCTAAGTTCCCGGGTATTACGTCAGACAAAAAAGTCGCTATTATCGGTTCCGGCCCTGCCGGTCTGTCGGCAGCTACTTACCTGCTCCGTGCGGGTATCGCCGTCACTGTGTATGAGCGTTCCGACCGGGCAGGCGGTCTTTTGACCTACGGTATTCCAAACTTCAAACTGGACAAAAAAGTGATTGAGCGTCGTGTCAACATCCTGAAAGACGCCGGTATGGCACTTGTGCTTAATTGCGAAGTCGGTAAAGATATCAGCTTCGATGAGATGGCAGACCAGTTTGACGCTATTTTTATCGGTGTGGGTGCGACGAAAGCGAAGGGCGCGCGTCTGGTAGGTGAAAAAGCGGACAATGTGTTTAAGTCCATGGAATACCTGACCGCAATTCAGCGTAAAAACTTCGGTCTTAAACATGACAAAAAATTTGACTTTAAAGATCAGGACGTTGTTGTCATCGGTGGTGGTGATACTGCGATGGACTGTGTCCGTACAGCGAAACGTGAAGGTGCAAAGTCGGTAACATGTCTTTACCGTCGTGATGCACACAACATGCCTGGTTCTCAAAAAGAGTATAAAAATGCAATGGAAGAGGGTGTGGACTTTACTTTCTACGCGGCACCTAAAGAGGTTGTTCTTGATGAAAACGGCAAAGCCGTCAGCGTTGAGATGATCAAAACAGTACTCGGTGCTAAAGACGAAAGTGGACGACAACGTATGGAAGAGGTCAGTGGCAGTGAGTTTAGAGTTAAGGCAGATGTGGTCATCATGGCGCTCGGTTTTGACCCTGAAGCACCTTCGTTCCTGGCAGAAAACGGTATTGAGACAAATAGCTGGGGCGGTATCGTGGTCAATGATGATTATGAGACGACAACACCCGGTGTTTATGCCGGTGGTGACTGTTTCCGTGGCGCAGACCTTGTGGTCACAGCAGTATTAGACGGTCGTGAGGCTGCACGCAGCATTATAAAGTCTCTTCTTAAATAGGAATGCATACCTTTATTGAGGCGTGTTTTGAAGCGGCATTGGAAATTGAATCTCTAATCCGTTCAACGCACCACAGTCTGGGCTGTGAACCTCAAACAGAAGGGGCAGGCGGCGATGTGAGCATTGGTTACGACCTTCTTGCCGAAGCCTGTTTTGTCAAACACCTTGGCCGCTTCGGTCGTATCCTTTCTGAGGAGAGCGGCTCCATCGGAGAAGGTGACGACCTCATTATAATTGATCCTGTCGACGGCAGTGATAATTTAAAATCAAACTTCCCTTATTATGGTGCGTCGATTGCACTCAAACAAAATGATAAAACCGTTGCGGGTGTAGTCTGTAATTTTGCCAACGGGGATTTCTTTGTACGTATAAACGAAACACATTATTGCCGTTCGCTCTTTAGACACGAAGAATACGAAAAGGTATTTATAAACCGGTTCTCAAGAGTCGGCATTTTTGAAAAAGCCGGTCTGCATCCCAAGGGCGCCATCGCACTGGTGGAGAATGGACTCAAATTCCGATCTCCCGGAGCTGTCGCTCTTTCTCTTGCATACGCGCACACTGTAAAATTTGTTATTTTTATAGGTCCCATGCGTGTCTACGATATCGAGGCCGGACTTTACCTCTGCGAAGACCTCCATACTTATGTTGGCGAAGATATTTTAATCGTATCGCATAATAAGGATGTCTTCGCTAAAATACTGACAATTTTTAATTTAATGGACACCGATAGCAGTTCGTAGTAAAACTACGAATGAGGTGTACTATTTTAAGGCTACCGTATGAATTTATTTGACCTTTTTAGCAGTTCTAACTCATCGAAACAACAAGCATCTAAAAGTGAAGCTCCGGCGCATTGGGTAAAGTGTCCATCGTGTCAATCATTGATGTACTACAAAGAGGTTGAAAACCAGAACCATGTCTGTCCAAAGTGTGGCTACCACCTTCGTTTGAGTGTAGAGGCCCGTATAAAGCTTTTAGCCGATGCAGAGACGTTTGTAGAGTATGATGCCAACCTTAAACCGGTCGATCCACTTAAGTTCGTTGATAAAAAATCGTACGTCAAACGTGTAGAAGAGGGTGTTAAGAAGACTGGCCGTCACTCTTCTGTCGTCAGCGGTGAGTGCCAGATCAACGGTACCGGTACACAGATCGTCGTTTTTGACTTTGGTTTTATGGGCGGTTCACTTGGTTCGGTTGAAGGTGAGAAGATCGTACGTGCGATCAACCGTGCAATAGATAAACGTCAAGGTCTTATCATTGTCTCTGCTTCGGGCGGTGCACGTATGCAAGAATCGACCTTCTCACTACTGCAGATGTCTAAAACATCGGCTGCACTCGGCAAACTCGCCGACGCAAAACTACCGTATATCTCACTGCTTACCGATCCGACGATGGGTGGGGTCAGTGCCTCATTTGCGACCCTCGGTGACATCATTATTGCCGAACCGGGCGCACTTATCGGGTTTGCCGGTCAGCGTGTTATTAAACAGACGATCGGTTCGGACCTGCCGGATGGTTTCCAAAGAGCTGAATTTTTATTGGAAAAAGGCTCCATCGATATGGTCGTAAACCGTAATGAAATGAAAGAGACGCTCAGTAACCTTTTAAAGATGATGTTAGGCTAACCGCCTCTCTTCATTATATACCCTGCCATGAAACTCTACGCGCTTTGCGACCAGACAACACTTGACAAAAAGAGAGTCTCTTTAGAGCAATTTGTCGAACTCTGTACAAAACACAATGCCGATGTTATTCAGTACCGTAACAAAAGTGATGACGTTGAGCTTATAAGGCATCAGCTCGTAGAGCTACGCCGACTCTGGCCAAAGACCCTTATTGTCAACGATGCTTTTTCACTGCACTCCTTTTGCGACGGGGTCCATTTGGGTCAAGATGACCTTTTAAAGATCGACAGTGATCCTGTTGTTGCGGTCGATAAAATTCGAAATGTTATCGGCAGAGAGAAGCTGATAGGCCTTTCAACGCATAACCAAGAGGAGATCGAAATTGCTAATCTCCTGGATCTTGACTATATTGGTTTGGGTGCCTACAGGGCAACCAGTACGAAAGAAGATGCGGCACCTCTCCAAGAGAAGTTAGACGACCTTGCAGCACTTTCCAAACACCCTGTCGCTGCCATTGGCGGTGTTCGGTTGGATGATGATTTTGAACATGTGACCTATCGCGTCGTCAGCAGCGCGCTCTATGAGACTGCGAAGTAAGGAGTAAGTTATGACCGTCGATATTGTCTCTATTGCCAAAAAAGAACGTTCTTTGTATGATCCGCTCAACAAAGAGTTAATAAAGATGTCATCACGTTTTACAAAAATTAACGATATTGAACTTTTTACAAAAGATGTTACCAAAGCACACACCATTGGTGCAGAGGCCGCACAGAGCGCTTATACAAAAGTTTTAGAGCCTTATTTGGACGGTGCTTATACCATCGCATTACACCCTGATGGAAAAATAATCAATTCCTACGAATTTAGTAAGCTATTAGCTGATAAAATTGCGGTGAAATTTTTTATTGGTGGTGCTTACGGATTTGAAGATGCGTTTTTAAAACGTTGTGACAAAGTGATCTCTCTCGGAGAGATCACTATGAGCCATAAGATTGCCAAAGTGGTTTTGTTGGAACAGATTTATCGCGGATTTTCGATCTTAAGCAACCACCCGTATCATAAATAGGACTATAAATGCGTAATAGTGAATTAGAATTCTTTACCGAGATGTTAAAAGCACGTAAAGTGCAGATCGAAAAGAATATTGCGGGTGTTGAAAAAGAACTTCTTGAGTTAAACGCTCTTGAATTAAATGACGAAGGTGATCATGCTTCTGTCAGTAACGATAATATGCGTGAAGTCGCACTGGGACAGCAACAAGAGCTTGAATTACTGGAGATTGAAGTTGCTTTGGGTAAAATAAAAGACAAAGTCTTCGGTATCTGTGAGATGTGTGAAGAAGAGATCGCAATGCAACGTCTAAAAGTGAAGCCACATGCAAAATACTGCATCGACTGCCGGGAGATCGTTGAAAAACAACAGTAATAAGGATATTCAATGTACTTAAAACGCTATACAGTAGCAGCCTTCATATTAATGGCCCTCGTCGGTTCATATTTTTATATCTCTTTTCCTAATGAGAAGCTTGCTATAACAGTGCTTGGAGTCAACCTTCCGTCACTCTCTATCGCTATCTGGGTTGTTCTTGCGATGTTCGTGCTCTATCTCAGTACTGTGGGGCATATGCTCTATTACTCTCTTGTCGGTTCTCTTAGATTGCGTAAGTTCCGTAAAGACTCCGAGACATTTGTGGATTCTATCAGTGATGCTCTTCTTGGCCGTATCGAACGAAGCCATACCTATAAGACTGATCGCTATATGATCTTTGGTAAAGTCCTGGACGCTTCACGTCTGGAGGTTCTGAAAGACATCACAGAGACCGGTGACGAAAAGATCGATCACATCATTGCATTGGTCAAAAAGATCCAAAGCGGTGAACATGTCGATCTAAAAAAGTATCGTCTTTCCGGCCAGAATCCTTTAGTTCAGCAAAATGATTTGAATGCCTATAATGCCGGTGTCATCTCTGAAGAGCAGATCCTTAACAATGCGGACAAATATGCAGAAGAACTGGTCTCATTAGCCTTTACAAATTATGCGAAAACGGCGCCGCTTAACCTGATCGATAAATATAAAGCATTTTTGACAAAGCCGGTACTGTTCAAGATCGTTGCCCGTGTCAATGCAGATGAAAATATTCTTGACATCTCCACCGACCACCTGATCTCGCTTTTCAATGAAGTCGAGATAACGGAAGAAGGCTATATCAATCTTTCGGCAACCTTGTCGAACAACATGCTGCCGGATGAGCGCATTAAGCTCTTTAAAAAACTGTCCGAAGAAAATGAAGTCGCGACCGCTGCTTATCTCTACACGCTCTTTGATCTTGAGATGATCGCACCTGCCGTGGAGATCCTTGAGAACTCTCAACCCGATGAGTTTACGTACTTTAAGGCGTATAAGGCGCTTAAAGACTGTAACCAGAACTTTAGCATCGAGTTGTTTATCCCCCACAAAATCTACAAATAAAAAAAAAGTTTCAGCTTCGGCGCAATTTGAGCCGGAGTTCACCTCTCGACGTACAGTAGTACGCCTTCGGGTTCACATCCGGCCCAACTTACATCAAATCTGAAACTTTTTGACGTGTCACTTCTTGCAGATGCGCTTCGCTGTCTTTTTAACTTGGTCTTTTTCTTGCTTTAATTCGTGTTCATTCGTGTAATTCGTGGATGATTTTCTCTTTTTTATATCTCTTTGATATGTCAATATCTCTAAGTGTCTAAATTATGCCAGCCTGAATTCAATGAGCCTGTTTCCACTGCGTGTAGATATTTTGCTATAATTCCGCAATTATTTTATTTAGGCAGACTATGACAGACAAGATCTCTTTTGACAAACCGCTTTATGTATTGGCACCGCTCGCAGGCTATACGGACTTGCCGTTTCGCAGTGTCGTTAAAAAGTTTGGTGCCGATCTTACTGTCAGCGAGATGATCAGTTCGAATGCTTTGGCGCATGGTTCGGAAAAGACCTTGAAGATGCTGGAAAAATCGTCGCTCGAAGACCCCTATTCGGTGCAGATCTCGGCAGCCGACCCGGACATTGCGAGACGCGCTATCGAAGTGCTGAACATGCAAGAAGGTATTGATGTTATCGATCTTAACTGCGGCTGTCCTGTCCCTAAGGTCTTCGGTCATGGTTCGGGTTCGGCGCTGCTTGACGATCTGCCGCGTCTGACCTCGATACTCCGTGCCATTAAAGAGACCTCCAACAAATCGACGACGACAGCCAAGATCCGTCTGGGCGTAAATGAGAAAAACCATGTGCAGATCGCGCAGGAGATCGAAGCGACCGGTGTCGACTTTATTGCGGTGCATGGCCGTACCCGTGCCGGCAAGTTCAAAGCCCCGGTTGACTATGATGCCATCGCAGAGATCAAAGCGGCCGTCTCTATTCCGGTCATTGCCAATGGCGATATCGACACCTTTGAAAAAGCGCAGTGGGTACTTGAACACACCAAGGCTGACGGTGTCATGATCGGCCGCGGGGCTGTCGGTGCGCCCTGGATCTTCCATCAGCTCATGAGTGGAACGGCCGACATCTCAGTGGCACTGAAACATGAGATCATTATGGAACATTACGACAAGATGGTCGAGTTTTACGGTCCTCACGGTGTCGCGATGTTTAGAAAACACACTCACACCTACTCCAAAGGGTACGAAGGGGCTTCGGTAATGCGCGACAAGGTCAACCATGTCAGTGATGTGGCAGAGTATCGTAAAATTCTGGATGACTTTTTTGGGAATGCTACGATAGCCAACCGTTGATTTTGTCTTCCATCAAGGTATAAAGGTGTAAACGTTTAACCACGATGCGAAAGAATAAGATGTGCGATCTCATCGCGTTTTACAAAGTCTGCACCCATACTGATAATGAACGAGGAGGCCTCTTCGAGCGTCAGAGTGGTCGGTATGACCAGGGTCTCTTTGACGATCACCGTGTAACCGCTGGTCGGGTTGGGTGATGTAGGGACAAAGAGGACACAGACACCATGATGCCGGTTGAGCAGATACGCCGGGACCCAGACATCGTCTTTCGGATACTCCACCAGAACAACCTCTTTTTTGCCGCTTTCATCGTTGCCTGAGAGCATGTTGGCCACTTTTTTTGAGACAGCATAGATGGTTCGAATCGCAGGTACATAGTCAAAGAAGCGGTCAAGCGTGGAGATAATAAGAGATTTACCATACTTTTCGATGGAGTAGCCGAGTACGGCAAAGAGGAGAACGACCATGGCCATGAGCCCCACGGTAATACCGAAAGAGTCGGTGTATTGATGCAGACTGAAATAGGCGCTGACACCGATGTCTTTGAGAAAGTTGACAATGATGAGTACCAGTACCAGGGGAAACAGAGAAAGTGCCCCGACAAAGATGTACCGAAAGAGTTGTTTGATCCAGCGGCTGAGCATGTGCCTCCAATCGTAGCAAATTTAGCAATTATAACTTAATTCCTCGTCACAGGGGCAGATGCCGACACATAACAAACCCTGCAGGCCAAAACGGCACGAGCAAAAAGAAGAACTATAGCCGTTGCTTTTGTCACATTGTCCTTATTTTACGACATTAACGTTGCCTTATCGAGTATACTAAATGCATTGGTGTAAGTATTCATTTAAGCGCAAAAGCATGCTACTACCTCTCCTCTCGGTGCTCGAACATAACTTGAACGGAAATTCTGTTAAACCAAGGAACCCAACATGGGCACACCAATTGATTATATTTACGAAAACGAGCTGCAGTGGCAGCCGTCATTTAAAGGCGCATTAGGCGTACCGGGCCACTTCGGCTATCGCGGAGAACTCGTTGTTACCGCCGGCAAAAAAGTATCGCCGGAAAAGCAGATGCCGCCTAAGGTGACGTTTAAACACGCTATCGGCGTTTCAGACGAAGAGGCGATGCTCCTGTTTGCCGGTGAACTGGAAGATTTTGGTGATTTTGAAGCGACATTCGACCGCTATAAAAGTGTTTTGACGCCAACGACGATCACAACACTCTTTGTCAACAACCTTATTAAAGACTCCGTCTTTGAATATGAGGGCATTACTGTCTACGCTTTTTCACTTGACGAAAGCTCTGTGTGGAATGAACTTATCTCTCACGCTGACCTGGACAAAAAAGAACTTAAACGTATGGGTGCCGAAGACAAACTCGACGCGCTTTACGAAGGACTTAAAAACAGTACCCTTTATGCGTCCAAGATGACGTATGCGGAGACCTGTGCACTTAAGATGAGCTAAACAGAACTCGGTTCATCTCTGCAGGCTTGCCTGCAGTCTGCTATATAAAAAACCATATCTACGATCTTTACAGACAAACAGTCCTCGAATACACTTATGTCCAACATTATCCTTAATCCTCCGACTCAGCAAGCAAACAATACCCCCTCCAAAGGCAGTATTATGTATAATCGCGCGATACAGACGTAAGGGTGCAAATGATCGAGATCATCGAACTACTTTTTTTGGGTGCAGCAGTGGGAACACTCTCGGGCTTTTTCGGTATCGGCGGGGGAACGATTCTTGTTCCGGCACTGCTGTTCATGGGGTATGACATGAAGATCGCGATCGGTATCTCGGTCGTGCAGATGGTCTTTAGTTCGATCTATGGTTCGTACCTGAATCTCCGTAAAGGCACACTCGACATCAAGATGGTGTCGATGATCGGTTTCGGCGGTTTTGTGGGGGCTTTGCTAAGTCCCTACATCATCATGTCCCTCTCATCGATGACGCTCGAAGCGATCTTCCTGGGCTTTGTCCTCTTTGCCTTGGCACGTATGTTCTTGAAAACGACGGAACATCAAGATGAACAAAGTGCCCATCCTGTCATTCTTTTTATTATCGGTGCAGTGTTGGGGGCTTTTGCCATCTCTATCGGAGTAGGCGGATCGATCCTTCTGGTTCCTTTGCTGGTAGGTTTCTTGCATGTACCGCTTAAGAAAGCGATTTCGGCAGGACTTTTCTTTGTCGTCTTCTCCTCCCTTTCCGGACTGATCGGTCTCAGTATTTCCGGGCATATCGATTATGAAAGCGGCATCGTTATCGGTCTGGCCTCGTTGGCCGGAGTAGCCGCAGGCATCTGGCTCAAACACCAAGTCGCTGACAAACAGCACAAACTGGCACTGATCTTTTTTTATATCGGTGTATCAGCATATTTATTTTACAGATTGGTAGGTCACAATGGATAAGATCAAGATCACTGGCGCGCGTGAAAACAACCTAAAAAACATCTCTTTGGAAGTCCCTAAAAACCAGCTGGTCGTCTGTACGGGCCTCAGCGGAAGCGGTAAGTCGACACTGGCCTTCGGCACGCTCTATGCCGAAGGGCAGCGCCGTTACCTGGAGAGTCTCTCGAGCTATGCACGTCAATTCCTCGACCGTATCGGTCAGCCGGACGTCGACAAGATCGAGGGTCTGACACCGGCGATCGCGATCGACCAGAAGACCACCTCCAAAAACCCGCGTTCGACGGTCGGGACCATCACCGAGATCTACGACTACCTGCGCCTTCTGTACGCGCGTATCGGTGTGCAGCACTGTCATCTCTGCGGCAAAGAGATCTCACAGATGTCGGCTGCCGACATCATCGAACAGGTCAAAAAACTGCCGATAGGGGCGAAGATCGTTATTTTGGCACCGCTTATCCGTGAGAAAAAAGGGACCTTTAACGACCTTTTCGAATCCCTTCGTCACAAAGGGTACGTCCGTGCGATGATCAACGGGGTCATGACCCGTCTTGACGAAGAGATCGAACTCTCAAAGACCAAAAAACACACCATCAAAGTGGTCATAGACCGTATCGTCATCAAAGAGGACAACCAGGAACGGATCGCTCAGGATGTCGAAAAAGCACTCAAAGAGAGCTACGGCGAAGTGGAGCTGGAATTTCTGAACAACGAAGAGATGGGCTATGCTGACCGTATCATCCACTATTCGGAGCACAATGCCTGTTTTGACTGTAAGGTCAGCTTTGAGCCGCTTGAACCGTTGACCTTCTCGTTTAACTCGCCTAAGGGTGCCTGTCAGGAGTGCGACGGTCTGGGGCTGCGCTATGCCCTCGACCAGGACAAGATCATCGACCCCGATCTCTCCATCGAAAAAGGGGCGGTCAAAATTATTTACGGTTTTAACAAAGGCTACTACTTCACCTTTTTAAAAGGGATGTGTGCGCAAAACAAGATCGACATCACGGTGCCGTTCAGCGACCTGGAACCGCATGAGAAAAAGACCATCACCCACGGCGGTATTGAAGAGATTGCATTCGAGTGGAAAGGGCACCCTGTCAAGCGTGTCTGGCCGGGCATAACGCGTATTGCCTACGACATGTTCAAAGACGACAAAGAGCTGCAGGATTATATGAGCGAAAAGACCTGTAATGTCTGTAACGGGCACCGTCTTCGCCGTGAATCGTTAGCGGTGGACGTGGCCGGCAAAAAGATCTTCGAAGTAATTCAGATGCCGATCGACAAGAGTTACAAGTGGTTCGATGACACGAAGAACTTCTCCTTTTTAGGTGACCAGGGCAAGATGATCGCCAACCCTATCTTGAGCGAGATCCGTGAGCGTCTCTTCTTCTTGTACGATGTCGGTCTGGGCTACATCACCCTTGACCGTGACGCCCGTACGATCAGCGGCGGTGAAGCGCAGCGTATTCGAATTGCCTCGCAGATCGGTTCGGGTCTGACCGGTGTTATGTACGTTCTGGACGAACCGAGTATCGGTCTGCACGAACGCGATACGCTGAAGCTCATCCGTACCCTTCGCTCACTGCAGGAAAAGGGCAACTCCGTCATTGTCGTCGAACACGACAAAGAGACGATCGACAATGCCGACTACATCATCGACATCGGTCCGGGCGCCGGCAAGTTCGGCGGCGAGGTTGTCTTTGCAGGTACCCGTAAACAGCTGGAAAAAGCCAAGACCCTGACCGGCGAATACCTCTCGGGCCGCAAGATGATCGAGTATTTCCACCGCCGTCCGCAGGAGAACTGGCTTGAGATCAACAACGTCAGCATTAACAACATTGAGAACCTCTCTACCCGTATTCCGCTGCAGAACTTTGTCTGTGTGACGGGTGTGAGCGGCAGCGGTAAAAGTTCACTGATCCTGCAGACGCTTCTGCCGACAGCGCGTGAACTCCTTAACAATGCCCGAAAGGTCAACAAGGTGGCCGGTGTGGAGATTAACGGTCTGGACCAGCTCGACAAGGTGATCTACCTCGACCAGAGCCCGATCGGCCGTACGCCGCGCTCCAACCCGGCGACCTATACCGGTGTCATGGATGAGATCCGTGAACTTTTTGCCAAGACCAAAGAGTCCAACATCCGCGGTTACACGACCTCGCGCTACAGCTTTAACGTCAAGGGCGGACGTTGTGAGAAGTGTCAGGGTGAGGGCGAGATAAAGATCGAGATGCACTTCCTGCCGGACGTGCAGGTCAAATGTGACGCCTGTCACGGTACACGCTACAACGCGCAGACGCTTGAAGTCCTGTACAAAGGCAAGAACATCTCGGACGTACTGAACATGAGCGTCGAAGAGGCCTTTACCTTCTTCGAGCCTATTCCGAAGATCCATATTAAGCTCAAGACCCTTGTCGATGTCGGTCTGGGCTACATTACCCTCGGTCAAAACGCGGTCACGCTTTCGGGCGGTGAGGCGCAGCGTATAAAGCTGGGTAAAGAGCTTGGGCGTAAAGATACAGGGCGCACGCTCTATATTCTCGATGAGCCGACGACCGGTCTTCACTTTGCCGACGTGGATCGTCTGACGGGTGTTCTGCACCACTTTGTGGAGCTGGGCAACTCGGTGCTGGTCATCGAGCACAACCTCGACATGATCAAGAACGCCGACTACATCATCGACATGGGACCGGAGGGCGGTTCAGGCGGCGGTGACATCATCGACGAGGGAACACCAGAGGGGATGGCCGAGAGCTACAAAAAAAGCGGCTCCTACACGGGTGAGTACCTGGCAAAAGAGTTGGCGCTGCACCAAAAATAAACTGAGGCTTGTCTATTGATCGCATTTGGTATCTCTGATGTCGTCCGTATTGCTGCACAGAGTGACTTTAATGCGGGCATGGACTACTACCGACAATCCCGAAGTACCGTAAAGTCTTTCGAGACGGTCGCCGAAGGGCACATGGTCATCACCGCCTTTACCAGAGGCAGTGCCAACTACATTCAATCCATCAGCGTCAAAGTCGACGGCAAGAGTGTCAGCCTGAGCGGACGCTGCTCCTGCGACACGGCGAACAACTGCAAACATGTGGTCTCGGCAGCGCTCACCTTTATGAACCAGAACACTGTTACACCGAGCAGAACACGTGTGCAAAAGAGCGAAGCCGCCTTATGGCTGGAGCGTCTGGAAAAAGCACTCGCGCCGGAACCCGTCAAGAAATCCATCCTCATCTACCGCATCAGCCCCTCCGACACCAAAGGGAAGCTGCAGCTGGTCTTCTACCGTGCCCGTCTGCTCAAAGAGGGCGGCTACGGCAAGCAGAAGCGCATCGAGTTCCATCAGCTGCGATCGAGTTTTATGCAGCGCGACTTTCTGACGGACAACGACCGGGAGATCCTGGAGCTTTTCGGGGCACTGGAGTCCAAGGTGGAGCGCAACGCCCACATCGAAGGCGAACTCGGCGGCCTGCTGTTGGAGCGTATGGTCAAGAGCGGCAACTGCTACTGGCACGGCAACCGAAACCGCGCTTTGCAGTGGGGCGAGACGCTTTCGACCTCACTGCTCTACAAAGAGGAGTCCAAAGGCAAGTTCCGCCTCTCCTTTGACCTCGGTAAGCAGTACGAGCTGCTGGTGACGACGCCGTTTTCGTACGTGGACACCAAGAACCATGTCGTCGGCCGTCTGCGCATCGAAGATGTCGAAGAGAAACAGCTGGGGCTGCTGCTGCAGGCACCGCTGTTGAGCGAAGAGGAGCTGGAGGCGTTTTCCATAAAAGCCATCCAGACCCTGCCGTCTCTTCCTCTGCCGGAAACGCTCGATGTCACAACATTGGCAACGACGCCAAAAGCAAAGATAACACTCTTTGCCCAGGAGGGTCAGCACCGTCTTCGTCTCGCTTTTCGGTACGGCGGACATCTTCTTAACGGTTGCAGTCTGCAGCAGAACAAGATTGTCAAAGAGGGGGACGAATACCTCAAAATAGTGCGTGACCTTGAACTTGAAAAGAGGGTGAGAACAGAGCTGGAAACGGGCGGTTTTTCAGCCGACGAATCCTGCGTTTTTCAGCCCGATGAAAAGAGCAGAAACAGCATTGAGATCTGGCGGGAATTCGTACAAAACCTGCTGCCGGTTTTGAAAGAGAAGGGGTACGAGATCGAGGTCGACAAAAGCTTTCTTTTCCGCTTTGAAAAAGGCGGTGAGATTACGCTGAACGTCGAGGAGAAAAAGGGGTGGTTCGATGTGGGGATGGAGGTCGATTTCAGAGAGGGAAAACTGAACATCCTCGCACTGGTCAGTTCGCTGCTTGAGCAGAACGTCGACCTCGAAAACCTGCCCGAAACCATTGCCCTTGAGGTAGAGGAGAACCACTTTGTGACGCTCGACGCCGAACAGTTCAGGCCCATACTCAAAACACTGGTCGCGCTCTACAAAGGCGAGCGGGTGGAACAGCTGCATATTAATCAATATGAAGCACACTTGCTCCCTAAAACAGGTGGTTCCGTAAAAATAGGCGGAAGCGGACAAAAGGCGATAAAAAGACTGAAAAAAGAGCTTGAAAGCTTTGACGGTATCGAAAAAATGGAGCACTCCAGCGGTCTGAAAGCGACGCTGAGAGGCTATCAGCAAGAGGGCTTGAACTGGCTCGGTTTTCTGGAGCGTTTCGGTTTCGGCGGCATTCTGGCAGACGACATGGGGCTTGGAAAAACGCTACAGACCCTTGCCTTTCTGCAGCGTCTCAAAGAGCAGGAAAAACTGACAAATCCTGTGCTCATTGTCGCCCCGACATCACTGCTGGGAAACTGGAAAAACGAGGTGAAAAAGTTCACGCCCGACCTGAGTTTTGAGGTGCATCACGGGCTCAAGCGAAACAAGAAAATACACCTCGATTTTCAGAGCGATATCGTCATTACGACCTACGCACTTTTGAGCCGCGATCTTGCCCTTTTTGAGCAGATGGATTTCAGCTATTTTATCCTCGACGAAGCGCAGAACATCAAGAACCAAAAAGCGAAGGTGCACAGCGCCGCCAAAAAGATCAATGCCAAAAATTCCCTTGCCCTGACAGGTACGCCGATGGAGAACCATCTGGGTGAACTCTGGGCCATCTTCGATGTGGTCATGCCGAACTTCCTCGGCGACTACAACACCTTTAAGCAGTTTTACCAGACACCGATAGAACAGGAACGCTCCGGTGAGCGTCAGGAGAGTCTGCGCAGCAAGGTCGCGCCGTTTATGCTGCGGCGCACCAAAGAGAAGGTGGCGACCGAACTGCCGCCCAAGACCATAATGACCCGTTCCGTCGTTTTCGAGGGCGATCAGGCAAAGCTCTACGAGGGCATCCGCATCTCCATGGAGAAGAAGGTGCGCGAGGTCATTGCCGAGAAGGGGCTGGGTAGAAGCCACATTACCATTCTCGATGCGCTCTTGAAACTGCGTCAGGTCTGCTGCGACCCGCGTCTGGTACCGCTCTCAGAGGCGCAGAAGGTCAAACACTCGGCCAAGCTGGAGTGCTCGAACTGGTCGAAGAGCTCTTGGAAGAGGGCAGGCGCATCCTCATCTTCTCGCAGTTCACCTCGATGCTCTCCATCATTGAAGAGGCGCTGATGCAGCGTGACATTCCGCTTAGCAAACTGACCGGCAGTAC
>JBFEJN010000022.1:0-34267 GCA_041553195.1 Sulfurimonadaceae bacterium
ACGTTGGCTTCCGGGCTAATTGGCGATTAGACGCCAATATTTGCTGGAACTCCATTCTTTGAACTTTTTCGACACAATGAACTGTTAACCCTCTAGGTCTTTGGGCAGGGATTAAAGCGTAGCTTTAACGTTAATTAATGCGTTACCGCTTGGCTCTTTTTCGTGGCATCTACAGCGTTGAGCGTAAGAAGAGAGTGACCGTTAAGAAAAAGCCAACTGCTTGGCTTTTTTAGGGTTGGAAACAGAGTTGTTATGCGTAGCATCAACGCCGTAGACCTTTTGTTGTAGGTGAGTTAGGGATTTTTAGGGAACAAACGACTGGAGCGAAAGTAGTCGGTAGCTACCGACCGCGAAGCCGTCACGAGAGCTTTTTTGGTTTCGTTTTTTTGCGGAGAAAAAAAGGAAAGAGAAGTCAAAGATGTTTCAACCACCAACAAAAATGATTAACCAAAACCTCAAAAAATCCTCAAATTAAAATTTAAACATCTTCTTCAAGTTGTCCTGCGTCTTACCACTGCTTCCCAGCTCCTTAACCTTATTCTCCAGACCATTCAAAGAGAGACTCTGCTCATCGATGAGTTTGCCGGCGTCCACCATACCGCCGGTCATACCGTTCAACGCACCCAACTGCTCTTTGAGCTGCGCATCCAAAAGCACTTTCAACTCTCTTTTGTACTTGGCAATCTCCTTCGCCATCACCTTTTTAAAAGCCTTCGAGATCAGGGTATCGATGTCGGAGCTCACCTTGACGGATGGGCTCTGCCATACGCCACTCACATCGATCTTGGCTTTAAAGGTATTGATCTCTTTAACAACATCGTTCAGGAGCTGTGCACCCTTGCCGCCGACTTCATCAAGACTGATCGCCGCCTCTTTAAAGAGGACATCCGTCGTACCCGTAACGGTACTGTTGTCCACCAAAGTCAGTTGACCGTCAAAACCGATCTTGGCATCACTGATCTGCATCTTTTGCAGCTCCATCATCTTCATCTCCAGGGCATCGGCTCTAAAGACGAGGGTGTCAATGACCTCTTCGCCAAGACGGTTATCCTCTCCTTTCAATGTCAGCCCTTTGACGCTCTCCCCTTCACTGCTGATGTCAAAGGTCAACGGACGCCCGAGCGCTTTCTGGTTGTCGGATATGTTCTTGATGACACCGTCAAAACTGTAACCGCTTTTGGCTCCGCTGAGTGCCGTGCGGGCAATCCAGAGGTCGGGACTTGGAACGTACTCAGGGAAACGGATCCAACGCCCCTTGCCGCGCGGCGGCTGGGACTCGGGTGGTCTCTCGTCACTTTGCAGATAAGGCTCGACCTGGGCATAATAACCGCGGGCATCCCGCAGGTAACCGGCGATCTTCTGGCTGAACAGCAGGCCAAAGAGGTTAATGCCGCCGCTGCTGTCAAGACTGTAGGTGGCACGCAGTTTCGCGTAGTCCTCCTGCGGCGCACTCTTCACTGATGCCAAAAGTTCCTGCAGGCGTTTCTGGTCATGCTGGTACTCTGCTTTCAGCGTTTGAAGCGTCTTCTTTTGTGCCTCTAGGCGCTGCTGGTACTCTTTGACCTGCTTGGCCAGTGCCAGCAGTTTTTTGGCGTCTTTGGACTTGGCATCGGCCTGCATCTGTTTGAACTCTTTTTGATACTGCTCCAATACCGCTTTGGACAGCTGCTCTTCCTGGATCGTCCGCCATTTGGTTTCCAGAGCGCGCAGCTCTGTTTTCGCCTCTTCGTAACGTTTTTGCGATTTCAGGTCCGACTTGGCCAACAGCTCTCTCGGAGTCGGCAAATCGATAGATGGCATTTCGTACCCTTTGCCCTCCTGCGCCGCTTTTGTGGCTTCTGCTTTTTTCTCGGCTGCACTCTTCGCTTTGAACGCCTCTTTGCCGTACGTTTTGTTCATCGTCGAAGGTGTCTCAAAACCGACACCCTTGAGCTGCATATTTTCGATGTGCGTCTTGGAAAAAAGCAGCGCGTTCATGTCAAGATCGAAACCGATATTTTCGATGGAGAAGGCGTCGATGCCCTCTTTCTCGCTGGCCACTTCGATGCGGTTGATAGCGACACGCCCCTCGAACAGATGCGTCTCGACGGAGGCGACGCGGACATCTTTTTTCAGGGCTTTCGACGCCCCTTTTTCAATCCCCCACTTCAGCAGCGGGTCGATCACCAACAACAGTAGTGCGGCCAGACCACCGACCACGACAAGGTACAAGCCGGCACCCCACCAGCGAAAGACCGGCTCTTTTTTGGCTTTGACCTTAAAAATGCCCAATCGCGCGAACCACTTGTTACTGTTGAGATAGGCAGCGATCCTGTCACGATAGAGTGAAATGACAAAATTGAGTATAAAAAAGAGGGGAATGGCCATGAGCAGGCTGAGTACGGTCGCACCCATGGTCAAGGTGTTGTCGAAGTGGCTCAGACGCACCAGAGCGTTGTTGTAGCCTGCCGTATAGAGCTCTTTCATCCCCTCATTTGTCAAAAGCATGTACCCCAACTGCTCCATCTGCGGGTCGAAAAGATAGGCGATCCCGGCGAAGAGTCCTGATGCGGCAAAAAAGAGCCCGATATGGATGTTGAGCAGGAAGACGATGAAAAGAATCAGCAGGGTCTGTGTGCCGCTGAAAGGGGTCAAGCCGGCGACCATTCCCAACGCTATGGCCAACGTGACCTGCCATGGATGCTGCGCCGAGTTGAGTGCCTTGAAGATCTTTGTAAAAAATTCCATTATTTGTCCATTATGGTGTCGATTTCTATCAATTGTAGCATAATCTTTGGACGTTACAATCTAGGTAAGTGCTGTATCGGGAGAGGATAAAAAGAGGAAAAGAAGGGACGGCAACAACACCGTCCTCTTTTATTTTAGAAGGGCCAGTCCGCCGCTGCCGTCAGCGACATAGACACGGCCGTTACGTACGACCACATCACCTGCAAAACCGACCGTATTGGCATGCTGCACCAACACCGGTGCGGCTGGGTTTGTCCAGTCGATCTTAATGACACCGGCATCGCCATAAGCGACATAAAAGTAATCTCTACCCATATAGGTCTCAACGACGTCCATACCCGCAGCTCCTCCGCTCCAGCCTGCCAGATCGGCGCTGCCGAACATGGTTGGATCCTGGAGCTTGAAGCGTGCCGCAGCGACCGGACGCTGGTCGACTGCACCGCTTTTCCAGATATCTGTCGGATCAGTCCCTTCGATCAACGGTGCGATCAGGTCAGCAATGCGGTAAGAGACAATGCCAAAACTGTCATAGGTAAAGAAGGCGTGATTGCGGACAACCTTGACAGCGACACTTTTACCATCCGCTTTACCGACTTTATCGTCTTCCATCTTGATCGGCTCGAACACCTTTATCAGTTTCATATTTGTCACATCGGTCACATCAACGACACCGACACCTCTGCTTCCGGCACAGACAAAGGCATACTCTTTGCCTGTTGTTTTGTCACTCCAGAGCGCCACATCCGACGCACGGCCAAGGTCCGGCTGAGAGTTTGTATCTCCGCCAATATTACTGACAACATAACCATTGCTGTTGTTTGCATCGGTCGGGTCTTTGCTGAGATCATAGACCGTCAAGCCGTTGCTGCCGTCGGCTACAAAGGCTAACGTGCCCTTCAATGCTGCGCCATAGGCATGATCCTGCATATGAAGGAAGTCGGCAACGTTGCCCTCGTCCCTGTTGTGTTCAAAGATATCAGTCTCTTTCGGATAGAGGAGTACCGGCGCACCGACACTACCCATTTCGGACACATCGATGCGGCGTAAACCACGGCTTTGCGACATCACCAAGGCCGATTCAGTGGCAAGATCCAATACCACATCATGGGCATGCGGAGCCGGATTGATTGTCGTACCGTTAAGATCTACAGGATATTCGCTCTGCAGCGAGTTCCCAACAATATGAACATCTTCTTTTGCATTACATCGTTCATCCGCGATCTTCCAGACCGACATACCGTGCGGTCCATCTGCAAGGAACAGCAAGTCTCTATAAGCTGTCAATCCCTCGGCATGGCCGATATTGATCTCCTGCGTCGCAGAACCGTCCGGTGCTGCACCGATCTCATCAGTCGTCGGAATATGCACCGACACATTGAAATCGTTATTTTCCTGAGCACCTGCGACAAGAACATCGATAAAGTTGAGACCGCCGCCACCTGCAGCAAGGACCACATCGGTCTCACCGTTAAAGGCAACAGGGTCAAAGGTCGGTGTAAGGACCAGGCTGTTTCCGTGACCGCTTACCTCTCCCGTATGAAGTAGAACCGGCGCTTCAAAGATATACTTCGGCACCTCTTCTTCGCCCAGTGGAACCGGTGTCATATCGTACGAAGTGACAAACTCATAGTCCGGCCAATGGTCGCCAAGCGTTCCTCCGGGTTCATCATTGTTGTAGCCATCAAAGCCATCAGGACCATGCCACTGTGTCTCCGGATGATCTGCATTGCCAAGTACCATCAGTCCGGCAAAATGATCCGAAAAAAAGACCTGGTTTGTTGCCGTGTCTACCTTGACATCGACGACACCGGCTTCTTTAAGCATACCGGCACCGAAATACGGGAAGAGACTCTTCGACTCTTCTCCTGTCATTTCATCCGCACCATGTGCCGGAACCGCAGGGGCGTACCCCAAAAACTTTCCTTCAAGGAAACCGCTATTTGTTGTACAGTTTATGTCGCGTGGTGTCGCGGTATCATAACCTGTGACGTCTACAGCAATAAGACCGCCCAGACCATATGCGATATAGGCGATCGTCTTATCCGATCCGGCACCGCCGGAGAAGGTCGCAACATCGATCTTGCGTGCATCATAATAGAATTTCCCGTACCGATCAAAATCGGCCCACGGTGTAGAGGCATTGACATCGCCATGCCAGACCGAAAGGATCTCGAAACTGGCCTGTTTGTAGTCCGGCATCCCGGTGCATACATCCAGATTTCCACTTTGAACGGCGGTAGCAACATCCATATCGATAAACCAATCCTCACCGCGATTGTCCTCGGTCGCATCAGCATAGAGATTATAGCGTCCGACTTGTTCCAACGTTTTAGGATCATAGATCCCCATTCCCAGATATCCCTGGGCCACAAAAAGTCTGGTGTTGTTCCCTTCACCATACAACTTGAGGCTTTCCGGACCGCCCCATGGGTTTTCACCGGCATACTGCAGGGTATAAACTTCCTGCTCGATCTTGAGCGTTCCGTCCTCTTCACGGCCGTTAATCGTATCGAAGAGGTTGTTAAGCGCCGTCTTGTGCAGACCGTATCCTGCATCCCCGATCAAAAGTTGCAATGACGCAACAGTAGCATTTCCCTCATCATAAACGGCGAGTGAACTCACAGGTCCGCGCGTGCTGGAGATAGTGTTATCGTATACAATATCGCCGCCGCCCTCCGTCCAGTTAATTCCGGTATGGTCATAATTGACCTTGACCTCGGTCTCCAATACCATTGCCGCCGGATTGGTCACATTGACAACAGCAATACCCTCTTCTCCCATCGCTAACAGTGCATAACGGCTGCCATCTTCTCGCGTCACAAGTTCTATATCACGAATAAAGCCTTCGACTTCCAGCCCTGCCGGACTTTCCGATGCACCGACCGGCATCGCACGAAGTTCGTTGGCAATGTTAAAAAGTGTCCACTCACTCCCGTCACTGCTAAAAAGTGCCAGTGATGTAGTTGCCCCTCCAATACGGGTTTGTGTATCAAGGGAGGCTTCCAGAGGAACATTACACATCGTACTGTTGCTCCATCCGTCGCTCCAACTGCACCCGATGGTGTAGATAGAAGCAACTACAGACAATCCAATACCGACTATGGCAGAAAGTGTCAAACTCTTTTTGTTTATATATTGTTTCTTCATAGTAATATCTCCTGTTATTTGTAATTATTATACTACTTTCTTTTTTTGAATACATCACCTGTTTGGGTTAAAATAAATAATTACTACGTCATATCAAAAAGCTGGCACTGCCGACAAAGTGAAAGAAGATGAGAACAAACAGCTGTTATTCATCTTGAGAGTAGGGTCACCAGGCAACGAGAAGACTCTTTTTTCCGTCGTCGAGACGGCTCAAAACGGCTGGCAGCATCAGCAGGTCAACCAGTACCGCGATGATCAGTGCCGTCGCTGTTACGATACCGAAATGGACATTCGGCAGGAACTGTGAAAAGACGAAGATCAGAAATGCGGTGCTCAGGATCAGGGTCGTAAAAATGATGGCACTGCCGGCGTAGCGCATGACGTAGGCCAATGCCGCTTCGATATCATCGCCGCGGCGCCGTGCTTCGCGGTACTTGACCAGAAAATGGATGGTGTCGTCGACTGCCACCCCGATGATGATGGCGCCCGAGATGGCGACACCCATGTCGATGGTCATTCCCAGCCACCCCATGGCCCCCACGACCAGCACGATCGGCAGTACGTTCGGCACAATAAAGAGCGGTATCATCCGCAGGTTTCGAAAGATCAGCAGCATCATGACCGAGACGCTGCCGATGGCCAGCAGTATGGACTGAATGAGCGTGTCGGTGACATCATGCTGCATATGGGCGAACATCGCGGTCTGACCGTTCATGGTGGCCGTATAGGGGGTGCTTTTCCACCACGACTCTGCCCACGCCATCATCTCAAGGTCCAGTGAGGTGTCGACGATATTGACGAGAGCCGTGACCCGCAGCAGCCGTTCATCGACGTCCATACGGTCATTGATCTCCATGCCCTGCGGCAGTGAAAGCGAATAGAGCAGCAGATACTGCGCAATTAGATTTTGGTCGTCAGGCACGCTCTTGGAGCCGTTCATTACCTCGTTAAAGGTCTTGACAACATCGACTAGCGAGGCCACATGACGAACGTCGGGGTAGCGTGCTTTGAACGCGTTGCCGAAACGTTCCACCGCCTGCATAAACGCCGGCGATTTAATGCCGTCTTTTACCCCGGAATCGACGACGATCTCGTACGCCATCGGACCGCTCAGATGCTCCTGCATAAAGGTGATGGTCTTTCTGAACGCCACATCGTCACGGAAATAACGGGCCGTATTCGAATCCACCTCGACCTTCGCCACCCCCAGACCGATGGCCAGAAACAGCAGGGAAGAAAAGATCAGGATCTTGCCGTCATAGCGTACGATAAAGGCCGCATAACGGTGGGCAAAAGGGCTTCCGGCCTTCTCCTCTTCCAGCTCTTTTGGCTTGACCTTCGGGTTGACGATCGCCAGCATGGCCGGTACAAAAAGAATGGTCAGCACAAAAGCCAGAAGGGCGGCATTGGCCGTCGCGATCCCCAGTGTCTTGATCGGAATGACATGCGAGATCCCCAGCGAAGCGAAACCGACGGCCGTGGTCAGCGACGTAAGCAGCACCGGCAAAAAGTTTTTCTCGACACTGTAGTGGATAGCGGCATGGTTTTCCATCCCTTTTTTCCGTCCCAGCAGATAGATCCAGAAAAGGTGCATCGCGTCCGCGATCCCGATGGCCACGACAAAGACCGGTATGTTCGCGGTAAAGTTGTTCATCTTGTAGCCCAGAAGCACCTGCACCGCGAGCACGATCAAAAAGGTAAAGACGACCACCGAAATACTCAGCAGCATCCCCGAAGGACGGCGGAAAATACCCCACAGAAGCGCCATGGCGATGAGCAGGACAAGCGGGGTAAAGGTCCCTGCGTCATGCTGCCCGAGCTCGATGAAGGCCATGTTCAAAATAGGGCCGCCGCCGAGGTAGAAGCGGTAGCCGCTTGCTTTTTCAGCCGCGACGATCGCTTCGACCGAAGCCTGTAAATTTGCTGCGACCTCCGGGTCGTCACCCGCCTTGGGCGTCATGCGGCCGACGATCATCGTCGTCTTGCCGTCTTCGCTGATAAGACGGTGGAGAGCGGTATCTTCATGCTGAATAATACGCGCTTTTTCAGCAAGGTCATCGGCACTCAGGCTGTCGATGTTCTCGATGAAATCCTCGACCAGCACCCCATCGGGGTATTCTGGATCGGCATGAACGTACTGGTAATTGGTCAACGAATCCGCACGGGCAATATGCTTCGTCTGCCAGAACTTCGCGGTGATGTTGTCGATGACGTGGAGCGCCTTGGGGTTCATCACCCCGTTTTCGTCACGGAAGATAATGGTGACCGCATCGTCATTGCCGAAGACCGCGCGGAAATCGTCATAATCTTTCAAGATCTTGGAATCGGCACCGAACCAGATTCGGTACGACCCTTCGAACTCAAGGTGTTTAAGCTGGGCTGCCATCACAATGGTCAGCAGCGGGATCATAACGGCAATAAGCCATCTAAAACGGATAATAGTTTCGACAAATCGGTTCATAGTTATTTCCTAAAAATGGTAGGCAAGGTTAATGCCGATACGTTGATGCGCAATGGGCACGCCCGGATTGTTCGGGTCATACCCCATCAGGGCGTAGGCCGTCTCATCGGTTTTGGAGGGGTTAATATAGGCGTAGTCGAACGCTGCACTCAAAACATCAAAATAACGGGTCTCATACTTGACCGAATAGCTCTGTTCCCGGTACTGCAGGTCGATAACTGCACCCGCGAGAACAGATGAGTCTGCACTATCATTAAAGGTGTAGCGCAGCCCTAAAAAAAGATCGTTTTCAAAGACCTGGAACAGGTCCAGATCGGTCGCGATGTCGGGGCCAGAATCAAAGGTGTTGTAATAGTAATACTCAGCGATCAGCCCCAGGTCAGCCTCTCCTGCGAAACCGGTAAGGGTATGTTCCACGCCGATACCGAACTGGTAATAGTCGGCGACGGTTTTTCCGATACTGGTCACATTGCTCTCAATCACATCCGTCGCCAATGCCTCGATCTTCAGGAGGGTTGAACCGACGACCATAGTGTCATAGGTCATAAACTTGTTGACAAGGAAGACCTCCTGATAGAGCGTGTTGGTCATGGCCGACAGATCCGGTTCCAAGACAAAGGCACGCTGTGCGTCAAAACCGTGCTGCAGGATAAACGCATAGTCGATCGGGTAGTCGCTCTCGGTCGAACCCGACCATTTCAGATAAAGCGTCGGGTAGTAGAGGCTCTCGGTGCTTCGTCGATCGGGGTCGTAGACCATAGAGATGCCGCCGAGCTGTTCGGGGAAAAAGTAATAGACATAAGGATAGGCGGCCATCTTCTGCTTCTCTTCATACAGCTTTGCGATCAGTGCGATCTCGCTGTTGCCGAAATAGTGGCTGTAGGCGACATTCCAGGCCCCTTGCTTCTTCGGGTCCAGTCCGTCGGTGCGCATATCTTTCGTATTGAAGACATCGACCACGTTGTTGGCCTCCAAGGCGCCCCAGAAACGGATATTTCGACCGCCAAAAAGCATGTCGTTTTCAAAGTTGTACTTGCCGTAGAGTTCATCGATACGGACAAAGCTTCTTTTGTTTTTCTCATCGCTGAGATCGTAACTGTCCTCTTGCGCATAAAGCGTTGCACCCCCTGCAAAGTCGCCTTCGCTGTAGGTCAGTTCCAGCTGCTGTTGCAACGTAAGATTGGCGGGGTGTTTGCCTTCAGGCCTGGTCATGTAGCCTTGTGCATCGACACCGACATACCCTTTGTACTCGAATTCGCCGTAGAGCAGACTCGAAAACAAGAGCAAACCTAAAAACGGTCTCATTGCTTAAGCACTCTTTTGTTGAAATCTTTGTCACTCAGACCGTTTTTGATGGTCTCGTTTTTCCAGACAAGGATCGTCTTTTTGTCGTTTTGGTGATTGGTCATGGTGATCTTGCCGATGCGCCATACCCCCTCTATTTTTTTATAGTCTTCAAAAACCGCTGTTTTCAAAAGCTCTTTTTTACGGTCATAGTACTCGACTTTCATCGTAAGAAATGTGTCCGTCGTACTCCAGGAGAGCTGTTTGGTGTATCCGGAATCTTTGCTGTTTGGGATCCTCTCGCCCTTGTACATCGTCTTACCGTCAACAACAACCTCGACGGCGTCGCCGCTGTAGCTGTACTTGTCAATGTTAAAGGCGGTCAGATCTTCATAAGAGAACTCGCTCCCCATAAATGAGCCCGACTTGTTTTTGGAGGCAATACGTTTGACCCGTTTAAGCGCCGGCAGGTAAAGCCACTGGTCGTCGTCCTTGTCGGCATGTTCATAACTCAAAAACTTTGTGCCCTTGACGTCTGCCGGTGTCAAAAACTCCATCAAAGACTTGTCGCCGCCTTTTTTCTCAAGGATCATCGACTTCATGGTACGTTCACGCTCCTGGCCGTTGGCATTGACCAGGGTCATCACCATCTCCGCTTTGGCATCGCCGTAACCGCTCATCGCCGCGTCGCTTTTTTGGGCCAGCTCGAAATTGCTGATGGCCCAGACGTTGACGACCATCACCGCACTTAATAGTAATCGTTTCATGATTTATCTCTCCATTTTTTAAATAGCTCACGGCGTTTGCAGATCATGATCTGCCCCGGGCAGGCCCCTGTCGTAAAGGCAAACACCGACATGACCGCCGGAACATAGATCAACCAGTGTACCACATCGAAACCGGTAAAGTAAATACCCGTCCAGAGCATTATTGCCGGTCCTAAAAACCACTGCCTGGTTACCGGGTCAAGCTTTAATTTGCACATCTCATCTCCTTGATGTGAACAGTGTTCACATTTAATGTTGACGATGTTAACATACTAATGTTGTCAATGTCAACATATTTAGTAAAAATTCGTTAAAATAGCAATATGAATAAAGACACAGCCACCAAAAAAAGCGATACCTATCATCACGGCAATCTCAAGGAGAGCCTCTTGCAAACCGCTTTGGAGATGATAGACAAAGAGGGTATCGAAGCGATCACCTTGCGGGAGTTGAGTGCACGTCTCGGCACGTCAAGATCTGCGATCTACCGCCACTTTTCAGGCAAAGACGCCCTCATGAAGCAGGTCATCAACAGCGGTTTCAAAAAGCTGGACCTGGCCGTCTCCCCCGCTTTCAACGATGCGCAAAAACAACTTTTAGAGCGGTTTCACGACATGGGTATGGCCTACATTACCTTTGCGATAGAGAACCCGAATCTCTACCGTCTGCTTTTCGGTCCGGCCATGTCACGCGAGCGTGAAGAGATGTGCGAAGAGGACAAACCGGACCTTCACCGGCTTAAAAATGGGGACAGTTCCCAAGAGGTCGTCGAACACGATGACGAGAGCGGTTTTCACAAACTCGCCGCCATTATCATTCAGGGACAACAGCAGCAGATATTCAAGCCCGGCGACCCTGTCCTCATTGCCACTGCGATCTGGGCACTGCTGCACGGTCTTTCCAGCCTTGTCATCGACGGCCATGTCAGCGTCAGCGACAATGTACAGGCTGTTTATGAGACTAACTACAAACTGCTTATCGAGGGTATTGCAACGCCCTAGAGGGTCCGTCTGAACGAGACAATACTTGCACCTACGAAGGCCACCACAAAACCGGCAAGCGCCGCATAATCATTGAACAGATCGCTGAAATGGGTCTGCTTGATAAGCAGTCCCCTGACAATCTCGACAAAATAGGTAAAGGGGATCGCGTAACTGATCGGCTGCACGACCTCCGGGATCGCTTCGATCGGAAAGATAAAGCCCGAAAGCAGCATGGAGGGGACGATAATGAAAATGGCGATAAACATCGCCTGTTGCTGTGTCTGCGACACCAACGAAATGAGCAGCCCCAGCGAGATCATCACCGCCACAAAGACAAAGGCCAGCAAAAAGAGCAGCAGATGCGATGAGGGCTGCGGAAGGTCCAGAAACGACCAGCCCACCCCCAGAATAAAGTAGAAGTCGGTCAGGGCAATAAAGACATAGGGCAGCAGTTTACCGATAATAAAACTGCTCTTGGAGATCGGTGTGACAAGCAGCTGCTCGAGCGTATGTTTCTCGCGTTCACGAACAATAGAGATGCCTGTCAAAATCAGCGCGATCTGCATAATAAGCACCCCGATGACCCCCGGCAGAAAGAACCAGGTCTCTTTTTCGTCCGGGTTAAAGAGCACCTCGGTGTCCATGATGAACGGATCGTCCGGTATTACGGTGTTGGGCGCATCCTCATCGAGGAAGTACATGTCGTTGGTGACCCCTTCGTCCGTTGCGGCACTGGAGTTGTATTTCATGGCGGTGGTCAGTGAGGGCATCGTACCGTCTACGTAGAGTGTAATATGCGGCTGTCTGTTCTCAGTCAGGAGCGCCGAAAAGTTCTCGTCGATGTACATCCCCGCCTTTGCCCGGCCGGCACGGATCTCTTCGATAATGGCGGCATTCGAGTCCACCTCGTACATCTCGAAATAGCCTTCGCTCCAGAGACCCGTCTTGATAAGATTGGAGAAAAAGGAGCGGTCTTCGTCAAGGTAGGCCATTTTGACATTTTTGGGCTCAAGCTTCAGCGCTACCGCGAAAAGGACCAGCAGCAGCAGCGGCATAACAACGATGAGAGCGATCAGTCTCGGGTCGCGGCGAAGCTGCAGCAGCTCTTTTTTGACAATAGCCATGATCATCGGTGTTCTCCCTGTGTCAATGCAATAAAGACATCTTCAAGGTCGGGTTCGGTGACCTCCAGATTCATCGTCGTTCCGGCCACCTCATGCAGTACCGCTTCCAGAGACGATTTTGTTACCGCTTCATCGGCAACGATATGGAGCCTGTCACCGAACTGGTTCGTCAGAATAACACCTTCTACCGCCTGAATCGCGCGAGTGATCTGCGGTGCGTAGTTCTGACGAATACTGAAGACATGGACATTGCCCAGCGCCGACTTGATACTCTCGGGCGTCCCCTGTGCGATCATCTTTCCTTCAGCCAAAAAAGCCAGCTGGTGACAGCGCTGCGCCTCTTCCATGTAGTGGGTCGTAACAAAGAGTGTCTTGCCTTCAGCGCTCAGGGCATAAAAGTCATCCCAGAGCATCTTGCGGGTCACCGGGTCGATGCCGGCAGTCGGCTCGTCCAGAAAAAGGACGTCCGGGTCATGGGCCAGGGCGCAGACCAGTGCCAAACGCCGTTTATACCCGCCCGAAAGAAGTCCTGCAGCTTTATGTTTAAAGGCACTGAGGTGGTAACGCTCGAGCAGGCTGTTCAACCGCACCTTGTCCCGGACGTCATACATCTGCGCATAAAACCTCAGATTTTCCCAGACCGTAAGCTCTTCGTACTGACCAAAATGCTGGGCGACATAACCGAAAGCCCGTTTCGCTTTTTTGATCGGCATGCCATTGATGAGAATTTTTCCCCGGTCCGGAGAAATAATGCCGCAGAGCATACGGATCGTGGTTGTTTTTCCCGCCGCATTGGGGCCGAGAAGACCGAAGATCTCCCCTTTTTTGACCGCTAGATCGACGTCGGAGACCACCGCTTTTTTCTGGTACTGTTTTGTCAAACCCTGCGCTTGTATCATAGTCAGCTTCATACCAGGATTGTAGCACATCTTCCTATGGCTCTCTCGTTCGTTTCAGCTGAGATGGGGCATAAGTTTTTTTATCTGTACGTGTTATTTATGAAGTTGGTTTGCAGTGGTATTGATAGTATCTCTTGTCTATGTGGATTGCTGTGTGCATCCCACCCCGACAGAGGCGGAACGAGAAAATCGTTTCGTTTTCAGCTGAGCTGCTAATGTACGGTCTCATCACTCTCTGCCTTGCCGCGAACACGGTCTTTCATAAACTGCAGGTCATAAAACCGGCGCATCCAGAGATCGAGCGGGCTCAGAAATTTATAAATCGCCGGTACGACGATCAATGTCAAGAGCATGGAGGAGATAAGACCGCCGACGACAGCGGTTGCCATCGGCGAGTTGCTCTCATACCCCGCACCCTTCATAAAGACCAACGGCAGCATCGCAAAAACCATCGCAAAAGTGGTCATCAGAATAGGTCGAAGACGCTTTTCACCGGCAAGGACCAGCGCTTCGCTGACACTGGAGCCTTTACGCAGCTGCTGGTTGGCGAAGTCAACAAGCAGGACCGCATTTTTACCGACCATCCCCATGAGCAGAATGATGCCCATCATCGTAAAGAGGTTGAAGTTTTTACCGGCGATAATAAGGGCCAAAAGCACCCCGATAAACGACATCGGCAAGGCGACCATAATAATGAACGGCTGTAACAGAGACTCATAAAGCGCCGCCAAAATAATGTACATCATCAAGAATGCAAGCCCGAAAGCAAGTCCGAACTCCTTGCCCATCTTGCCCATCTCTTCGGCCATACCAAGGAACTGATGTTTCATCCCTTTTTGCATGTCCTCTTCAATACCTTTAAGAGCGACTTTAACCGCTTCTCCAAGCGGTACACCCGCAAGATTCGCCTCAACGCTGATCTGGCGTTGACGGTTAAAGTGGTTAATGGAAACAGGACCTTTGGACTCAACAAAGTTAACCAGCCCTTCCAAGGCGACAAAGTCACCGCGCATGGTCTTGACTTCGAGTCGTTTCAGATCGTCCGCAGTCTTGCGGTAATAATCTGAGAAACGCATGGTGATGTCATACTGTTTACCGCCCTCTTCAAACTGTGAGATCGCACGGTCGCTCGATAGCACCGTCGCGATAATACCGCTGATCTCCTGGGCGGAGACACCCAGGTTGGTACTGTTCTCACGCTTGATTTCAATGGAAAGTTCCGGCTTGCCTGACTCAAAGTTGGTCGAGATATCGACGATACCCGGATTACTCTTCATTCTCGAAATCACCTTGTCTGCCACAACCTGAAGTCCGTCAAGATCCGGTCCCTGAAGAACCAGTACAAACGGCGAGCTTGCTCCGGCACCTTTGATGTTCGGAATGTCGGCAACGGCGATGCGTTCAAAGCCTTCGAACCCTTTGAGTTTCTCACGGAGGGTGACGATGATCTCCTCTTGCGTTGTACTGCGTTCTTTTACATCGCGAAGTTTGACATAGATCTGGGCCCTGTTGGCATCATGCGTTGCATTGTACGCAACAGTCAGGGCCGTATACTCGACAAATTCATTCTCTCGCACCACATTCGCAAGCCCTTCACAGCGACGGTGCATCTCCTCAAGACTCACCCCGACAGGAGCTTTCAGGGTCACCTCGATCTCGCTTTTGTCCTCTTTGGGCGCAAAGTCGTTACCGATCTTGGAAGCCATCGAAAAACTGCCGATAAGGACCAAGAAAGAAAGCAGAATCGTCGTTTTGGCATACTTTACCGTCCAGCTGACAACCTTGACATAACGCTTATCGATCCAGACAAAGACCGGTTCTGTCAAATGATAGAACTTGGACTCACCCTTGTTAAGAAGGCGGGCACTCAAAGCAGGGATAAGCATAATCGCGACAAAATAAGAGATAAAGATTCCGATCGCTACCGTAAAGGCGAAGGCATTAAAGAACTGCCCGACAATGCCACTCATCATACTTACGGGAATAAAAACGGCAAGCAGCATGGAAGAGATGGCCAAAATCGAGAAAGCGATCTCTTTGGTCCCCTCAATAGCGGCTTCAACCTTATTGAGCCCCTTCTCCATCTTCTTATAGATGTTCTCGATGACAACGATGGCATCGTCAATAAAGATACCGATTGCCAGTGTTAGCCCCAGCATACTCACTTTGTTGAGCTCGTAACCGAAAACATCCATCAGGAAAAAGGTACCGATGATCGAGGTTGGAATAGCGATCGCAGAGACCAGGGTCGCGGTAACGTTGCGCAAAAAGAGAAAAACAATAAAAATTGCCAGGATCCCCCCGTAAATAAGGTCGAAGAGAACATGGTGGAGCGACTGGTTGATAAAGTCTGAGGTATCATTGAAATACTGCAGTTTATAATCGCTGCCAATACGCTCTTCGATCTCCGGAATCACTTTTTTGATGAGACCGATGACGTTAAGGGTGTTGGCATCTGAGATCTTCTGAATCTGCAGAATAACCCCCGGTTCACCATTGAGCGTCGAGATACTTTCCTTGTCTTTGAGAGCATCTTCGATCCGTGCGATCTCCCGGAGTTTGACCCCCTGAAGGATCTCAAAATTCCCCAGTTCCTCGATACTCGTTGCATTTGCATGCACTGTTACCATGACCTGGTCATGGTCTGTAATAAGCTTACCACCGCTCATCTTGACATTGGACGCCTGGATAAGCTGTTTAAGGTCCAATGCGGAGAGACCGTATTTACGCAGTGCAAAAGGGTCCGGATAGATCTTTATCTCACGGTCCTGATAGCCGATGACATTGATATTTCCAACACCTTTGAGGCGTTCGATCATCGGTTTGATCACCTCGTCGACTGTCAACATCAGCTTGTTGCTTGGAACCGACGACGAAGCGATAAAGAGTGAAAGTACCGGTGCTGCACCGATGTCGAGTTTGCTGACCACAGGCTTCTCGACACCCGAATCCAGACGAAGAGCGGAGATTTTGTCGCGTACGTCGTTGGCCGCTTCGGTAATGTCCACTTCAATATCGAAGATCAGTGTCACGACCGAGACATTCTCACTGCTGACAGAGCTCAGTTTGTCCAGTCCGGCGACCGAAGAAACGGCCTCTTCGATCTTTTCAGTGACCTTGGACTCCACCGTTTCAGGATCAGCCCCATAGTAGGCTGTCTGTACCGTCACAATAGGGAAATCGACCTTTGGGAACAAGACGGTGTTCATACTGCTGAAACTCATCAGACCAAAGATGACCAATGACATGAAAAGCATCAGGGTCGTAATAGGGCGGGTGATAGCGAAGTTATACATCAGTCAACCTTCAGGGTTCCGTGACCAAAAAGACCCACCTTCAATCCTTTGGCCGGTATTTCGACAACCATGGCCCGTTTCGTGGCATCGACCGCAGGATAGACCTTGGAGACTTTTCCTGTCAGCTTTTTATCGCTTCCGTCAACGCTGTAGGTAAAGGTCTGCCCGACTTTCACCTTCTGCCAGTACTTTTCATCGATCATGACGGCTAAGACCTGACTGTTTGGTGTAATCAATACAAAGAGCGTCTCCATCATCGCCGAACTGACTCCGTCGCCGAGTTCAACCTGTTTATAGGCGATAACACCTGTAAACGGTGCCTTGAGACGGGTCTTTTCCAATAGGGCTCTTTTATAGGCAAGATTGGCTTTTGCATTGGAAAGTTCTATCTTTGCACGTTCATAACTCGACGCATATTTGTCAAACTCCTCCTCATCAACCACATCTTTGACCTTGGTGTAACGTTCGTACGCTTTTTGCGCAAAACGAAGGTTGACCTCCGCCAGTTCGATCTGCTTTTTCGCAAGTGTTACAGAGGTTTGAAGATCATCACTGTCGAGCTCCAACAGAACCTCTCCTTTTTTGACACTGTCACCGACATCAACATGTATTTTGTTGACGATACCGTTAGACGAAAGAACCAGGTTGGCCTCTCTTTCTGCTTTGACGTTAAACGTCGCGTAAATATCCTGTGCCATTACCGCAGCGCTTAAGAGTGCTGCCATCATTACTGTTTTTATCATTTTACATATTCCTTTACATCAAAGCCGGCGTAGTAGTAGTACCGGGCATATGCGATCTCTAACGCGCCAATTGCACGGTTATACTGGGCCAGAGCCTCTGTCTTTTGGGCCAAGGCATCAAGGTATTTGACATAGTCAACAACCCGCGCCTTATACTTTTTGTCAATGATCTCAAAGGTTCGATCAGATGCCTGCTGGGAAAGTACCGACGCCTCCAGAAGTTTTCTGGAACGTTCGATGGCACGTTCAGCCAGTTTAAGATCCGCCTCGGTCTCTTTGCGCTTATAGGCAAGTTGCGCTTCCAAAGCCTTTTGCTCTGCCAAGACAACCTGTTTCTGCTGTGACGCTGCCGAAAAATCGATGATGTTCATCTTGAGATTCAACATCAGGACATTTTGTGTGTTGATCCGTTCAACACCGGGCAGTCCAAGCTCTTCAAGACTGTCATCTTGATAATTCGTGTAACCGAAACGGTCACTCAAAGTGATATTCGGATAATACGAACTGTCAACCTGTTCGGCTTTAAAACGAACGGCTTCGGCTGTCGATGCCATCGACTTCAGAGAGTCCAGCTCCTCTGTCTTACCGAATGAAGGCTCGATGAGACCATCCGGTTCAACTGCATCGACCACCTCATTTGTCAGGGTGTAGAGTTTCGCCATGGTTTCGTCATATTCATAGCGTTTGACCTCTGTTCGGTAGTCCACGTTGGCAACAGCCGCTTCGATCCGCACAACATTGTCTTCTGTGGTCAGTTTTGCCTCAAAAAACTTTTTTTGCTGATTAAGCTGCTCAGTGAGCTGTTCGCGAGTCTGTTCGAGGGCATCGATATCCGCCTGAATGATCTGAAGGTTGAAATAGAGGCTTGCAACCTGCAGTGCGACATCTTTTTTTACCTGCGCAAGATCAAACTCGCTCGCATGACGGAGCTTGGTCTTCTCATCAAGGATGTTCTCGCGTTTAAAGCCATCGAGCAGTACCATCGACGCTTCCGCATGCACGTTGTAAATTTGACCTGCCCCAAGAGAGTCTTTAGGCGAGATCAACTGCCCGGACGCGCCCAGATCGATCCGTGGATAATACGACGATTTGGTCGCTTCATAAGCCGTTTTCGAAGAGGTCAGCTTTGCTTTATAGACATCGATCAGTTCATTGCTCTGTGCTTTTTCTATCAAGCTGCTCAGGTTCGAGCCCCATAAGGCAGCAGAAAGCATCGGAACCAGTAATATTTTTTTCATCATCATCCTTTCAAAATGCTCATAAAGATCGCACAGACCTCTTTCTCTTTGCCCTTTAACGAATCGAGCTCACCTTCGATCCAGCGCAGGACATAGGCATTTCCGATGGAGTTCAATATGTAGACCAACTGCCAACTGTCTATGTCGACCGCTTTTATCTTCTCGATAGGCTCGATATAGAATCCGTAGATCTTGTCAAAAGCCTCTTTGTGTTCGATCTGCTGTGACTCAAAAAAGAAGGGGTTATTCAGAACACCGCTTTCGAGAGACTTACGTTTTTGCGTAATGATTTCGAATTTGATCCTGACCGTCTCTTCCAACATGGTTTCAAAAGGCATATCCTGGTCAAAAAGTTTTTCAAACAGCATGCAAGCGTGTTCAATGTCCATCGCTACGCAGGCGCTGTACAAGCCCTCTTTAGACTCAAAATAGGAGTAGATGGTTCCGACACTGACACCGGCTTCCTGGGCCAGTTCGGAAACTTTAAGCTCTGCAAATCCCAATTTTTCGAACATTTCTGACGCTTTTTCCAAGATAAGGTCGCGCTTCATGTTCTTCATCTTTGCCGTTAATCGTGACATGACTCCCCCTCTGCTGATTAATAGCAGCATTGTATGGCCTATAGTATTAAAATGAACTTAATTCATTTTATGAACTATATTCATATTTTTCTCATGATTCTGCTATACTTAAGAGAATAAAATCGTAACTCTCTATAAGCTTGAAAGGCTGAACAAATGGGTCAGAATATCTCTTTGGTGTTAGGTAGCGGGGGCGCACGTGGTTATGCTCACATCGGGGTCATAGAAGAACTCCTGGAACGCGGTTACACTATCTCTTCCATATCCGGTTCATCCATGGGCGCTCTGATCGGTGCGCTTTATGCCTGCGGTAAGCTGGGAGACTTTAAAGCATGGGTCTTGTCACTTGACCTCATGGGCACAGTCAAACTGCTTGATATCTCGCTGGGAAAAAACGGCATTATTGAGGGAGAGAAAGTCTTCTCAATTCTCGCGGAGATGATCGGCGATATTACCATCGAAGAGCTGCCTATTGCCTATACTGCTGTCGCTACCGACATCATTCGCCAAAAAGAGGTCTGGATTCAGAAAGGAAAACTTTTGGATGCAGTCAGAGCTTCTGTTGCCATTCCTACCATTTTGACACCCAAGAAGATCGGGGACCAATATCTTATCGATGGCGGTGTGTTAAACCCGATCCCGATTGCGCCGACCATGTCAGATAACACCGATATGACGATCGCTGTCAGTCTGGATGCGCAGAGCACAAAAGCGTATAAAGTCGCCATTCCCAACCATGCACGTCAAAAAGAGAACGGCATACAGAAGGCGTTCTTTGACCTAACGCAAAAAGCTGAAGACCTCTTTACCAAAGAGTCCAAAAGCACCTTTGAGAACATGGGTATATCAGATATTATAGGACACACGCTTGATACCATGCAAAATGCCTTGTCTGCCTATAAAATAGCCGGTTATTCACCTGACATCACGATTGGCATACCTCATGATGCCTGCGGTTTTTATGAGTTCAACAGAGCCTACGAGATGATCGAACTCGGAAGAATGATCGCGAAAGAGCAGCTTACAAGAATATCGCAGATGACAACTGACGATGTTGCACAGGCAGACAGTCTCTGAACAAGAAGGACGGAGTACCATGAATAAAAATATTCTCTGGATTGCAGTGGTGAGTTTTTTTGTTGACTTTTCAACGGCTATGATCACACCTGTTTTCCCTGTTTTTATCATCGAATATCTTAACGCCGGGTATACCGAACTGGGGATCATCATCGCCATATCAACTTTTGTCACCTATGCCACACGGCTACTTTCAGGCTATCTCTCTGACCGTTTCGGTATTGTCAAGCCTCTGGTCGTCGGTGGTTATCTGCTCTCCGCCCTTGCCAAACCTTTTTTTTACTTTGTTTCAAACTGGGGCAGTGCCGCAATTGTGCAGACAACAGAACGTTTCGGCAAGGGCCTTCGTGAAGCACCCAGAGACACACTCATATCCAACTCTTCATCGGCAGGCCATGCAGGGCGATCTTTCGGAATTCACCGAACCCTTGACACGACCGGCCACTTTCTGGGTTCACTGACTGTTTTTTTACTGCTGCTCTATGTCGGACAGAACGAGACCACGGTCAGGAACATCTTTCTTTTTGCTGCACTGCCGGGACTGATCGGTGTCCTCATTGTCATCATCTTTGTCAAAGAGAAACGACCAAAACCGTCGACCCGCCAACGAATCCGTTTTAGCGAGTCTGACAGACAACTCATCTGGCCTATGGTCATCTATTCCGGTTTCACCGCGTTTTTGTTTACCGAGCCGTTCTTTATCATGCGGGCCAAAGAGAACGGTTTCGAGACATTGCATATTCCACTGCTCCTGATGGTGCTTACTCTGTCGCAGGCACTTTTCAGTTATCCGATCGGCAGATTGATCGACCGCTATAAAAGTCGCCATATTCTTATTGCAGCCTATACCATCGGTGTCATAACCACCCTGCTCATGATCCAGGGTTCTCCCCTCTCAATCATACTGGCCTATGTCGGGTTCGGTCTCTACACCACAGCCTCATTGAATGCACTTCGGGCACAGATCTCAGACATAGCGACCAGCAAGGCCTTGACCTACGGATTCTTTTACACCATACTTGCATTTGCGGTTTTCGTCTCGTCCATTCTTATTGGATTGATATGGGACCGTTACGGGGCAGATAGAGCACTGCTTTTTTCATTGGCAGGAACCATGCTGTTTCTATTCTTGATGATCTGGAAACATATAAACGAGACAGGAGAGAAGTCATGATAGAGCTATTTCTGGAATGGATATCTGAACACGAAATACTGTTAAGCAGTATGGCCGTCAGCTCTCTTGCCATCATTATCGGCAGTATTTTACTGCTTCCCTGGCTTGTCGCCCAGCTTCCCTACGACTATTTTGCCCACAATAAACGTGAACCGACGAAATGGAAAGAGCTCCACCCGGTACTGCGCTTCATGGTACTGCTCATGAAAAACTTTATGGGTTTTGCACTGCTGCTGGCAGGCTTTGCCATGTTAGTATTGCCAGGTCAGGGGTTGTTGAGTATTTTAATGGGGCTTGTACTGATGGATTATCCCGGAAAGTTCCGGTTTGAACGTAAAATCGTCAGCCGGCCGAAGCTGCTCCATTTTCTGAACTGGCTCCGTAAAAAACAGAAACAGCCGCCCCTGGTACTTGAGATCGTCGATAGTGATTAACAGGTCTCCTTTTTTACCCTATACGCACCCGTTAGATACCAGATGACGAGGCTAATGTCGTCAACTCAAAAACTCCACAGCACCAAAATGGTATAATCGCGCCAATTTTAAGTGACCTATTCACGATATATACAATACAAAGGCTAATTATGGGACAGACCATAACTGAAAAGATCTTCTCTGAACACGTAGGCAGAAAAGTCTATGCAGGTGAGATCGTTCGTTCAAAAATCGACATGATCATCGGTAACGATATCACAACACCTATCTCTATCAAAGCGTTCGAAGAGAGCGGTGCAGAGAAACTGGCTAACCCGGATGGTTTTGCCTTGGTTCTTGACCACTTTATCCCGGCGAAAGATATCGCCTCTGCCAACCAGGCAAAGATCTCACGCGACTTTGCATACAAACACGATCTTAAAAACTATTTTGATGAAAAAGACATGGGTATCGAGCACGCGCTTCTACCGGAAAAAGGACTTGTCGTTCCAGGTGACGTCATCATCGGTGCCGACTCACACACCTGTACGCACGGTGCACTTGGCGCATTCTCTACCGGTATGGGTTCCACCGACCTTGCCTTCGGTATGATCACCGGCGGTAACTGGTTCAAAGTTCCGGAGAGCATCAAGGTTGTCTTTAGCGGTGAGCTGCAGCCGAACGTTTACGGAAAAGACCTCATCCTCGAAGTCATCCGTCAGATCGGTGTTGACGGTGCCCTTTACCAGGCACTTGAGTTTACAGGCAGCACGATCGCGACACTCAGCATGGATGACCGTTTCAGCCTTTGTAATATGGCCATCGAAGCCGGTGCCAAAAACGGTATCATCGCGGTTGATAACATCACAAAAGAGTTTTTAGCGGACAAAGACCTTGCCCGTGAACCGAAAATTCACTACTCGGATGAAGATGCGAAATATTCGCAGGTCATCGAGATCGATGTCTCAAAACTTGAGCCGGTCATCGCCTACCCCTCACTGCCGTCAAACGGTAAACCGTTGAGCCAGGCGGTTGCAGACAAGATCGCCGTCGACCAGGTCTTTATCGGTTCATGTACGAACGGCCGTCTTTCAGACCTTAAGATGGCGTCTGAGATTCTTAAAGGCAAGCGTGTCGCACGCCGTACCCGTCTGATCGTCACGCCTGCAACACAGAAGATCTTTAAAGATGCCGAAAAACTGGGCTACATCGACATCATCATCGATGCCGGCGGCGTTGTCTCCAATCCGACCTGTGGCGCTTGTCTAGGCGGCTATATGGGGATCTTGGGTGACGGGGAAGTGGCGATTGCAACGACCAACCGCAACTTCGTCGGCCGTATGGGTGCCCGAAGTTCAGGCATCTACCTTGCCAACTCTGCGGTCGCTGCTGCGTCTGCTATTACCGGTTATATTACGGATCCGGCTTCTCTATCATAATTCTCTTACCGGACTTCTGTTCCGGTATTCTAATTTAACTCATCTATCTGTTGCCGCTCTATAGTCTGTAGAATATAAAACTGTGTTAATGCAACAACAACTCCGATTAAATGACTTAATGCAATAGGTACAAATGTTTCAGTACTATACGCCAACGAACTGCCTATAACTATTTCAGTCCCTATTTTAATAGGGACAAAAACAAGAATCAGCCAACTCATCCTATTCCAAAAATAAGATTCTTTTAATCCAAAGAGAGCCAAATAGACAAGTGAACCGTGCGCGATACCCGACAAACCGCCATACAACTTCATATCCGGCTTTAGTACCATAAGACTTACACCGATTGTGAATGCCATCATAAAGATCAATAAACTATAGCCAGGATATCCTCTCTCTTCGATAATCCATCCTGTAACCCCGAAAGCTATAACATTGAAACTCAAATGCAGTCCGGAAAAATGTACAAAATACCCACTCAGCACTCTCCAATATTCTCCGTCCAAGATCGCATCTCTGTCGTAAATCAAGGTCGATGACATAGTGTCAAATATATATGCAGCTAGAGCGATAGCAATAATGAAGATACTTATTATCGGTAGATGATACTTCATCTGTTTTGACGTTTTCTACTCCAAAAGCCAAATCCGCCTACAATACCGATAAACAAGAGCATAAAAATGTCAACACTACCGCCGCCGGTATATCCGGGTTTGTTCGTTATCTTATATTCTTCTGGCGCATCTTTGACTTTCTCTTTAAAAAGCTGCAGTTGCGTATCTAAATTGACGATAAGATCCTGACTGGCGATTGTAAACCCCTCAATACTATCTTCTCTTAACTCTTTAGACGCATTGACGGGGGTAGCTCTTCCTTTGATGAGACTGACCCCCGGAGCCCTGAAAAGTAGTTTACGACTTTTTATATCATACACGACCGCATCAACCATCGTATGCGTATCATTTATTTGGCCTGGTATGATATAGGCACCAACAATAGTCCAATAACTCAACGAGAGTGCATCTTCATCGGTAAACTGATGCTGGTCATATGAGACCAAAGCGATCACATCTATGCCGTACATCGTCCCGATCTGGTCCAAGTTCGTAAAGCCCCCTTTCGGGCGAAGATAAGCCGACGGGATAATCTCGATCGATTGCACAAACTCATATTTCCCAAAATTCGCAGCTATCTCTTTGAGCAATTTCATTTTATCATTTTCGGTAAAAGTATTGCCCTGGCTATAATAGGTGCTGCCCCCTGACGTCTCGGGGACAAAGGCAATTCCCACCTTCAGCGGAAGAGACAGGGTCGGGATCTGAGGCGTCTGTTTCTCTTGCTTCTCCGGGTAGAGGAACTGAACAGCACTGCTGTTATAATGCGTATGTCTTGCCCCACATCCGCTAATCAGGCTCATTAACATAGTAAATGTCACCAATTGAATTATATATTTAAGCATTTTTTGATTCACATCTTTTCCTTAACAATACCGATTTCTCAAAACAAAACATCTAGTATAATAGCACTTTATTTAACATCAATGTATTTTAGGCATATGCCCCTTCATTCAATATGCTACAATCACTCTTATGCATACCCTTTCACTTTATGACCTGATCTTTTCTTTTATCCCTGCCGTCATTGTTATCGGCGTCATGGCCTATCAGTCACTGCAATATAAAACAGCCCTCTATGCCATGGCAAGAATGGTGCTGCAGCTGCTGCTTATCGGTTACTTTCTCATCTATATTTTCAAAGCCGAGACCAGCGGGTTTGTACTGCTGACTCTGGGTGTGATGCTATTTGCGGCCGGCTGGATATCACTGCGTACTGTTGCGCATCGGCGCCGTGCTCTTTTTGTAAAGTCCTTGACAAGCATCGCCGTCGGTGGCGGCATTACCCTCTTTTTTATAACACAGGTGGTCATCGGCCTAGACCCCTGGTTTCAACCGAGCTATATGATCCCGCTTGCCGGGATGATCTTCGCCAATGCCATGACGGCGATCTCTCTTGCCGCCGAACGGCTCTCCTCGGAAGTCTCGAACGGGGTGGACTATGATCGCGCCTCGACGCAGGCCTTTCATGCGGCACTCATTCCTGTTATCAACGCCCTCTTTGCCGTCGGACTTGTCTCGCTGCCGGGCATGATGACGGGACAGATCCTTTCGGATGTCTCACCGCTTATCGCGGCCCGTTACCAGATCATGGTCATGGCGATGATCTTCGGCGCGTCAGGGTTGTCGGTATTGCTCTTTTTAAAACTGGTAAAAGCCAATTTTGTGCGTTCCTGATTTTTACACGATACAGACTATACTTTTACAACAAAAGAAGGGAAATCATGTCTGAACAGAACATTCCATTTCGTATGAGTTGTGTTATTTTTGCGGGGGGAAAGAGTTCCCGCATGGGACAGGACAAATCGCTTCTTCCTTTCGGCGGCTGTGATACCCTTGTGCAATACCAGTACCAACGCCTCTCGAAACTCTTTGAACATGTTTATATTTCTGCCAAAGAGAACAAGTTTGATTTTGGGGCAAAAATTATCGAGGACGCAACGAGCGAGGATCTTTTTGCTCCGACAGCCGGGTTTGAGGCGATCTTTAGAGAACTACCCGATGAACGCCTTTTTGTCATCAGCGTCGACACCCCTTTTGTTTCCGAAAAAGAGATCCGGACACTGCTCGAAAACGACAGCAGCCAATACGATGCCATCATCGCGCAAACAGCCTCCGGAAGCCATCCACTGTGCGGCATTTACCACCGCTCACTGCTTCCCTCGTTTGAGCAGATGCTCTTAGAGGACAACCACCGTCTTGGACAGCTGCTCAAAAGCGTCAAAACACATTTTGTTTTTTTCGAAGACGAAGCCCCTTTTGCCAACCTCAACCATCCCCATGAATACGAGGCAGCACGCCAACGGGTATAGAGGTGCCCTTTATTTTTTACCTTCGAGCTTTTTGTTTTTTTGCTGCATGTCCACAAAGAGGCTGAAAACATACAGCAGGAGTGACAAGGCTACGATCAACGCGGCGGCATAATAGAGATCTTTATAGTCATGGATCGCGATCTTAAAGACGATCAGCAGGGCTTCAATGAGCAGGGCAATAATAATGGAGACCATAAAAGTAATAAGACTTTTTGGGTTAAAGACCTCTGTGATGTTCTGCGCGCTTGTCAGAACTTCCTGGTCAAAGATCGTCTTGCCGAGGTCAAACACCGCCAGCCCCAGGGTCAAGGCGATTACCGGTTTAAAGACGATCTCCAGGCTCATCGGCTCGTCCGAAAGAAGATACATCACAAAACTGCCCAAGCCGTACAAAACGACAAACAGACCGAAGACCAACAGCCCGCCGCCGATCAACCCGTATGAGAAACGGCTGAGTTGACGGAACCGCGTGTCGCTCTCAATAAGATGAAAACGTTCCAGCAATTTACGCAAGCGAAGGTCTAAAAAGAAATAGTTACCCTGACACTGATGCACGACGGTAATACACAAGGTGCCAGATACACTTGATATATACGGATCAGTGACATAATAGCCCCCAACGATTGCATCCGCTTCAACCAGATAGTCCCGCCGTTTCCCGATCTGTTCGACATCATAAATTCCCTCGCCGTAATTGGCTGACACCTGCACCAGCTGAGGGTCGCACTCATACAGAAGCTCAAGACTTGGGAAGGCCTCTTTCAGTGTTTTAAACGTTTCATTATTGACTTCACGAAGCTGCAATCTTCGAAGGGATGAGACAATAAACTTTTGGATCAATGTCGCATTGTTGTCGTAAAGCTTTGCTAAGTGTTGCACGGAAACTCCTTTACAGCGAGAGAGAATCAATAGTGAACCAATGTTGACTATGTTCGGTCGAATTATAATGTCTAACAAATACTATATATAAAGTATAGTGCGTATACACATGTGCTACATGCCTTTTTATGATGATTATTTCATCAATATCACCTCTTTTCACAAGCTGTTATCCATCTACCTTTCTTTGGTATAATACAGATACTTACAAATTCCACTATATAGAGTAATGATGCAATTAACCCATTTAGATGAAAAAGACCGACCGAAGATGGTCGATGTCTCTGACAAAGAGCAGACGACGCGTGTTGCTGTTGCCAGCGGTATTATAGAGATGAGCCAGGATGCATTTGACGCGATCGTAACGGAAAAGACCAAGAAGGGGCCAGTTCTCCAAACCGCCGTCATCGCTGCCATTATGGGGACAAAAAAGACATCCGATCTGATTCCGATGTGCCATCCCCTTAACCTCAGCGGTATCAACTGTGATGTTGACGAACTGCCGGAACTGCCGGGTTTCAAACTGACGGTGACCGCCAAACTGACGGGACAGACCGGTGTCGAGATGGAAGCACTGACCGGAACCAGTATCGGACTTCTTACCATCTATGACATGGTCAAGGCTATTGACAAGGGTATGGTCATCCGCCATGTACAGCTTGAAGAGAAGTCGGGCGGCAAGAGCGGCGATTTCACACGGAAAGGATAAACAGTGGCAACAGATAAACCTATACTCAAAGTCATCGGTGAAGGTGAACACAGAAAACTGGAACTCGACTACCCGTGCAGCTGGAAATATAAGATCATTGGCGAAGAGAGAAAAAAGCTTGAAGCGGCAATACACTCTGTTATTTTAGAACGTGCCCATACACTGAATCACTCCAACGCATCCAAGACCGGTAAGTATGTCAGTCTGAACCTCGACCTGATCGTCCAAAACGAAGATGAACGAACGTTTCTTTTTGAGGCCCTTAAAGCACATCAAGACATCAAGATGGTATTATAAAGCAAAGGAATGATGATGGATATGGAAAAATTCGAACGTGATATACGCAGTTTTTATAAAAAACGCAAAGCAAAATCCCTTGATAAGAAAGTTGACTCCTTAGCCGACCACATTAAGCAAGAGTGGCATATTGCAAAAGAAGAGCTCAAGTTTCAAGAGCTCAAGATCATTGCAGAATCTATCCTGGAGATCGAGACACAAAGTCTGCACGACGAAGTTCAGGATCTGTTAACACAAAAAGAGCAGATCGAACGTCAGTTGGAGCGAAAGTCACTCGAGCTCCAAAATGCCAAATACAATGTATTCAGCGCTATCGAAGAAGATCTTGCTGTTGATGTTCCATCGGTACAGAGAGATCTTCATCAGATCAAACTTCAGTCTATCGACCTCTTTGATATGCTTGAAGAGATGGTTGAATCTGCTATTTTAACGACCCTTGAAAAAGCACATGACATCGAAGAGACCATTAAAGAGATCACCAAAGACATCACCCATGAGACACTGAATGAAGGAGCCATGGGAACAGTTAGAATCCGTAAGATCATCAGTACGATCTTACAAAGTGCCATCGGTGTTGCCGAAGCGACGCCCAACGCGGCAGAAGAGATCTTGCGCGGCAGCCTAAAAGGTATCCGTGCCGGTTTGATCCATTCGATTCGAGAGTTTAAACAACAGTTGCAATACATGCCAGAAGAGCTTAAAGTAAGTGTTCTTGCAGATTATGGTGACCTTGATGAACTCAAACAGACAAATCTTGTCTTTACACAGACAATTCAATCTTTGTCCAGTACGACAGATAAAAGTACCGAAGCACTCTTGACCAAGATCAGCAAAGACATCCATCTAGATATGGATGAGTTGATACTCATCTCCAAAGAGACTGTCGAACTTATGAAAGACCGTTTCAGTTCAGCGACCAAGGATGCTTTTGTCCGCGGTTCTCGTGCACTTCATTCTGAAAAAGCACAAGAAGCAAAACGAATGGGGATTCAAGCCTTCAGTGCAGCGAAGACCGCTCTTGACAGTGCCATTAAAACGGCTAAAGACAAGATAGAAAAAAAGTAGTGTGTCTCTTTCCCTGCATGGGGCACAACAGATTATATACAATAACCAGGTAAATTGATGTCAGATTTTCAAATGATTAACAGTGATGCGCCCATCAAAGAGGTCATTAAATCCGCTTTCGATGCAGACCTATCTTTGAGCGGAGGATGGGGATATACAAAAAAACATGCTACCGTTATCCACGACACAAAAGGCATGCCCATCGACCAATTTGAGCACACACTTACTACAATGCGCGCTTATATCGAGATGAATATGACACTAGCAAAAGAAGATCGCTACGGCAGCATCAATCCGAAAGAGCTCGCACGCGAAGAGATTGCTGAAGCAGGCCTATTATATGACAAGGTAACCTACGAGGTATCAGGAATGAAGGAAGATCTCTACGCCTCTTTTATAAACGAGTACAAAGAAAATGCCGAAAAACCTGACTTTGATCTTGCCGATCATTTCAACCGACGCAAGGAAGCGACATTGAAACGGACAGTCGAACATTGGTTTGAACGAAGTGCTATTGATCCTTCATAAAAAGCTTACATGCTTATCATTATTATCAGGTACTGTTAAACTGCAATCTATAGAAAAAATTTACTGATTGATCCATACTTTAAGACTGTTAATGATTCTTGTTAATAATCATTGTTTTATTGTTAGTGTTTCGTTTGGTAATATCGGCAGTACAACACATAGGATCAAGTACCATATCATTTGATAAGATTGTGATACAATTCTGTTTACGTCTTAACAGGGTTGTTAATACACATATTAACCGTCAAATTTTTTCTAGTGCATTCAAACACTTGGATTCAGATGGTATTAAAACCTAACGGTTTATATGTGTGTACGCACTAACAAATGAGGTATATTTTATTAAATGGGGAGAAACGATGAGTAATAAAGAAATTAAAAACTCTCAACCAGACATCGAAGCTGTCTCTAGCGACGAGTTGACTGACAGAAGAGCCTTTTTTAAAAAAGCAGCTCTATCTGTAGGTGCCTTAGCAGGTACAAGTGTATTTGCTGGCCATACAGTCGAGGCGAATAAAGAAGACGATCCATTCATCATGCATCATGTTAAATGGGGTCAAAAACTTGGAGATCCTGTAACTAAAAATCGTTACGGTGTTCCGTCTGCATATGAGCACAATGTACTGAGAAGAAATACTCAGCTTCTGGCTTCGGGTAACTTTCAGGCATCGATTGCAGTTACACCTATCCACGAATCAATGGGTATTATTACACCAAATGGTCTTTTCTTCAGCCGTTCACATGGTGGTGTTGCACACGTCGATCCTAACGAATACCGCTTGATGATCCACGGTCTTGTTGAGAAGCCAATTGTTCTTACGCTTGATCAACTTAAAAAGTATCCAAGCGTAACACGTACACACTTCATCGAATGTCCTGCCAATGGCGGACAAGAGTGGCGTGGGCCACAGTTCAACTCACTTCAGTTCGCTAAAGGTTTTATGAGTTGTGCTGAGTGGACCGGTGTTTATTTAAAAGACATTCTTAAAGACCTTGGTGTTAAACCGGAAGCTAAATGGATTCTTGCAGAAGGTTCTGACAACTCTGAAATGGGACGTACAATTCCTATGGATAAAGTCATGGACGATGCAATGATCGTGTATGGTCAAAACGGTGAAGCACTTCGCCCGGAGCAAGGTTACCCAGTGCGTATCCTTCTTCCAGGCTGGGAAGGTAACCTTTGTGTTAAATGGCTTAAGCGTATCAAGCTTTCTGATGAGCCTTTTTACGCTAAAGAAGAGACGTCAAAATATACAGCGCTTAAACCAAGTGGAAAAGCGATCCAACACTTCTACGCTAATGAAGTCAACTCTACTGTAACATCTCCATCACCGGAGATTCCATGGAAAGACCTTAAAAAAGGTGATCTTGTTGAGATCGAAGGTCTTGCCTGGTCAGGAATGGGAACAATCACGGGTGTTGATATCTCATTTGATGGCGGAAACAGCTATGTACCAGCGAACCTGAAAGGTCTTGTCCTTCCAAAATGTTGGACTCGTTGGAGCTATACATACAAGTATGAAGGCAAACGCATCGTACTTGCGTCACGTGCGATGGATGATGCAGGTTACATTCAGCCTACAATCGACCAAGAGACTCTGGTTACAGGTATTGAAGCTGTATACCACAGAAATGGTATTGAGACATGGGAAGTACTAGAAGACGGTACAGTAAACCATATCCAACTTCGTTCGACACTCAAAAGAGATGAGAACGGTAACGTTGTAATAGACAAGGAGGCGTAATAATGTTGAAAATTAATAAATTGATCATCTCGGCATCTGTTGCAGCAACAGCAGCTCTTTTCATGACTGCATGTAATGGCGAGGCTTCAGCTTCCGGTGCATCACATACAGGTGCAACGACAGCGCAAACAGCTTACGCAGACGGAAAAGCTGTTATCGACGGTGGTGTGACTTACCCTGTTGTTGGCGGTAAAACTGCAGACTATGTTGTCGACATGCAAGCAGAAGCAACAACATTCAACTATGGACGTACACCGACTGCAAACGAATTAGCAGCATGGGACACAGATGTTACACCACACAAAGCACCACCTCCTGGTTCTGGTTCTGTTGAAGATGGTGAAGCACTATACGAAGCACAATGTGTTATGTGTCACGGTGACTTCGGTTCAGGCGGAGGCGGTTATCCATCACTCTCAAAAGGAAATGGCGCTGATCTTAAGAAAACGCTGAAGAACCAACGTTTTGATCCGGATGCAGATGGTCCTACACGTGTATTCGGTTCATACTGGCCACACGCAAGTACAATGTGGTGGTATATTCACGATGGAATGCCACACCCTAAATCTAAATCACTGAGTGTTGATGAAACATATGCATTGACAGCTTATATGCTTAGCATTAATGAATTAGAAGTAGATGGCGAAACAGTCGATGACGAGTTTGTTCTTGACCAAGACAACTTCTCAAAGATTGCAATGCCTAATGTCGATGGATTCGAGCCTAAGATCGATGGTCCAGAGGGTGTAGAAAATGTACGTAAGTACTATGCGGACCACACGAATTTTGGTGCGCAAAAAGTCAACCCTAGCGAACGTTGTATGAAAGATTGTCTAGAGCCGACAGCAAAAGAGGTCCGTATTTCTGGTACTGGTATCAGTGACTTCCTGCCGCCTATCTCAACTGTACGTGATCTTCCGGAAGAGAAAGCAGCTGTTGTAGCTGGTAAATCTGACTATGAAGCTTCTTGTGCAGTATGTCATGGTGCTGCCGGAATGGGTGCACCGGTCTTTGGAAACAAAGCAGACTGGGCAAAAGTAGCAGCAAAAGGACCGGAAGCGGTCTTGAAAAATGCAATCAACGGTATTAACGGTATGCCTCCAAGAGGTGGAACAGATCTTTCAGATGAGAAAATGAAAGACGTTGTTAATTTTATGTTAAACTCAAGTAAATAAAAGGAAATAACATGCAAAGAAGAAAATTTTTAAGCCTAGTTGGTCTTAGCGCAGTAGCTCTTACAGCTGCTCCAGCAGCACTTAGTGCTACAGATTGGCGTGCTGAAAAGCCAGACGTATGGACAGCACATACTGTTGACGATGCGATCAAAGCGATGTATGGTACTACAGCAACTATCGAAGAGGGTGTTAAAGTAACAACTCCAGATGTAGCTGCAAGCGGTGGTGCTGTTCCTGTTAATGTCAAATCAGACATTCCAGCTAAAACAGTTGCAGTTTTCCAAGATGCAAACCCTGAATCAGCTGTCATCGTATTCGATGTCACTAAATACAGCATTATCAATTACGATATGAAAATGAAACTTAAGTCAGTTGGTGATCCAATTACACTTACTGTAATTGTTGAAGGTCAAGACGGTAAGCTTTACTCAGGTAAGCGTACTCTTGACGTAGCACTCGGTGGATGTGAAGGTTAATTCCTCACTCTCACAATCAGAATAAATAAAAAGGTAAATTATGAAAGTAAAAGCAAAACTTAAAAACGGCGTCGTATCAGTAAAATGTATGGCTCAACATGCCATGACGACATATGATATCGCTCAGAAACAAACTGGTGACAGAGAGAATGCAAACTTCATTACACATATGACTGCAACTGTAAACGGTGAAGTTGTTTTTGATGCATCTGTAAGTCAATTCCTATCTAAAAACCCTATCTTTAAATTCCAGTTTAAAGGTATTGGCGCAGCTGGTGACAAAGTTGAAATGAACTGGGTCGACCGTAAAGGTAAGACAGGTAAAGGTTCAGGCAAGATCAAGTAATTACTTGACTGTCACTGAAAAGACATCTTTGATGTCTTTTTCCTCCTCTCGGAAAATATATTGTACAAATCCCTTTTTTTCTCTCTTTTGACAATCTGTCTCTTTCACTCTCCTTTATATGCAAAAGACATTAATCTCAATGATATAGTCGCTAATGCAAACAACAAGGTTGTACTGCTCTTTTTTCATAAACCGCATTGCGGATATTGTGATCACATGATAAGGTTTACGCTAAAAGATGCTGAAATCGCTCAAGAGATTGAGAAGAACTTTGTCTTTGTCGATCTCTATACACAAGAGAGTGGTACAATTGTGTTCAAGGATTTTCAAGGGAGCAGAAAAGCGTTTGCTAAATCGCTTGGATATGACTTTTACCCGACTTCTGTATTTATAGATAACGATAAAAATATCATAAATATAACGCCTGGCTTACGAGAACAAGATGATTATATGAAAGTCCTGCTGTACATCTCTACTAAAAAATACAAAGAGATGGAGTTTGAGACATACATAGATACCTTGGATTTTGATAGCGATTCATGACAGAGGAATATGATATGAATAAAAATAGACTTGGAAAAGTATTAGCACTGTATATCACGAAGCAAGGTGATCCAGCAAGAGTAACTAAAAATAGTGTCAATCTTGATGAGAATGGCGTGCAGGGTGACAAGTTTTATGCAAAAGATTTGCAGCGCTCCGTATTGGTTGCATCAAAAGATAGTTATGACATTGCAGAACATAATAACATCGTCATTGACCAGGGCA
>JBFEJN010000023.1:0-33670 GCA_041553195.1 Sulfurimonadaceae bacterium
CTTTCACCAAATTTGATACTCAGGTCTTCCCCTGCATTGGCGACAGGCTTTATGTTAGGATAAAGTAAGTTCTGTACATCGTCATAGATATCATCCGCATTATAGATCTTGAGTACAATTGGATGAATGGCACTGTCATAATTGAACTTCAACATGCCTTTGTCAAATGACGGTATCCATGATTGGAAGTCGTGGCGGTCGATGACGCCGTCCTTGTTCATATCTTCTATAAGCAGGGCCTGTGCCGCCTCATCGAGTTTGGACGGTACACCGAGAGCATCTTCAGCATTAAGAAGCAGATCTTTACTGACCTGATACCCCAGCTCTGTAAGGATGTTGACCTTCAGACCGTTCTCTTTAATCGCCGCACCCGAGACAATGGCGTGGATAGTGCCGAAGTTGGTAGTCGGCGTTATATCCATATTCAGGTCGTCATCGGTATCGACATCTTCGCCACCTCTCGCGGAGATAAGGTAGAGACCGTCGCTGGCTACGGACTGTTTGAAGCTTGACGGCAGAAGCATCAAGCCGTTGGTCTCAAGCGTGTCTCCTGACGAGGTGTAGCCGTTATAGACCACCCGTCCGAAGTCGCTCGCAGACAGGCTCATTATCTCTATCTGGGCATTGGCGATCGGGCCGAATTCGACTATATTCAACAAGGAAACCGCTTCATAGTTATACGCTTTACCATCAGCATCATACTGATAGCGCTCTGCCGTATACTCTACATCAGGGTGTTCGGTCACTTCGACAGCAACACCAACCCCGCCACCTTCTGGTTTCGTGACGATGATCTTGGCCACTGCACCCATGTTTAGCAGGTCTGCACTCGGAATGGGAATAGAGATATTCAGACCACCCCCGGGAGCATCTATTTTCAGCGTAAGTGTCTCAGGCAGAAGTGCGTCATCGATTTTGGCAACATCTTCGGCGTTGATATGGACAAAGTATGTACCTTTTGTCACATCGGCTTCTGTCGCAATATACCAATGACGTTTTGGGCATTGTTCTATCTTGTCCAAATCACCGACTTCCACATTCTCTTTTATGACGGAAAGTGTTAGGTCGATGTCGGGACTTTTCCAGCTGAGATCGACTTCGAGTACGCCGTCAGTAGGTTTAGTATCACCGCATCCCTTGACGATCTCGTCATCTGTCCCTTCAAGCTGATAGCAGCCGACATCGTTGCCGCTGTCGTCGAGTATTACACCTTGATTTTCAATATTGATAATGTTGGTTCCGCTTGACGATGCCAGTACGTATTTATTTGAGCCATTGGCATCGGGTATTTGGTAGACTTTACCAAGCTGACGGTCATCGCTGTCGGTTACGATGTTAAATGGATAGACTTGATCCATAGGAGCAACGGCATCTTTAAAATGCACCAGTTTTGCTCGCCGCTCTTCGCAGAAGTTAGTGGTATTGTTTTCGGACTCGATCTGCCACTGAGAGGGTAACTGCTCCAAATTATCAATAGCATTTCTTATGGCATTTTTTATTTTTATATGTGTGTCATTACCACCTAAATAAGATGGAATAAATTTGTGACCGGAAATATCGAATAAAGCTTGTGTGTTATTTGCATTTGCATTTAAACTATTTGTACCAATAATGGCAGTATCTAAAATTTGTTTAATAACGAGATCGTCTTCCTCTGTAATCCAATCACCCTCATGAGGGACTATGCTGGCTGGTGTCGCGACAGAAACTTGTTTAAAATACATTTGTTGCCACGGAGCAAGTCGTTGAAATATTCTAATACCAAATAGAGTTCCCTGTGAATGTGCTACAAGCAACACTCTATGACTAGCGTTCAAATCAGTTTGATAATCATGAATCATTGTTTGTATGTCATTTTATTACTCAGAAACAACACCACTTAAGTAAATATCTTGAAAAAAAATAAGATATTCAGGGGTCATAATATTAGAAAGCACATGAAAGTACCCTGCACTAATTTGCCCTAACTCCTTGAGCTGATAAAATGTCTCGATCAAATCTCTACGTTTTCCATAAGTATGATTAAATGCTAATGTAACTGTTTCGTATGGACGATTCAATTCAGCTTTAATAGTGTCTTCAAGTTCTTTACGTCCGGTTTCTGCACTTTGATCATCATTCCATACTCCATTACCAAAATAAATATCAACCTTTCGTTCATCTATTTGAATTGTATGGGCAGAAACACTAATGGTTAATAGACAAAACAGGAATAAAGCTATTGTTTTCATTGCTGTTTCCAAACAATATCAATATCAAAATCACATTTTTCTTTGACTATTGGTCTACTCTTATATGTATGTCCACTAAGCGAATTGTTATACTTCATATACGCTTCCAAACGTTCTCTGGTACTGAAAATCACATCCTTCATTTCATCATCAAATATATAATGTTCTTGTCTGTATTTCATTCTTTTAAAATAATCTTTAATATCTTTGAGTTGTCGGTCAAAATAATACCACTGACAGTCAATTGCATCATGCATGTTTTGGTAGTTTTTCGTTTCATATGCTTTCTCAGGTTCTTGAATAATAATTTGAGTGGCCTTAGCATATTGCATAGCTATCGCTCTGTCAATGCCTGCGTTTTCAAAACTTTGAAAACGATTATATATCCACCGCTCCACATCATCTCTCACCCCATTCCCATTAGCATCAATCCCAAGCAGTGTCGAGTTGTTCACTACCGGGTCAGGCTCAGGCGGTAGCTGATGCCCATTAATCACTTCGGGCACATAAAAACGGTACTTAATCTCTTTGATCTGCGTCGTTTTATAGTCTTTGTCCGCTTTAAGACTTTTGATCTCCACTTCATACGTGCCTACAGGAAGTAAAGTGCTTGGTGTCAAGACGACTTTGTTGTCGTATTTGTCGTAACTGATGGCACCGTCGATGTGGTCGTTGGTCTTGGAGGAGAGATGGACGAGTTTGATGTTGTTTTTCTGCACGCTCGAAGCGTCGATCGGTACGTTAAAAGAGACTTCGATCTTGGCGTTGTTCCAGACATCGGTCTGTGCGGGAGAAGGGGTAAGCTGAATGATCACTGCCTGATCCATTCCTTTCGATATAGACAGATCAATGTTAGAAGCGTGTAAGCAGGTAATACCTGTTACCAAGAGAAGAAGAGCGAGAAAGCGTTTCATATGTGCACCTTTAAATAAACCAAAGTGCATTGTATCACAAATATTTTATTTATATTTGTGATAAAATACTAATTTTTATTCTGATATTTGTTCTAGTTTGGCGGAAAGACGAGATAAAAAAAGGGACAGTCTCATCCTCTTAGCTACGCTTGCAGCACTATGGCCATCAGTTTCATTGGTTATAGTGACAAAAATACACTTGAAAAAGAGTTTGAGACAATATAACATACTATCCCAATTCTAACGACCGGGGTAGCGTATCTTTAATCTCGTATCAAACACTAACCCCTGCCCAAAATACAGTTACGCAGAAATTTAGATATAATTCCACAATATTACCCTTAGTTAAGGTTAGGCAGGTTTTCATCCTTTATTGAAAACACCGTAAAAGCAACAGGTTTTTACACAAGCAATTTTTAAACGACTTTCTTGGCCTACTCTCTCCTAAGCACCTAAACACAAAGAAATACTATGAAAAAACTAGCCATTATCGGCCGTCCGAATGTGGGCAAAAGCTCATTTTTTAACCGTCTGCTGAAACAGCGTGATGCGATTACCTCTGAACAAGCAGGTACTACCCGTGATGTAAAACGCCGCGTCTTGCAACTGAATGAAAAAGAGGTTGAGATCCTGGACACAGGTGGTCTTGACGAGGGTAACGAACTTTTTGATGCCATTAAAAAGATGTCGGTAAAAGCAGCAAACGAAGCCGACATCATCTTGTACATGGTGGATGGTAAAGGTCTTCCTGAAAAAGTGGATAGAGACTTTTTTTATGAACTGCAAAAAAAAGGTAAGACGATGTGTCTTGTTGTCAACAAGATCGACAACGACAAGATGATGGAAAAAGTCTGGGAATATTATGAGTTCGGATGTCAGAACATCTTTGGCATCTCGGTCTCACACAACCGTCACATCAATGCCCTGCTGCAGTGGATCGAAGATCAGCTGCCGGAAAAAGAGAAGGTCGAAGCACCTGTGGCCGCAGAAAAAGAGAGCCACACTGAAGAGATCGAGGAAGACGGCTTTGAAGCGGGTTCTTTCCAGGATGAAGAGTATGACGAGTTTGATGACGAAGATGACTTTGAAGAGGTCGAAGATGATGACGGCTATTTTGATCCGCGCGAGGACTATGAATTTCAGCAAGAGGTCTTGAATGCCGAAGAAGAGGTCTTTGTGGATGACTCTATCTTTGGTCCAAATGACAACATACGCGAGTTCGATGAAACGGTTCTTGACAAGATGCGTGTTGCCATCATCGGCCGTGTCAATGTCGGAAAAAGCTCTCTGCTTAATGCCCTGCTTAATGAAGAGCGTTCGGTTGTCAGTTCGGTTGCCGGGACAACGATCGATCCGATTGATGAGACCATTGAATATCAGGACAAAGAGATCACCTTTATCGATACGGCCGGTGTCCGTAAACGCGGCAAGATCCTGGGAATTGAGAAGTATGCCTTGATGCGTACCGAAGCGATGCTCGAAGACGCTGACATCGCCCTGCTCGTCCTTGACGCTTCCGAGCCGTTCAAAGAACTCGACGAAAAAATTGCCGGGCTTGTCGACAGTAACCGTATGGCTTGTCTGATCGTGCTTAACAAATGGGACAAAGTAGACGGTGAAGAGTTTGCCAAGATCACGCAGGAGATCCGCGACCGGTTTAAGTTCTTGCATTATGCACCGATTATCACGATTTCGGCACAAAGCGGTCAACGTGTCCAAAAGATCTTCGACAAGCTCATCGAGATCAATAACAACTTCTCGCAACGTATTCCGACTGCGAAGCTCAACGAAGCTTTGGAGTGGGCACAGCGTAAACACCACCTGCCGTCTATGAAAGGGCAGATGATCCGAATCTACTATGCGACCCAGTATGACATCCGCCCACCGCAGATCGCCCTGGTCATGAACAAACCGAAAGGACTGCACTTTACCTACAGGCGCTACCTGACGAATCAGCTGCGCGCAGCCTTTAACTTTGAGGGCGTGCCAATTCTATTTAAAGCAAAAGCCAAAAATGAGAAACGTAAGCTTAAACGTTAACGCTCTCTTAAAGCCTACAGAGGCTTTTACCTCCAAATAAACATTCATCTTTCTGAAATTATTTACAGCCGTTAGATCAAATTTCATTTAACTGATCATAATTTTTTTGCAAACGATTACCCTCTCAAAATACAAAAAAGTGACAAGGCGAAGAGCAATGGAAATAAAATAGAGAAAGGCTGGGCATAGAGACGAGAGGAATTTTCCCTCTCAACCCTAAATGTACATCTACTCTCTATAGCCTAATAATTCTTGATACAACGGACACTTCTACCGTATGCTCTGGTATTTGCTAAAATATGAGCCGCGGCGGAAGTGTCCCAATACCCTGATGTCGTATAAGTGGCATTAAATGTACTCGACCAGAGAGAAGAATATGTATTAACCATTGTCATCCCGCCATCTACAGCATCTCTAAATCCTGATGATGGCAGTTTTAGAAAGTTATTAAAAGCATCGATATTATCGGTATAGCCATCTACGCTATCAGTAAGTTCATCTATTATTTCGAAGTTTGTTGGAACTCTATATCCTGCCGGACAGACTGACGTACCATCTATTTTAGACCAGTTCGCACTTCTTAGAGCACCGGTAGTGTCTGTTGCCGCCCATTCGTAAGGAGATGAACCATCGACAATAAAGTCGGCCCCTGCATTATTTATGTCTGCAGCTTTCGTTAAAGTTGTTAAACTTGTTCGTTTTTCATGACCGTCCGTGTTTCTACCCCACTGATAATAGTCTCCAAAACAAAGTGAGTCATTATAGGTTGTACAGGCCCTGGAAGCGCCTAGATTTTTATCCAGCCATGTTCTTCCCGTATAGGGTGATGTAACAGTTAAGTAGACCACTCCGTTTTGTGTTATCTCAAGTACATCTAAAATAGTTATCGCTACATTTTGAGTAACGCTGTTATTTGAAGTATCTGTTGCTGTAGCCATAAAACTGTAATTCTGCTGTGTTTCATAGTCTGGCGGCGTTTGAAAACTGACAACCCCTGTTGAACTGTTTACCTGAAAATCAATACTATCCCCACCACTTATCGAGTATGTCACAGATGAGATATCATCTGTTGCAGCGAGGGTTATAGCACTCGTCTGGTTTTCATTTACACTTGCTGTTGGTATTGATGTAAATGTTGGTGGCGTCGTATCCACAACCTCATAGACATCCAGTATCGTTATTGTTACATTTTGAGTTCTTGAATTTCCTGTTACATCGCTTGCCGTTGCTATAAAGGTATACGATGATTTAATTTCAAAATCGGGTGCAACTTTAAAGGTAACAACACCGGTTGTACTGTTTATATTAAAAGCAGCGCTGTCTCCGCCACTTATGGAGTATGTCACAGCTGATACATCGGTTGCAGCGAGGGTAATCGCGTTAGTCTGATTTTCATTCACACTTGCAGTTGGACTTGATATAAAGTCTGGGGCAGTAGTATCTGCAATCAATGTAACGGATCGTACACAATAAAAAATCTTTGGCCACCCGCCGGTATCGGTTCTAAATCGTCCGTATGAAGATTCAAAATACCACCAATCAGTACCATCCAGACTGGAGGTCCAGGTTACACTACTGTAGGAGTCAAAGCCTAGAGCTTGTATGCATGATTGATAGTCACTGTTATTATAGTTGTTCCATCTAATCCCATCAAGGTCATCCCCTATAACGACAGTACCCCCACATTTTTCCACCTCCAGTTTCAGGTCATCCATGGATGGAAGCGTGGCATCTTCAGCTTGACATATTGGACCCGGGTCCGTAACAGCTGGCGATGTGGCACAGTTAGAATAGAAACTATCCCATATAACCCCAAAATTTTCACATGTCTGCTGTGACACCCAAAAGTACTCATTTCCAACTGACCCGGCTGGCACCGTAGTACTGTTTGAAGAATCATCACCTGAGCCACACCCCAGTATGAAAAAAGCTGACAAAAAAACACTTATGATCAAGACGATTTTAAACTTACTATTTAACATAAAAAATCCTTATATTTTATTCTTTAAATCGTAGCTTATATATGTCAAAAAATTGTCAAAACTGTTCAGCACTGGAACGACCACAAACGTAAACATCTACCCGTTTTTGGAAGAGGATCGTCTGCACCCATAAAATCATATATTTGCTGTTACACAGCGACTCTTTTTTGACATTTGTAAGAATTTTGCGTGGAAAATATTCTTGTAGGTGTTAACGATGAACAAAGCGATTCGAATGCTAGTACTGAACACATCTGTTCTATAGCCAGCTATACACAACCTATGTAGTTAGAAAGGTTTAACAACGACCATAGCAACAATGATCAACAATAAAATTGTCGGGCCTTCATTATAGATCCTGAAAAATTTACCGCTTTTAAAACAATTGTCTTCTAATAGCTTATTGCGATAATATCCCATAGAAAAAAAATATACGATCAAGATCGCAACAAAAAACAGCTTGGCATGAAACCAACCGCCAGTCGTAAAGATATTGGTCGGGTACATCAGGGCCAACGCTGTCCCAGAGAGCAGTGTTGCCCAGAAAGCAGGTACTCCGATATATTTGTAGATCTTCATCTCCATTACTTTGACGACTTTGATGAATCCCTCATTGTCGGCATTTTCAGCATGGTAGACAAAAAGACGCGGCAGGTAAAAGAGTACCGCAAACCAGGAGACCAAAGAGATAATGTGAAACCATAACATCCATTGATACATTTTTTTAATCCTTTAGAAATTTTTTTCCAGTGTTAACATATTATAGTTCGAACCGCCATGAACCCCGTTGAAAACGCCAAAGATTCCGGAACGGTGTTTCAGCGTATATCCTAGGTAGATATCTTTCATACGCTCAACTTTGATAAGACGTCCCAGATCAACATCGACCGAAATATCGAGATAATTCAAAAACTTGGCCGTGTCATCAACTGTTCCGTCATCATTGGTAGCATCAATGATCTCGACTTCGGGGACCTCTTGTGCCAACGAGATGCCCTCGCCTAAACCTATGCGAACACGGTTTGTCCAAAAGTCCAGCTTGAGGTACACTTTGACATAGAGTGTTGCTTCTAAAAAATCAGGCTGATACCCATCTTCATTAAAATAAGAAATACCGCCTTTACAATACCAGTCAAAAGGCCAATCCAGCATGTTATGGACAAAACGGTACCCACCGTCAAGGTTGATGACATAATTATCGCCCCCATAACGGTTCCAATCACCCATCAAGATCTCGCCAAGATCATTTAGGTCAGCATACCCGCCACCCAGGCGGATAGAGTAAGGGGGGCTTTCTTCATGGAGTGTTTGTGCTGAAAGTGTTGTCAAAAAAACAGTGAATAATAAGAGTAAGAGACGGATAAGGAATTCCTCACAATAAAGTGAGGAATTATAACAAAAGAGTCTTGGTATTTATGAAATGAGCTGAGCGACCCACTGCTTGATCTGATCAACACTCAAAGCACCGGATTGACGTGCCACTTCCCTGCCGTTCTTAAAAATGATCATCGTCGGAATTGAACGGATCCCAAATTTGGACGCAGGAATTTGATGCTCTTCTGTGTTAAGCTTTGTAAAACGTACTTTGAGAGGAAAAGCTTTGGCTGCCTCTTCAAATGATGGGCCCATCATCTTACAGGGGCCACACCACGGTGCCCAGAAGTCAACAACAACGGGAATATCACTGTTGACCAGGTGCAGATCGAAGTTTGATGATGTCAGCTGTATAGGTGTAGTATCTAAAAGTGACTTTTTACAGTGTCCGCAGTTTGCTTTGTTATAACTTTCTTTTTTGGGAATAGCATTGACTTGCTCACAGTGTGGACATACGACTTTAATTTTTTCCATTTAAAATCCTTGATATAAAAAGAGTATGGATTGAATTAAAAGCAGTCAAATGACTGCTTGGAGAGGGATTACGCTTCTTCTTCGACTTCTTCATCGACATTCAGGCCTTTAATACCTGTGCCACGACGTGTCACATCTTTGTCATGCATACGACGAAGCGCTGTCGATGCACGGTCTACTGCCAAATCAATGGCTGCGTCAAGATCTTTGTCTTCCTGATTGATAATAACAGGAGTATGATGTGCAATATTAAATTCAAATTCAACACTGACACCATTGTTAGCTTTTGCAATAACGATATTAACCGATGTGATCTCTAATCCATATTTTTTAAATTGATCCATTGCTGCATCAAGGTGTGTTTTGTTATGTTCACTTAATGTTATATCTTTTGCTCGAATCTGAACGCTCATCTTCTATCCTTTTTTCTTGATATATTTTAGAATATCACATCTATTCTAATAAAAAATTAATAGAAGACATCTCCATTATGAAATAATACTATTTAGAGGCTAATTGGCTATAATTTCGCATTTAAAGTACCCTTTTCGTCTATAAACTGATAGTTTAGACAACATCGTTTTTTGCACGATCATCCGGGCTCATATATAAAGGAATTATCTTGCGCGTTTTAACTGGCATCCAATCTTCAGGAGACCTACATATCGGCAACTACTTTGGTTCGATTAAACAGATGATCGATTCTCAAGACAAAAGTGAAGTCTTCGCTTTTATTGCCAACTACCATGCAATGACATCCGTCCATGACGGTGAGCGTCTGGCAGCATTGACCATGCAGGCAGCGATTGATTTTTTAGCCTTAGGCATGGACCCGCAAAAATCGACGTTTTGGGTACAGTCGGATGTCAAAGAGGTCCTCGAACTCTACTGGGCACTTTCTGCGTTCACACCGATGGGTCTTCTGGAGCGTGGGCACAGTTATAAAGACAAAACAGCAAGAGGAATCGCCAGTAACCATAACCTCTTCTCTTACCCGGTTTTAATGGCGGCCGATATTTTACTCTTTAACTCGGACATCATTCCTGTCGGAAAAGACCAGATCCAGCATGTTGAGATGGCACGTGATATTGCGACCAAATTCAACAACCTCCATGGTGATGTCTTTGTTATTCCTGAGCACAGAGTGGACGACAATGTCGCGACCGTTCCAGGTATTGACGGCCAGAAGATGTCAAAATCGTACGGCAATACGATCAATATCTTCGGAGAAGAGAAGAAACAGCAAAAGACGATTAAAAAGATCGTCACTGAAGCGGTACCTCTAGAAGAGCCAAAAGAGTATGAAGATTGTAATGTCTACAAGATCGCCAAACTCTTTTTGGACGAGAAGGAACGAAAAGAGCTGCAAGAACGCTACAAGCGCGGTGGCGAGGGTCATGGTCATTTCAAACTCTACCTGCATGATGTTATCTGGGAATATTTCCGTCCTTACCGTGAAAAACGCGAGTACTTTGAAAACAATCAGGACGAAGTACGCGAGATTCTTGCTTTTGGAGCATCAAAAGCACGTGACGTTGCGATGCCTATTATCGAAAAAGTCCGTCAGGTTACCGGTATTCAATACTAATATTCCATCCAATCTTAATCTTCAAAAGGAGTCTATACTCCTTACCTCCTCTTAAATCTCTTTAACTATACTTCGCCAAATTTATCAACAGGAATTAAACTATGCATAAAGTTGTAATTGAAAGAGAGTGCGGCTGTGTTCGTCGTGCCAACATGGCCTTGGAATCAAGCTACACAAATAAAGACGACGCTTTGATTGAAGCAAGCGAACTCGCCCGCAAGATGAATGACGAGTTTTGTGGAAAACATCAGTTTGCAGTCAGACAAGAAGGTGAAGACTTTTTAGTCACAATGCAGATGCGCGGTTAATATACCGCTGAAGAGAGGCATGCGCCTCTTAGAAACGAACGTTAGTCTTCGTAATGAACTTCTTCTCGCTCCACTCTTTTTCCGTAAGTTTCAACAAGTCCCTTATTTCATCGTTAACCAGTCTATAGGAGACAGTGACAATAGCATTACCGGCGCCCTGAGGGATGCTGGCAGAAAAGCTGCGCTCGCCGTTTGCAGGAATCGACATATCTTCAGTTGCTTTAACAGCCAAGTGAGGAATCGTTACTTTACCGCGTTTATCTGTATAGTGCTGAGTCAATGAGTATGCTTTTTTCTCGACGACACTGCTGCCGGACATAAAGACCACATCAACAATGATCTCTCGTGCTCCAAAACCTGTCGGAACATTGTGCGGATTGCTGTTGCTGATCGTTATCATCATATTATTGCCGACTTTCTTACCGGTGACATCTAAAGCCCCTTCCCACATCGGTGTGGCATGGGCCCCAACAAAGAGGTGCTCACGTATCATACGTTTTTTAGGCTTGCCGTTGTCATTTGCCAATGTACTCGCCACACCCGGTTTTTTTGGACTCATATGACAATCGGCACACTGTTTTTGAGTCTCTTTATACTCTTTTTCCGTGTTGGCAAAGACAAATCCGCTCACTGAACGATCGTTGGCATGACAGACCATACAAAGCTTTTTAGGGTCGTCAAAGAATTCACGTTTTTGTGTCTTATGGTAAGGGGAATCAGCATCATCGAATGGCCCGCTCATAGTACCTACCGGGTTCCATTTAAGACGATGAATTCCACGTTTTGAAGCAGGCAGTGTCTCATCAATCGCGTCAACATTGTGACAGACAAGACAGTTAATACCTTCGGCAATAGCATCACTGTTTACAGCTTTGTTGACCTTGGAGTTCTTGTCTAACTCCATGACAGCCGCGATCTCATAATCCATACCTGTCTCAGTTACTGCAATACGGGGATTATGACAGACAGCACACTGTACTTTGACGGCATTGACAGATTTTCGCGTCTTGCGATGAACATATTCCATCGATGCCCGGAGGTACTCATTACTGGCAAAATGGGACTTGGCATGAAATGACTTTTTCCATTCATTCACGATGGGTAGGTGACAGCTTTTACAGTTACTTGAATCATGAAATTTATCATTGAGTTCCGGAGCCGCCTGAGGCGAAGCAAAACCTATCACGGAAAAAAGAAGTAGAGAGATTCCTATTTTGAACATAATTTACAACCTTGACATACCTAAATATATGTCTATGTGACCACAGACAAATTAGTATACACTATACAAAGAAAGGTTTACTTAAAACTGTTACTTATAATGGATAAAACTTGGAATAAAGTACATTTACTTTAAGTCGATTTGAGAATATTATATTATTACGTTTAAAATCGCCATCTCTCGAATCAATCTCGGGGTCTTTATTTACCGATGCTGGTCCAACCAGACCATGAGACCCTTTTGCGCATGCAGACGGTTTTCTGCTTCTTCGAAGATAACACTCTGTGCACCTTCAAGAACCGCTTCGCTCACTTCTTGTCCACGATATGCCGGGAGGCAGTGCAGGAAGATCGCTTTGTCATCTGCTTCGGACATTAATGCTTCATCAACGATGAAACCGCCAAACGCTGTAATACGTTCCTCTTTTTCATCTTCCTGCCCCATTGAGGCCCAGGTATCAGTCGTTACAACGGTTGCACCGGCCACAGCTTCATGTGGGGAGTTCGTAAAAATAAGTTTTGCCCCGCTCTCTTTGGCAATAGCTTCCGCCTCAGCACGAATGGCAGGGTCTACCTCATAAGCGTGTGGTGTTGCGACACGCAGTTCAAAACCAAGCTTTGCCGCCAGAATCATCCACGAATGGGTCATGTTGTTGCCATCACCTACATAGGCCGCAATAATATTTTCACTTTTGTTGTGTTCGACCATTGTCATATAGTCTGCTAAAAGTTGTACCGGATGGTATGAGTCTGTGAGACCATTGATTACCGGTACCTTTGAGTATGCAGCAAACTCTTCTAGCATGGAGTGTGCAAACGTACGGATCATCACCATATCACACATCGATGAGATAACACGCGCAGTATCTTTTACAGGTTCTCCTCTGCCAAGGTGGATATCTCGATTGGAAAGAAAAAGGCCATGCCCACCCAATTGAAAAATACCTGTCTCAAAACTGACACGGGTTCGCGTTGAACTCTTCTCAAAGATCATAGCAAGGGTCTGATTGTTCATATATGGCTTGCGTTCACCACTTTTAAGCTCTTTTTTGATCGTCAGACCCAGATCAATGATCTCCAGGATCTCCTCTTTGCTAAAGTCTTTGAGGGTTAAAAAATGTCTCACCTTTTTCCTTTTTCTATAATCACGTCACAACTCTCGGCCTTGCCAAAATGATAGCCTTGTGCGTATTCAATACCTAATTCTTTAATAATAACATAAATCTCTGGTGTACTCACATATTCTGCGATCAATGCGATGTCCAGTGAGTGGGCAAGGTCCACAATCCCTTTAACAATACTGCGGTTTTCTGTATTGACATCAATGTCTTTGATCAAGGAACCATCGATCTTAAGGAAATCCGGTCTTATTTGTGTCAGATAAGCAAAATTCGAATACCCTGTACCAAAATCATCTATCGATATTTTGAATCCCAAGCGCTTCATATCCTGAATGATCTTGATATAACGCTCTTGTAAAAGTTCTTCCGTTTCGACCAGTTCAATTGAAACACAAGAGGCTCTGACATCATGCAAATGGAGACTTCTTTCCAGGTATTGAAGCATATCGTCATCCAGATCATCACGAGTCATGTTAATAGAAATGTCTTTATCACAGCGATGCATTAATTCAAAACTCTGATCAATGATCACCTTGGTCAAACGTTTTTCAAGTCCCATTTTCTGTAAGACCGGTAAAAACTCGAACGGTGAGATCACCTCATCGCCATCTTCTTCTCGTAGACGGATCAGAACTTCAAACTTGGCACAGCTCTCATCATTCGTCGAGACAATAGGTTGAAAATGTGCTTCGAACCGGTTCTGCTCAAAGGCACTTTTAATCCGTTTGACCCACTCTAGATTTTTCTGATACTGCACTTTGTAGGAATCATCGCCGGTATAGACGCTGTAGCGTTGCTGATTCATAATCGCATCTTTTACAGCCAGTTCGGCCTGTGTCAAGATGGAGCTCCGGGTCGAACTCTCATTACTGTAGGCCAGACCAAAATTAAACGTCAACGGCATATCAATACCGTTGTAACGTACCAAGTAGGTGTTGGTCAGGGCATCGACAACACGTGAGATATACTGCTGGTTAGCACACACGATCACAAACTCGTCTGAACCCATGCGATAGACCTGTAATTTCATCAGCGGATCGATCGCTATCTCTTTAACAAGCCCCTGTAAAACATCTGCCACCTCTTTCAAATAGGCATTCCCGACAGACTGACCGAATGAATCGTTGATCATTGAGAAATTGTAGATGTCAATATAGATAAGGCTGAACCGCTTTTTCTCCTCCAACGCATTTTCAAGTACATTAAGCAGCTTGGAACGGTTCGGCAGTCCCGTCAAGGTGTCATATTCATAATTTTGGCGGATAATCTTGAACTGTTTGTTTATCTTGTTATTAAAGGCGAAGAGTTTTCGATAGACCTGACCCAACTCGCTGGGAGACTTAAGCAGCAGAAGACGGTCTTTTTTTGTCGCGTCCGAACGACGGCCGCTTAAAAAATCCAGCATCGTCCGTAACGCAATATTGATGTCTGTAAAAATAAAGTACGCAATCAATCCGACAATCAGGATCGGAATGATAAGCAGTACCAGGTCTTTATAGACTTGCAACAGGTAACGTTCTATCTCGCCTTGAAGTTGTACGGAAAGCTGTTCGAATTCAAAATCAGAGATCAATCGCAGATTTTGCACGTAGGTCTTCGTCGCATTGCTCCAGGCACTCAAGTCGAACGGTTCCCCATCGATCTTGAATACGTGATTACGGAAGTTCTCTTTTTGAATATTCATCTCGACAAAGTCACCGTTGCGATAACTGGCATATAATTTGCCTATAGAGTCTCGATCAGCAATACGTTTGAAACTGTCAAGTTCACTCTGTGCCTTGCCGCTTTGCAGTACGATCACCTCAAAAAGATCAGGGCTGAGTGAACCTTCACCCATCACGGCCGTAGTCAGATCGGCTTCTAAAGCACTGTATTCAACAGCATTGATAATATCCGAATACGCAGATAGCCCATCCGTACTGTTTTTCAAGGTGATCGAGGCGACAATATCGATAAGATGCTTAATGATCCCGTCAGTGTAATATCTGAGCACTTCAGTCCCGCTCAGGTTTTGTGCAAGCAGGTCCTGCTGTATGTCAGGAAAGCTTTCCAGGCTTTGACGGATGATGTTCTGCTTCTTTTTATAACTGCAGTGCTCCATCAAACCCTGAAGTTGTGTCAGTTTGGCCTGTGTTTTCTCCACCGAACGGTTATAGGCAGCAGGATCATGAGTGACATATAAAAAGGTCAAGGCCTCGCGCCGCTCTTCTTGAAAAGAGGCGATCAACTTCTCGATCTCCCGTACTTTCTTTAACGATTCAAGATTGGTAACTTTCGTTGCATAGACTCTGTAGTTCGTCGAAATATAAGAGAGGTTCCAAAAGATGATTCCTGTGATCAAAAACAGGATCAGAAAACCGACTTTGAATTTAACGCTGAAACGACTAAGAAAGTAGAGAATGGTATTGATCATCAAAGCATCTTATCTTAATAGCTTTGCAACTTCTTTAGCGTGGTAGGAGATAATAATATCAGCGCCCGCACGTTTAAAAGCGATCATGGTCTCCATAAGAACGCGATCATAATCGATCAATCCTTTTTCACCTGCATATTTGAGCATCGCATATTCACCGCTGACATTATAAATAGCCAACGGAAGGCGTGTGTTCTCTTTGATATCCCGAATAATATCAAGGTAGGCCAAGGCCGGTTTGACCATTAGGATGTCAGCGCCCTGTGCCTCATCGGCAATACTTTCATTAATTGCCTCACGACGGTTTGCCGGGTCCATCTGGTAGGAACCGCGATCACCAAACGAAGGAGTAGATTCTGCTACATCGCGGAAAGGACCATAATAGCCGCTGGAGAACTTTGTCGAGTAACTCATGATCGGCAGGTTTTCATAGCCGCCTTCATCAAGTGCGTTTCGCAGGGTCTCAATAATACCGTCCATCATCCCTGAAGGTGCGATCATATCTGCTCCAGCTTTGGCATGGACCAGGGCCTGCTGACCAGAGATCTTAAGGGTTGCATCGTTATCGACCGTCTCATGCACATGATCGATGATACCGCAGTGCCCGTGGTCGGTGTATTCACAAAAGCAGAGATCGGTTACGACAAACATGTCCGGGTGCGCTTTTTTGATCGTACGGACTGCCTCAGCGATGATCCCGTGTTCACACAGTGCATCTGAACCAACCGAGTCTTTTGTCTCCGGAATACCAAACAGGATGATTGAGTTCAATCCCAAGTTTTTAAGTTCATCACACTCTTTGACCGCCTCGTCTATACTCATCTGAAAGACACCCGGCATGGAAGCGACTTCTGTTTTTATCCCCGCTCCCGGACGTACAAAAAGTGGGTAAATGAAGTCATCTGTTGATACATGTGTCTCGCGGACCAGGGCACGAAGATGCGGGTTTAGACGGTTGCGACGAAAACGTTGAAACATTATTGGCCTTTGACTTATAGGTTGAATAGGTTTTTTTTATGTATAATTCTTTGACCAATATAATATCGATTAGATCATTAAAAATAAGTAGAATAGAAAAAATGAAGATAAAAATCTCTGATGTCGCCAACCTCCCTTCACAATTCGGTAATTTTAAGGTCAAAGCTTTTAAAGAAGCCCATAAAGAACACCTTGTCATTTTTAAAGAGCCCTTAGACGACGCTCCGATTGTCCGTGTCCATTCCGAATGCCTTACAGGCGATGCTCTCGGCAGTCTGAAATGCGACTGCGGTGACCAGCTTGCCTTTGCCCTGAGAACAGTTGAAAAGGAAGGCGGTATGGTGATTTACCTCCGACAAGAAGGGCGCAATATCGGTCTGCTCAACAAGATCAATGCCTATGCACTGCAGGACAAAGGGCTAAATACCATCGAAGCAAACCACCAGCTTGGTTTTGCAGCAGATGAACGTACGTATGAGATCGTCACCACCATTTTAGAACATTTCAACATTCACAAGATCCGTCTTTTGACCAACAATCCTCATAAGATCAACTCTTTGGAAAATATTGAGATCATTGAACGGCTGCCGATCATCATCGATGCAAACGAACATAACAAAGATTATCTCCAAGTCAAGAAAGATGAGATGGGGCATTTACTGTAAAAAGTGCATTCCCGGCGTAACTCTATTAAACTATGATATTCTTTTTAGTGCAGTTGTTATATTATAAAGAACCCAATTCATCAAGGTAGATTTTCAATGAAATACTTCACAACTTTACTTCTTCTGCTACTTGCCAATCCTCTTTTTGCTGAAAACAGCGCATGGTTTATTGGCCTTGATGCCGGTGCGACAGGTGTTACTCTGTCAGATAAAACGACTGACAATGAACGCGATTACGGTCCCGAGTATGGTCTGAAAATCGGTTTGCAGGAAGATAACAGTCGTATCTATATTGGTGCCACCTATGCTGACAACATTGGTTCTGACTTCAATAAAACATTGAATCCCTATATTGCCTTAGAAGGGGTGAGTGATGAGTTTAAAGTAATCGCCAACTCAACGGCCAAGTTCTATTTTGGAGTGCGTGTTGGTGCTTCTATCGCTGATATTAACGGTAAATCCACAACAGCTGCTTTAGCCGGATTGCAAGGTGGACTGATCTTTTTACTTCCAGCAGATTTTGAGATCGAACTTGCTTATCGTCACTACTGGACCTTCAAAGATACCGCGACCAAATTTAATCTAGGTACTGTCTATAGCGCTCTGAATTATAATTTCTATACTTTTTAAGAGGTTATCATGGATATAAAAGCAGCCCTCTTAAAAGACGATATTGCGCTCGATGAACAATTCTTCACCTACGTTTCCAAGTATAAAGAACAGCTCAAAAAGTGGAACAAGATCCACAATCTGACCGGGGCCAAAAATGAAGAGCTGATGGACAAGTTCATCTATGACGCCGTCTTCCCTGTCTCATTTCTACCTAAGGTGAGCTCTATCCTCGACATCGGTACAGGTGCCGGTTTTCCGGGTATGATCCTCGCTTTTGCACTGCCGGAGACAGAGGTCATCTTGTGTGAACCGTTGCAAAAACGGGCCAGTTTTTTACAGTTTATCAAGGCTGATCTCGGACTGAAAAACGTCACGGTTGCCAACTGCCGTGTTGAAGAACTTGAACCCCGTCCGATCGACTTGGTCACCTCTCGAGCGGTAACAGATACTGCGATGCTGATGAAACTGAGCGAACCGTTTGTGCATCCAGGGAGCAAACTTCTGTTTTACAAAGGCGAACGGGTCTTTGATGAAGTCGATACTACCCTGAAACATCAGATCATTCAGACACAAAACCGTCACTATCTCATCATTGAGATCTAAGGAGAGTTCATGTTGCTAAAAATACTGCTTATACTTGGCGTCATTGCTGCCGTCTACTTCTTCTTTATTAAAAAAGGGACGCCGCTTACCAAAGAACGCCGAAACGATAAAGTAAAAAAAGATGAGGACAGCACGATGGTGGAGTGCGCGACCTGCAGTACCTATATCATAACTGACGAAGCGATCATCTCTTCGGGTAAATTCTACTGTTCGACTGAATGTCGAGACAAAGCATAAAGGAGATCTGAATGCTTCTTTTTGGCCATCCCTACATCGACTTTGAGCCCTTTTACCACATCGATGAGATCGATGAGATCGAATATACACCTGCCAACAGCACGCTGTTTATTCATTTTAAAGAAGAGAACCTCGATATCATCCGGCATATGCAGAAAAACCGTCTCACGTTTGCACTCGAAGCAAGTGATCTGAACGAGGTTGTCTTTGCACACAATCTCGGCGCCAAATATATTCTTGTAAACGAGACTCTCGCAAAATCTGCTCAGAATATTGCCGAAAACTACCTTTTTGACGCCAAGATACTCTGTCGCCTAAAGAGCGATGCCGACCTTGAAGAGAAGATCATCGAGGGAATAGACGGGGTTATCTTTGCCTCGGCGATCATTAAGATAAGTAATTAGAGATGTTACTTGTTCGTGTTGCACTTTTACTCCTCACTTTCGCTCTTTTGAGCGGCTGTTCGACCCGATCAGCCGGGAGTAATCCACCAGTACATAACACCGGTGTCAACACCAATGATCTGGACAGACTCTATCCTTATCATAATAAATGGCATCAGACCCCGTACAAACTTGGCGGTTTCGGTTCCAACGGTATTGACTGTTCCGCCTTTGTTCAAAGAGCGTTTAAAGACAACTTCAATTTAACGATCCCAAGGACAACACGCTCTTTGGCAAGCTATGGTAAAAAAGTACCGCGTTCAAGTATCCGCACAAGTGATCTGATCTTTTTTAAAACGGGGTACAATACCCGTCATGTCGGAATTTATCTGCAAAAAGGTGATTTTATGCACGCCTCTTCGAGTGCAGGCGTCATCATCTCAAATATCGACGACCCCTACTGGAAAAAACGATACTGGATGACGCGACGGGTTAAATAAACACCCGTTTGATCTCAGGATGAAGGCCCACTAGCACTTCATACCCAATCGTTCCTGCTGCTTCGGCAAAACGGTTGACATTGTCAAAGACCATCAACTCTTCACGCGCACCGGTAAATGAGCTATTATCCATCGAGATGCGTCCGAGTAGTCTTTCCCCTTCAGGTGTCTCATACTTGTTTGATGCTGCCCGCAGCATGCCATCAGCATACCCTACATCATAGGTCGAGATTATCATCTCTTTTTCTGCTCTGAATGTTGCGTTATAACCGACATGTTCACCCTTATGCAAGACTCGGGTAGCGATCTTTTTCGCCGTTAGTGAGAGTACCGGTTTCAGGTCTGGTTTTGGCAGGGTTGCCTCCATCTCCAGACAGCCGTACGCCGCAATTCCAACCCGAACGAGATCTTCCTCAAACGTTTCAAATCGAAAAACAGCCGCCGAATTGGCAGAGTGAAAACGCGGCATCTCATAGCCGTATTTCGCTTGTTGTTCCAACACTCTCTTTTTAACATTCTCAAAATTTTGACGTTGCCAAAACCACTCTGTGCTCAAGGCATCGGCGCTACGGTTATGCGTGAAGACCCCTTTTAAAACGAGGCCATGCTCTGTCATCCGCATCAGTGCTGTTTCGACCTCATCCATCGCGACACCGTTACGGTGCATGCCGGTGTCGACTTTAAGCTCGACAGCGGCACCTTTGGGCATCTTCTCTATCTGTGACAGATCGTTGAGAGCGTAATGAAACTTGTCATTACACTGATACTCATGTCCGCCAAGCACCAAGATCTTTTTAAAATATTGCTCGATAGTATTTGCTTCGTTCACATTATGGACGACCGCTTCTTTAATACCGTACTCGTGTGAGAGCTGTGCCATCTCCAACAGACCGTGTCCATATGCATTGTCTTTTAAGACCACTGCAATTTTAGATACAGTACCAACTTTTTGTGCGATAATGTCGAGATTATGAAAATATGCCTTGCGGCTGAGTCGAATAATTGCCATGTGCGATTATAGCAAGAGAATGCTTCGCATGGGAAACGGAAAATGAAAAATGAGAGATGAATACAGTGCAAGACGCTTACCGGCAGAATTTGAAGAACAATCCTTTGTTCAGATGATCTTTCCCCATGCCGAGAGTGACTGGGAACCTTACCTTGACGAAGCGGCAAACACCTTTGTCAACATCGCCGAAGCCATTGCAAAATATGAACCGTGTCTAATGATCTGCGATGACATCGAACGGGTCAAAGGCTATTTTAACACCACCACGAATATCCACTTTGTTCTCTGTGAAAGTGACGACACCTGGTCACGCGACTGCAGCGGCATCACGGTCCTTGAAGACGGTAAAGCAACGGTCATGGACTTTACCTTCACCGGCTGGGGCGACAAATTTGACGCCTCGCTGGACAATGCCATCACAGCAAAGCTTGCCGGCCACTACGGTGCCGCATATCACAAAGAGCGTTTCATCCTCGAAGGGGGTGCTATTGAGAGTAACGGGCAAGGGCTTTTGTTGACCACTTCGCAGTGTCTGATGAACCCTAACCGCAACACCAAACTGACCCAAAAGTTCGAGGTCGAAGCGGTCTTAAAAGAGACACTGGGTGTCCAAAAGACCTTATGGCTCGACCACGGGTACCTGGCCGGAGACGACACCGACAGCCATGTCGATACGCTCGCCCGTCTAATCGATACCCATACCATCATGTATCTCAAAAGTGATGATGAGAACGACGAGCATTATGAAGAGCTTACAAAGATGGAACAACAGCTACAGGCCCTGCGCGACCTCGACGGCAACCCCTTCCGTCTCATCGCTCTGCCGATGACCGATGCCATCTACTACGATGAGGAACGTCTGCCGGCCACCTATGCCAACTTTCTAATCATTAACAATGCGGTCATCGTCCCGACCTATAACGACCCGCATGACAAAGAAGCCCTGTCCATCATGCAAGCGGCCTTTGCGGACAGAGAAGTCGTCGGTGTCGACTGTTCTGTTCTTATCCGTCAACACGGTTCACTCCACTGCGTGACGATGCAGTTTCCCAAAGAGGTCACTTTACTGGCGTAAAGCCTTTGGCAGCATCAACCGGCGGTTTCTCTTCTGTCATCAGAAGCGAAAAACCGGTGTACATAAAATAACCCGAAGCCAGCGCGGCAAGAACAATAAGTGTGATACGTTTGATTTTGTCTGATCTGTTCATAGGCGGATTATAGCGAAAAACCTCCACCTAAAGCACGAAGAAACCGCTATTTTGGGAACACGATGCGATAGGAGAGCGACGGACTTGTCTCTATGAAAGCTGCTGCCCGACTGGTCAAAAAAAGCTTATAGTCAGATGCACTGACTTAAAACATAGTCGAATCTCTTTGTCCAGAGTAGCTCCTCAAGCGAATTTACATTTGCCAGTACCACACGCTATCATCCTTTTTTTGCCTCATTCTGATTGATGGAGCCCCTTCAAAGGAGACCTTCATTTTATCGCTATCTGTTTTTGTTTCTTTAATAGTACAATCGTAGTTGGACATTTTCTCCAGCTCTTTTTCACTCCCGCCCAATGCCAACATCCATCCAAGCGCCTGTTTTTGATGCTCTTCGGGAACATAACCTGCCGCTTCTTCGAAGTCACCGTCAGAAAGTGCTTCACATACCGCCTGTGCACGATCTTCTGGCGAAGAAGGCTTGGTAAAGATCGACATCAGCAACATCAGCAGGATCACTGCTGCGGCAGCGTAGCTGACCTTGTTGACCATCGGCATCGATTTATATTGTCCTATCTTCTCTTCCGCCATCTTCTTGGCATCGTCAGCCGACACATTTTTCATCTGTTCAAGCTTTTCGGTAGCCAGTTTTTTTGCCTGTTCAGCCTTCTCCTTTGCCAACTCTCTCGCTTCATCCGCCGACATGTTCTTGACCTGATCAAGCTTCTCATTTGCCACTGTTTTAGCCTGTTTAGCTTTTTCCTGAGCCATCTGCTTGATCTCCTCCGTTGAATTTTCTTTCATTTTTTACCTTATGTTTTTAGTATGTTTTAGCATTATTGCCACATATCGCGACACCTTGTGTCGCTGTGTTAAGTCCTTATTGTTGCACATTTAAAGAAAGGCCACACCTGTCATTTCTATAACCTGTATACGCACTTCTGAATAAATATTCACAAAAACAAATGTAATAGTAAAAAGTGAGGAAAAAGTTACATTTTTTCTCTTTAGCATTTTTTTAACGCATGAATGATTTAGTTTTATCATCTCTCCGTATATTCATAAAACATTTAAATAGGTGTCGTGAAGAACAAGATGAAGATTGCGATAGCGGAAAATGATGGGCTGATGACGCTTTTTTTGACGGAGGTAATCGAAGATTTCGGGCATACTGTTTTGGGCAGTTTCGACAGTGCAGAGCCACTCCTTATAATGCTCGAAACGACTGCCGTCGATTTGGTGTTGATGGATACCAAGATCAACGTAAAACTCGATGGTATCCAGTGTGCGCAGATAATCTATAACAGTCATAACATCCGCTCAATTTTCGTCACAGCCTACCAAAATTAACACTAATGTAACACTCTTTCTTTATACTTCATCCACTTACGGAAGTCATACTTTGGAGAATGAAAAATGAACAAACTTATCTACCTGTCACTCGTCTGTGCAGCTGTGCTCAGTGCCGCTGAAGTCGAGATCGATCCTATCGCCGTCGAGAGCACGACTTTGGAAGATGTCAGCGGTGAAGAGATCAAGTCAGCCGATGCTGCCGAAGCCCTTTCACACAAAGTACCGGGCATCTCTCTTGTACGCCGCAGCGGTATCGCCAACGACATCATCCTGCGCGGACAGAAAAAAGACAACATCAATGTCCTTATTGATGACGGTAAGATCTACGGTGCCTGCCCTAACCGTATGGATCCGACCATCTCGCATGTCCTGACCAACAACATCGAAAGTATCGAGATCATTGAAGGTCCGTATGATGTTGAGAACTTCGGCACACTCAGCGGTGCGGTAAAGGTCAAGACAAAAGTACCCGAAGAGGGGATTCACGGCGACATCAACCTTGGCGCCGGAAGCTTCGGCTATCAAAAAGCTGCCGCGACTATCACCGGCGGTACCGAGCGTTTCAAACTTCTATTGAGCATGTCAGGGGAGAAAAGCGGTCAGTACCTCGATGGTGACGGCAATAATTTTGCGGAGCAGGTCAGTAACTATCTTAATGACCCGACCAACACTGCGAACTACCAGGACCAATACAGCGACATGGATGCCTACACCAAAAAGACGTTGATGGGTAAACTCTTCTTCAACATTACGGATGATCAGGAGCTTCGTCTCGGCTATACGGCCAACCGAAGTGACGATATCCTCTATCCATCAAGCAAGATGGATGCACTCTATGACGACTCCAACCTTTATACGGCAGAATACATTATCCGTAACATCGGCAGCGTCTCAAAAGAGTTGAACCTGCAGTACTACTACTCTGACGTCGAACACCCGATGTCGACCAAATACAGAATCGCTGCAACGACGATGATGGGAGAAATGGTCAGTAGATTGACTACCGATATTCAAGGCGCAAAGATCAAAAATGTCACTGAGCTGACAGACAACCTTGAGTTTACTCTTGGTCTCGACGGCAGTGTCCGTAACTGGGACGGCACCTATTACCAAAAGGGCAGTGTCCAGATCAATCCTGACGGTGTTCCGGCTAAAAGCATCGATGATGTCGACACCACTAACATGGCCTTTTTTGCCGAGCTAAATCAGCAGATCTCGGCATTCAACATCAAATACGGTCTTCGTTACGATGACACACATGTCACACCTGCCAATTCCTATGTGCCGCCGCTTACGGAGCAGCCGGACAACCACTATACTGCCCTGAACGCCAATGTCTTTGCCAATTATAAGGCAACGGACAACCTGAACTTCTTCGGGGGTATCGGAAAATCTTCGCGCGTGCCGGATGCAAGAGAACTCTACTTCAAGAGCTCCGTTATGATGGGCAGCGTTACTGTTGTCGGAACACCCGACCTTGACCAGACCATCAACTACGAAGCTGATCTGGGGATGGAGAACAAGTATGAGAGCTTTACCCTAAAGACAAAACTCTTTTACAGCATGCTCAAAGACTACATCTATTTCCAGAAAGGTCTGCCGGGCAACAACTTCCAAAACATCGATGCATCGATCTACGGCTTCGATATTACCGGGAGCTACTATGCGATGGACAACCTGTATGCTGATTTTGGCGTAGCGTATCAACGCGGTAAAAAAGCAGAAGCCCTACCGGGACAGACCGACACTAACCTGGCTGAGATCCCGCCACTAAAGGGGAATGTGGCACTTAACTACGTCTACTATCAAGAAAGCAAAGCGACGGTAGAATTTGTCGGTGCCGACACATGGAAAAACTACGATGGCGACAATGGTGAGCAGGAGCTTGCCTCATGGGGCATCATGAACCTTAAAGTCGACCACAAGTTCCCATACGGTTTCGGACTGGCTGCCGGAATCGATAATGTACTTGACAAGACCTACGCCGTCTCAAATACCTACAGCGACCTTACACTCCTCACAGGCGGTGACGAGGTCATGCTGATGAACGAACCGGGACGTTACTACTACGTCAATGCGAGTTACAAGTTCTAGACGAGCTTTGCCTCGCTGAACCACCAGGTCATCGCGAACATGATGCCCGGTGTCTTTACCAGGCTTTCATCATACAAAAAAGCTTTTGCTTCGCTGGTAGGAAGATAGACGACCTCTATCGCCTCCACACCAATACCGCCGCCTTCATGCACCTTATCCTTTTCATCTACGACCACATAATAAAGCTCTTGTTTGGCACCGGCAAACCCTACGGCAGTGTAGAATGAGGTGATCTTTTCCAGACGCTCAACTTCTACACCGTAACCGGTCTCTTCTTCGATCTCTTCCTGGGCGATCTGGGCAAGTGACAACTCCTTGTCGACGATCCCGGCGCAGAGTTCATAGGTAAAACCGTCCCGGTTTTTGAGGTAAACTGGCGGGCGGAACTGTTTAACAAGGACAAATGCATCTTCTCCTTTATGATAGATCAGGACAGCCACGCTGTCATGGACCTGAGCAAGATCCCAGCTGCGCCTCTCTCCGCTTTGCGTGTAATGCATCCGTTCCAATTTGACAAAGGCCGAATCGGCACAGGGTTCTAATGAGATATTTTCTATTTTATACATGCCCGTATTATAGCTGATCGTCTCGTTATACGGTGCAGTTACCGACCGCAGAAGTTACCGTCGCAGCTCGGTACTACACCGGTGTCGGAAGCACTTTGGATCAGGAACTTCCGGAGATGTTTGATCTTGCTCTTTCGTTGGGTAAGCGCAACTATTTCATCACCTATAGGAAGGTTCTCATGCAGTGCTATAAATTTTTTGGCATCATCTCTGAAAAGCTTTCGCCATTGCAGGCTCGTTTTCATCCCCGCCCCTTTATAGGCGTTTCCATGGCACTCTTTACAATTCTTATTGTAGAGCTTCAACCCTTTTGTATCATAGTTATCAATACGTGCTTCAACAATGGAAACGACGGACAGAAGAACAAAAGTCAGTATAGAAATCAGTTTCATAACCTCTCCTTTGTCTCTATCATACTTAAATAAATCCTATTTAGTCTATATCGATATAACGATTGTCAAACTATAAAGTTCTATTAAATATAAGCAACTGGAGAATCGAAAGAAAATGTGGTCAGCAAGAAAGAGTGCGCAATGTCAAACGCGTCAATATTAATTGACAAGAATAAGAGAAGCCAGTCCCAAAAAGCTTAAAAATCCAAAAACATCTGTTGCCGTCGTCAAAAGAACAGATGAACCGACAGCCGGATCAATGTTCATTCTCTTTAAGATAAGCGGTATCAAGGCACCGAAGAGACCGGCGATGATCAGATTAATGATCATCGCCAAACCTATGACAAGGCCCAGTTTTGGGATGTCAAACCAAACATACGCAACAGCACCCATCAAAACTGCAAAAATCAGACCATTCAGCAGTGAGACAACAAACTCTTTGATGACGGCCTGTTTGGCATTCACGACATCAATCTCACCCAGGGCTAATTTACGGACCATAACCGTCAAGGTCTGTGTACCAGCATTTCCGCCCATCGAAGCTACGATCGGCATCAAGATCGCCAACGAGACAAACGCCACCAAAGTAGCATCAAACATACCAATAACGATCGATGCCAAAATAGCAGTAATAAGGTTGACGAACAACCATGAAGCACGATTTTTAAAGATCGCAAAAAGGTCCTCTTCTTGCTCAATTTCGTCATTGACCCCGGCAAGATTATAGATCTGCTCAGTCGCACGTTCTTCGATAACATCGTAGATATCGTCTGAGGTAATACGGCCGACCAAGTGGCCTTGACGATCGACTACAGGCAGTACCGAAAGGTCATACTGTTCGAACATGGAAGCAACATCTTCGATATCTGCCGAGACTTCGACAGAACGGAATTCTCTCGACTCCAACTGTTCTCCGAATGTCTTGGAAAAGTCAAACAATATTACGTCTTCCAGCGGAATCGTAGCGATCAACCGTCTATCTTCGTTAATAATAAAGACTTGATGAATATTTTCTACTTCGCCTGAATCCTTTAACGCCTTCAGACGTTCCCGTGCATCCTGAATCTTTTCATCGAGAGTTGCATCGAAAAGTTCCGTCTGCATCCATGCACCAGCCTGGTCCTCTTCAAAGTGGAGAAGATGTTCGATCTCTTCACGATCTTCATCATCGAGATGGGCAATAACCGCATCTGACTTATCTTCATCAAACTCATCAATATCCTGAATCAGGTCGGCTGCATCATCCGACTCGAGGCCTTCAACGGCTTCAGCCAACTCTTTCGTCGAATAGAAACTGATCGCCTCATCTCTAAGTTTATCAGAGAGCTCCAGCAGGACATCTCCACGTTCATCTTGTGGAATACGGGTAAGTGCCGAGAAAAACTCTTCTTTATCATTTTTACGGATCTTTTTCAGTAAATAGGCGACTTCACTGGCATGAAGATCGTGTTCTTCACTACCTTTTAGATAAAGTTCGAGTGCATGCTGCATCTCATTTTCGTACTGCTGCATTACACTCTCCTTCCATCGTAAATCGGCCGTGGTTAACGTAACACACCGAATCAAAATCCCTAACCCTATTGATCTGTCTGTTCTCAGCCAGGATTATTTCAGCCTCTTTGTCAAAGCGTTTAACGATATCTTCAAACTGCTTTTTCTTTTTACCTGTTAATTTTTTAGTCGTTACCTGGATCACACTGCGGGGGTTGATAGCACGGTTGTTTTTATAGAGGCCAAAATGCAAGTGCGGACCGGAAGAGAGGCCTGTTGTCCCGACATAACCGATCACCTCGCCTTTTTTGACCATTTTCCCCGGACGCATACCTGAGCGAAACTTCTTCTGGTGAGCATACAATGTCATATAACCGTCAGCATGACGGATCTTTGTCAGATTTCCGTAACTTTGACTGCGGCGCATCTCAATGATCTTTCCTTTTCCGGCAGCATGGATAGCAGTTCCTCGCGGTGCGGCATAATCAATTCCGAGATGGGCACGGTATTTGTGCAGTACGGGATGCCAACGGCGACCGGTAAAGCCTGAACTGATACGTGCGCCGAGGACCGGATTACCCAGTAGAAAGCCCTCGACTTCATGACCTTTAGCATCATAGTATCGCTCATCGGCACCTAAATAGACCCCATACCATTTATCATGAAGCTGAATCTTGGCCAGCTGCAGCCGCGGCATCGAAAATGGTTTTCCAAAACGGAACTTTTGGTCATAGATCATGACAAGAGGGTCATCTTTCTGTACCAGCAAAGAGAAGTTAATAGATTTCCTAAACCCACTGATAAAAGCACTCATCGCCCGTTTAGAGTGCGTCGCATTGTAGATCGCTGTTGATGGGTTATTTTGGACTTTTGTTGCGAAAGAGAGGCGTTCCGTACGGTAGATGACCGGGATAGCTTCGAAAGCGTAACTGTCATTTTGGTCTTGGTAGATATGAAGCTGCAATTCATCTGAGATCGGGATGAGGACCTGCTCGATAGTCGCATTCTCATCACGCATGACCTGATACCCGACACCGCTGTAGATCTCTTCGGTCAGTAATTGATCTTCCGGGTCCAGGTTCCAATACAGTGCCCGGGTCGGAAGATCATTTTTAGTGAGAAAACTCAGATAGGTCATACCATTTTCCCAACGCAGAAAATCGACTTTAGCCGCACTGAGAACAAGAGGAAGCAAGATCAAGATAAACAATCGCTGCATACGAATAACACTCCCTCATTTATTATCGTGTAAGGGTAGCTGATTTTTACTTACTAACAGCTAACAAGCCCTATATAGCGGTACTTTGATGTCATTCTTAACCTCTGTGGCATATTTTTTCTTTACGGCCTTGCTCTATGTCTCGACAAAGAAAAACTGAGCTATAATTGCTCAACTTTTTTTGACACTATAATACTAGGACACCTTGTGCACAGACTTCTATTACTTTTTCTATTTCCTCTTTTTTTATTTTCGGCTGAACTTCACCTGAGTGTTCAAACGGTCAGTGACGACAGCAAAAGTGCCACTGTACATGTCAAAAATATTGCCAAAGGTGTCCATGGTTTTATTGTTCGCCATTTTACCAACGACCACAGTATCATTGTTGCCGATGCGTTTGTCTCCGATTTTGATGCAGCAACCGGTGTCGCTACCCTTACCCTTTCATCCTACAACGGGCTGAAGCAGAACTCGCTGCCAAATGGAAACTGGCATGCCGAAGTCGGTGATGAAGTCATCTTGGCATTTGGGTATTCCCGTGCACTTTTACTCGCACCGGATGAAGACACCTACCATATCATTACCAACAATATCCATGGCGTGGAGTGGATCCATCCTGACAATTTTGCCACCTATCTCTCCTACCAATCCCATCCCGCTCCTTTTCAAGAGGACATCTCTGGCTATTGCCGACTTGCAGAGATAGGGCTTTTGTACACTTATGTCAACGGTGCGCTCTTTACACTGGACTGTCAGACACTGAGCCTTATACAGCTTACCCCTGTCAAACTCGATACGAAAAAGACAACACTGCCGTTTTACTCACGCGTTGAAGAGATCGCGACATCGTGGTGGGTATGGGGCGAAGCCAGCCGTCCGTTGGACGCGTATGATCCGCACTATTTAGAACTGTTGGTTGATCATAACCGTGAATCAAAACCCTTATATGACTATATTCGGGGACTCGATAGCCCCGAACAGAAACTGATCAAAAAATTCAAGATAGAGGAGTAATCATGTTAGATCATGCACATATTTACTTTTTTGAAAAACTGTTAGACAAAGAGAATGTCTATAACGACAAAGCGCATATGCTCGCCTACTCGTATGATGCTACGAGGGCCCATTTCGAGCCCGACGCAGTTCTCTTTCCGCGAAATGAAGATGACGTCAGTGCCATCTTGAAATATTGTAATGAACACCATATCGTCATCGTACCGCGCGGTGCAGGCTCGGGCTTTACCGGCGGCGCACTGCCAAGCAAAGGGGGCATTGTCCTGGCCTTTGAAAAGCACATGAACAAGATCCTCGAGATCGACATGGAGAACATGGTTGCCATCGTACAACCCGGCGTTATCAACATGGATCTTCAAAAAGCGGTCGAAGCGGTCGGCCTTTTTTATCCGCCCGATCCTGCCAGCCAGAACTACTCGACTATCGGTGGGAATGTCAATGAAAATGCCGGCGGAATGCGCGCTGCCAAGTACGGTATCACCAAAGATTACGTCATGGCTATTCGGGCTGTTTTGCCCAATGGCGACATCATCAAAGCCGGTAAACGCACCATCAAAGATGTGGCAGGCTATAACATCGCCGGTATTTTGATCGCCTCTGAGGGCACACTTGCCGTTACAACAGAAGTAACACTCAAATTGCTCTCAAAACCGAAGATGACAAAAACAGCAATGGGAATCTTTGACACCGTGAACTCTGCGATGGAAGCCGTATACAAAACCATGGCCTCGGGTGTTACACCGGTTGCCATGGAATTTTTGGACAACAAGACTATACGCGCTGTTGAACAGACGTACAACAAAGGTCTTCCCGTCGAAGCGGGTGCTATTCTTGTCACCGATGTGGATGGGAACCTGGAGAGTGACCTCGACTTTCAGCTTGCCCAGATCGAAAAAGTCTTTAGAGAAAACGGCTGCAGCGAGTTTAAAATTGCCAAAAATGATGCTGAAGCGGCTGACTTATGGTTTGCTCGCCGCCGCGCCTCGCAGTCGCTCTCTATATACGGCAGTAAAAAGATCAATGAAGATGTCACTGTTCCGCGCGCCGTACTGCCTCAGCTCTTAAAAGAGTTTGACAAAATCGCCGAAAAGTACCAGATCAATATTCCGTGTTTCGGCCATACCGGTGACGGAAATGTCCATACAAATGTCATGGTTGACGGGAAAGACCCTGCACAGGTCGAGATCGGCTATAAAGCTATTGAAGAGGTCTTTCAGGCGACCATCGACCTGGGTGGAACCCTCAGCGGCGAACACGGCATCGGTCTTGCCAAAGCGCCTTATATGAACATGGCCTTTACCGAAGAAGAGATGAACCTCTTTAAGACTATCAAAAAAGCGTTCGATCCAAACAACATCCTTAACCCGAACAAGATGGGTCTCGACTAACAGCGCCATTCCTTGTCTATAGAAAATGCCTGCATTCGGCATTTTCTCAAGTTGCCATCACATTTTCAAAAAACTAATCCAAACCTAATCCAAAACGAACTAAACTAGTTTTATGCAAAATATAAAACGTAATCACTATTACCGTCACACCCGTTTTTTTCTCAAAAAACTCTTTGATGAGGAGTTGACCTATTATGCATCAAGCCTAAGTTTTTATACGATCTCGACCATTGTCCCACTGCTTGTCATCATCTTTAGTCTATTGCCGCGTTTGGACCGTTTTGACGAGTATTACACGATGCTGAAACAATTTCTGATCGCACAGCTTCTGCCGGGTCAAAGTGAACTTATTACTGATTATATCGACACCTTTATCGCCAACAGCACCCGACTTGGAATTATGAGTCTCAGTATTACCCTGCTAATTTCGCTGCTCTTCTTTATCAACTTCTCCTACGTCACCAACAATATTTTTAAAGCAAAGCAGAGCGGATTCTTTAAAACGATCTTTACCTATCTTTTGCTTATCATTCTTGTGCCTGCGGGCTTGGTCATCTCTTTATACTTTACCGATACTGTGCAGATCTTCATCAATACCTATCTCTTTGAAAATATTTTTCAATTTTCGATGATTATTACCTATTGTATTGAATTTTCACTCTTCTTTCTTATTTACAAGATCGCACCCAATGTGCAGGTCTATTATAAGTCGGCCGCGATCAGTGCCCTCATTGTCATGATCATCTGGAGCGGTTCAAAAGCCGTCTTCATCTACTATATCTTTTTCTCAAAAGCCACCAGCACGATCTACGGTCCGTTTGCAGTCACATTCTTCTTTCTGACCTGGATCTATCTCTCCTGGATCATCTTTGTTTATGGTCTGCGCTTATGCTACCTCATAAATCGCAGCTACGGATATTCCAAAAGCCACCAAAAGTAAAAGATAGAGCAGATGCCTGTTAAACTGTGCTCCCAAGGCCATAAGCGCATACGGAAGCAACCATAGTGAAGAGACTGTAAAGTGCTCTCCTCCCAGTTCATGCAGCAGAAAAAAGTCTAACACACCATCGAACAAATTGCCATAACCGACAAGATGCAGCAACAATGCCAGCGGATAAAAAAAGGTGAATAAGATACTCCAGAAAATAGAGAGCGGATGGTAAAGGCTGTAGTTTCCAAACACCCCTAAAGCAATCGGTGTCATGAGGAGATAAACCCAAATAGGTACGGCCAAAAAACTGACATATTTTGCCTGTTTTCCAAAATAGCGCAAATACAAAAAGATAAAATAGACCCCGCCAATAGAGAGCCAGAAGCCCAGAGAAAAGAGAAGTCTCGGCCAGAGTGCAACAAGCACAATTGCAGTCACGAACAGTGTCTGCATCGAAACGATCTTCATCCCCCTGTCGTGAAGAAGATAACCTATAATCAACATCGCATAGGCACGAAGAAGAGAGGCCACGTCGCCCAGAAAAAAGAGATAGATACCAAGAAATACCGCAACCAAAAAAAAGAGATCCCTGTTACGATGGCGGTAGGGGAAATAACGCTGTTGGAGTTGCCTGTAGGGCAGACCTAACAATCCGAAAAGAATAAAGCTCAACACCCCTAAATGGAACCCGCTGATAGCAAGAAGATGAGACACTCCCAAATAGGAAAAACGTTCCTGCAGTGTGCTGCTCAATGGCAGCGCAAAGAAGAGTGCCCCGTAGACCTGAGCAGCTTCCTGCCTTTGATGCACCGTTTGCAGCATATCACCAAGTCGAAACGTCGGTACCTTGCTTCTCGATACCGTAATCACATTACCCTTCGTCGCAAAGCCCCTGATATAGTCATAAAAACCAATATACTTTGTCAATATCCATATCGTGCTCCTATATCCGGTGAGCTCTTTCAAAGGTGCTTTGGAGGTCATGTAAAATGTGGCCCCCTCCTCTGTACGAAGTTTTAAGACTTCGTAATGTTTCCCTTCTTTATTTTTTTCATAGTGTTTCAACACTTCGACCTCAATAACCGCATCGTCAAACTGTGTCAGCTTCACATAGTGATAGAACTCAACAGAGAGCGAAATAAGAAGAAGGGTAAAAGCGAGCAGAAAAAAGTAAAGGTATTCACGCCCAGCCAACAGAGGCGGCTTTATTAATATCACAGCAATCCAATCTGAAAGAGTGGATAACTATAACATATTTAGTTGTATTTAATGTTTTATTAATTAATAAAGTTTTAAATACTTAAAAGATGTACTGCAGTTGATTGACTTTAAATGATGTAGATTTGGTATAGATTGTGCCAAA
>JBFEJN010000024.1:0-33009 GCA_041553195.1 Sulfurimonadaceae bacterium
TTATTGGTTAGAGATCGACTTCTTACCATCGAATTCTCCTATTAGTATTTCTGTTTTTGTTACCGGTGGCATCCTTCACAGACTCTGCTGCACCTGTATTGCTTGACCAAGAACCCGGTCCATAATATTCCAATTCACCACTTATTTCCGGTGCAGGATCGGGTTGATATTTGTCATAGATCAACCATGATTGCGTCCCCAGCGTTCCACTGTTTGGCACTCTAACTGTACCTTTATATGGATACCCTTTTGACCCATCATAGCTATAGGTAGCCGAAGTCGTCTGTGTGCTATGCGTAAAGGCTGCTGGTAACTTTATGAGATCACCCGGAATATTCTGTGAAGAAGAAGTCACATTGCCATCTGTAGCCGTATTATGCAAGGTATTACGATACCAGTTGACACTGTCAACACTTCGTTTAGGCGATGTTCCCAACAGATTACCGATCAACGTTTTATTAGCGTCCTTGTCTCCATAGAACTCATAGAAGAAGGTGACATTTCCGCCACAAGGCGAACCGTTACACATGGCACGTGTACGTGGCATATGCGTACGTCCATAGACAAATGTAAGATTAGAATCGTCCGTATCTGTACCATCAATATTTGCTGTACCTTCATCTGCTGCCGGTGTACTTGACGTAGAATAGGTAGAGTTAACATCTACACGGACTTCACTTCCTAGAATACGAAAAGGGTTTACAGGCTGATTAGTTGCACGATCATAATTGAACCAAAATGCCAAAGATGCGTTACTCTCGTTCCATGACAATGTTCTACTTCCATTTGTAAAACCGATCAATGTAGCCGTTGCGAGTTCATGCTCTATTTTAGTTAGAGGAAGATGGTCCGGTACTGTCATCAGTACTGTAACTGGATTTTCGTATCTTTCAGCTGGTACATTGGTAAAGTTCACAGTTGGACTACCAGCAGCATTTTCTGCAATAATCAATACATTCATATGCGGTGTCATATTGGCATCGTCAGAGAGGTATGTAAATCCGTTACTGCTGTTATTCAGGTCGACGCTGACACTAAAATGGTCCGGTATAAACCGTACCATAATATTACCACACACATACGCGCCATCTGGATCACAGTCTGTATCTGTGTCATCAAAATCCACCTCAGACCAATTCTGATCTTGAATATTAATAGCTATATCGCCAACTTCATCATAGGTAAACTGAGCAGGTGAAGCTGTATAGCCGTCTGTAAAACTGCCACCACCTGTTAAATTGCCTGTTGTTGTTCCTGCCATTGTTGCAGTGTTACCGGTTGCATCGTACTGAATTACGCCACTTGATATCGCGGAGATACTTTGATCATAGCCAGTTGTATTAAGATCATTTTCATCATAAGCTAAAATAGTAAGGTTATACTCTTTACCTGCTCGCAGGAGGTCTGGATAACTCGGATGATCAGCACTGGTTTCGTAATGATCCGGACGAATAGCAAAATTGTCTTTAGATTCTGCAGCTATTGCCGGACCGATCAGACACGAAAGACAAGCTGGTTCAGTGTTATACGGAGGTATCAATGGAAAACCGCTGTTTCCTGCATTAGAGCTACAAGGACCGTAAGGCTGGCCGTTATCGGCTACCCAGATATTCAAACATGCTTCTGCCGTCGCTACATAGGCCTCTGCCAATTTATCTTCTGAGTTAAGGCAAGATGCGACATCCTGGAGATTACCGTTTGTCGAACTCCGTACAATGCATGATTCCAGATTACCTGACAAAGTCTCAGAAACATAATCATATCTTGCAACTATTTTTGCATCTCGAGACGCTTTTTTGAATGTGAAGGGAACAGATGTGGCCGACATGACGCCTGGACCGGCAGGAATCAATTCTGCTGTCACTAATCTTGGCGGCACGCTATTGTCATACAATGGCGTCGTAATAGTGTACTCTCCGTTTCCATCTTTCTCGGCCATTTCGAGTATGGCAGCAAATGGTACTCCGTTAAAGAGCTCTGGCTGATCACCGCCGTCTTCACCAAGATAAACGATGTCGACCGTTGTCGTTCTTCCGACTACTTTTGTCTTTAAGACAGGCCCTGTCACATTGTTATAATCATTTTCATTAAACACTGTGTCGACGACATCCATTTGACCTAAAGCATTGTTTTCTGGAAAGTCAAAACCGCCTGCACCACAGCTTTTCATCTGGCCCTGATAAGCAAAACCATCTTTAACGTATGTCACATATATCGCAATCTCCAAAGGGGTGGTCGAAGAGCTCGCAAGGACTGTATTATAATCTTCGATCTTAACACTTCTATTAGGATTGATGATGTAATTCCACAATTCATATCCTGTACCGTACCCGCTTATGCTTGATGTATTAGTATGAATATCGACACAGTCATTATCAGGGGCTTCACATGTACCTGCTGTTGGACTCGGCTTATAAAGTTTTGTAATATTGACATCGTAAAGGATCGTCAATTCATTAAGGTTACCAAAATGTAGACTCGCCGCACAGTTATTACCATAATAGAACGTAGTATTCCCATCATCATATTCTAAACAGTCGGCACCGTTGTTTGCAATTTTTGAACCAGTCGACTCATAATAACAGATATCATTCGCCTCATTAAAGTCAACAATTTTAACATTCACCAGTGCTGAATTGTTTAACGTATTACTGTCATTTCCACTGCTTACATAGGCTGCATTTGCTAGCTGCCCGGATGTTGAAGGCGCTGTCACATGTAAGGTTATAGTGCTTGACGCGCCTGGAGCGATATTGGTGTCAGATGTACATACCATATTGGGGTTGGCTGCTGGCGTACAATTCCATCCCGATGCTGAAATTGAGTTCAATGTAAAACCGGCATCCACGAGATCGGTGACACTGACATCGAAGGCATCATTGTCCCCGTTATTGACAACAGTGATATCAAAATCAAACGCGCTGCCTATCTGTACATATTCGGGCGCACTTTTAGTGATACTAAGGTCCGAGACGGTATCTAAGACAGTGATTGTCGTCCTTGAAGAGCCCACAAAACATTCTTCCGAATTACCGCAGCTTAAATTGACATCATAAACGGTCCCTACCGGCAGACCCGGTGTAACATTGAGTGTGATAGGTTGCGATCTAACACAACTCAGTTGGTCATAAGTCACTATTCCCCAGAACGTTGCATTTTGCTCATTCGTATAGGTCACGTTAATATCTTGATTAAAGGGACAGACTGTCGTATTTACCAGCAGATCTATGCTTGTCGTAGTCGGATCGACATTTTTAGTCATTGGCTCCAGGGAGACAACTGGTATCTCCGCTTCCGTCAAAGTGACATTTAATTCATATGGAATGTCAGTGTTGTTGATACCAGGAGCATTGACTGTTATATAAAAAATATCCCCAGGAAAATATGCAGTCGGACCATATGTTGTACTAGTACCTTCAAGACCGAGATCAGCTGCAACATCAGTAACTGCAAATTTAACCAGTCCGCCACTATCATTTGTAAAATTGACAGTTACATATCCGGGTTGCGTCACATAGACAGTATATAGATCTTTTGAATTGTCGGTAACCTCACCAGCACTGATATAAGGAGTATACGTTAGACTATGAGAAAATGAATCATTACCCGCATATAGTGCCGCCGGAAAAAAGTATAATGCGATTAACACTACTCCACTTTTTTTCCAATTTAAATGTTTACCATTACTAAGGTCAGAAACAGATGTTTTAACAATACAATCTTTATTAATATGAAAAAATGACAATAATAATAAAAAAAATTTCCTCATCTGTTCAAACAATTGACTGATAGAATTATAATAACTCATATTACACTCCTCTATAGGGCTCTGTTGTAATTTTTTTACAAATCTACTCTATGATTTAGTATATGACACTTTCAATTCATTTAATCTTAAATTTTACTATTAGGAAAACTGATACGTTAAATGTTATTTTAATGTTCTCATAATAATCAACAACTAAACAGCTCCATCTCACTGTTAATAATTTTATACATAAGCATATAAATTTCGATTAATGTATTTTTTATAATATTAATTTTAATAGTGATATGTAGATTAAAAATGATTTTTATAAAATTCAGAAGTGTTGATTATGATAGTTCAAGAAAGAATTTACATAACAGCAGCCACTGTTATGTTTTAAATATAATTAAAAAGGACTAGTATTCGCCTGTAAACTTAAAGACGATAGCAGCATAACCTTCGTAGATATTTGAAATTGCATAGACATCGTCTTCGGCAAAGACATATTTGGCACGAGCGCCCACTTCAACACCCAGGTTCTCAATAATGTCAATATTGACACCCGCCTGTGCACCTAAGTACCCATCTTTGTTGGTATGTTTAACTGATGGCACAGATGTATCTTGAAATTCAGAGAAAATACCCCCACCGTTCAGTCCCATAAAGATATTAAAGTGCTCACCTGCACGGATAAGGTAATCGATCTGCATACCTAATGACGCTGCTTTAGATGATTCAAAACCACTGGCATCGAGCATGTAGTACCTACCATCAACAAATAGACGGTAGTATTTCGATTCGCCACCAAGCTTTAATGCTACCGAACCAGCACCAGTGCTGTCTTCAGCTGCTATCGAAGTTAGATTTTGTGTTGCCATGGTCATAGAACCACCGGCACCTTCAATCGCAACCAAACCTTTTGCATCCCATTCGTTCGCAAAATAGTTCTCTCCCGCACTTGCATTCATCGCTGCAAGTAAAATAGCTGAGCTTAATACTTTTTTCAACATTTTCCACCCTTTTCATTTTAGATATTTACTAAAATATCACTTCATATGTAACCGATTATACCGCCTTCGGTTTTAACTATTCTTAAAAGTTATACAAATTTCTTGATAACGTTCACATTGTTGATTATTTAGTCGAATTTTGAAACCGATTACTCGTTTCCGATCATGCTCTTTGCAACAACAACGGCTGAACTAAATGCCCATTGGAAGTTGTAACCGCCCAACTCACCTGTTATATCAAGTACTTCTCCGGCAAAGTACAGACCTTCGACCAGGTTACTTTCCAAGGTCCAAGCATTTATGTCATCGGTTTCAACACCGCCTTTACAGGCCTCAGCCTGGCTAAAACCATAACTTCCTGCCGGCGCGAAAACGTATGATTGCAGTGCATTTACAATCATTTGAAGCTCTTTTTCTTTATAGCTGTTACACGGTTTGTCTTTTATTTCCATCCTCTCCAGGAGTGCCTGTGTAAAACGCTTTGGCAGCGGTAGTGCCGTTGAAAGCAGTTTGCGGTTGTTGTGCATCAACTGCAACAGATCTGTGTCAGGCAGAAAGTTAATGCTGATCTCACCTTTTTGCCAATAGAGTGATGCACTAAGAATAACGGGGCCGCTCAGACCACGATGCGTCATCAGCATATCTTCGCGCAGTACCTTCCCACCCACATGTATTTCGGCAGGGAAACTGATACCGCTGAGCTCTTTCATCCAAAAATCTTTGGGCTGCAGTGTCAGACCTGCCAATGCCGGGGCAAACGCTTTTGTCTTATGCCCAAAATGCTCGGCAAGATCCAGACCGATATCCGTTGCACCGATCGATGCATAGCTTTTAGCTCCGGTCGCAACGACGACATTTTTGGCCGCATAGGAGCCTTTGTCTGTCGTCAATATAAAGTTGCCGTCTTTCGTCAGTGTTTCGATCTTTGCATTAAAAAGGTAGTCGCTTTTTTGACTGGAACGCGCAAGAATAGAGATGATCTCGTCGGAGCTTTTTGCGCAAAAATAGTACTGCTCTTTCCGGATGACAGGCGTAAGGCCCCTCTTTCCAAGCCATTCAAGCAGATCCTCTTTTGAGAATTGGGAGAAAACATTCTCTATTAAGGCCTCATCGCCGAGATAGTTGTTGGCGCTGACATCGACATTGGTGATATTGCATTTTCCGCCGCCGGAGATCTTCAGTTTCTTGGCTGCTTTTTCATTACCCTCTACGACCAGAACATTCCAGTCACTTGCCTCGTTAAGTTGCGCAGCACACATCATGCCGCTTGCACCCGCACCCAGTATGATAACATCATATATTTTTCTTGACACAGCGACCCCAGCATTTTAATGACAACATTTTAGCGTATATAGTAAAACGTGTCCGCTCTTTAAACTATGTTATAATTCGCGCACTAAAACAGGGGAAAAAATGAGCAATAAATTACACATCGTCTCACTCGGATGTAACAAAAATCTTGTTGACACAGAGGTGATGCTAGGGCGTCTTAAAGCCTATGAGATGACGGACAACGCAAGTGACGCCGATGTTATCATCGTCAACACCTGCGGTTTTATCGACGCGGCCAAAGAAGAGTCTATCAACACGGTACTGAACCTTGATGCAGGTCGCAAAGAGGACTCTGTCCTTGTGATGGCCGGCTGTATGAGCGAGCGTTACAGTGAAGAGCTCTCCAAAGAGCTGACAGAAGTCGATATTTTTACCGGTGTCGGTGACTATGCCAACATCGACACACTGCTGGCTGAACGCGAAAGCCGTTTCAGTGACAATGTCTACCTCATCGACGGCGAGGAGCGTGTTGTCACCGGTTCGACCTACCATGCCTACATCAAGATCTCCGAAGGGTGCAACCAGACCTGCTCATTTTGCGCCATTCCCTCTTTTAAAGGCAAGCTCAACTCCCGTAACCTTGACAGTATTGCCAAAGAGGTCGAAGGTCTTGTTGCCAAGGGCTATTATGACTTCAGTTTTATCTCACAGGACTCCAGCTCTTTTTTGCGTGACCAGAACGTCAAAGACGGCCTTATTCACCTTATTAAACGTATAGAGCTCATCGACGGTGTGAAAAGCGCCCGTATTTTGTACCTCTATCCAAGTACGACCAGCATGAAACTGCTGCAGGAGATCGCCAAGTCAAAACTCTTTCACAACTACTTCGACATGCCGATCCAGCACATCAACGACGAGATGCTCCGTATGATGAAACGCGGTTTTGGCAAAGAGAAGACATTGGAACAACTTAACTATATGCGTTCACTGCCGAACTCCTTTGTGCGCACGACCTTTATTGTCGGCCATCCGGGTGAAACACAGGCGATGTTTGATGAACTCTGCGACTTTGTCCGTGCATTCGGTTTTGACCGTGCCAATGTCTTCGGTTACTCTGACGAAGAGGGAACCTCAGCCTTCACTGCCGCAGATAAATTGCCGCAAGAGGTCATCGACGAACGGGCAGAGATCCTCGGCGCGATCTGTCAAGAAGCCGAACTAGCCTCGTTACAGGCGGAGATCGGCAAAGAGATCGAACTGGTCATCGATGGTGAAAGTGATGAACACGAGTTTCTGCTCTCCGCCCGCAAGACGATCTGGGCACCGGAGATCGACGGTGAGATCTATGTCAATGACAAAGCCTTCGACGAAGAGTTGGAGTTTGGCGTTATCTACAGAGCAAAAGTCACTGACCTGGTCGGGACAACACTGACGGCGACCGTTTTAGCAGCTGTCTGACACCGGCAGCCCTCCCTTTTAACGATGCTCAGCACTGTAACGACGTCCCTGCTCAAAAACGGTAAGAACCTTCTCGCCTTCTCCGGCGGCGTCGACTCAACCGCCCTCTTTTTTCTGCTGCACGAAACTCATATCGCTTTTGACCTGGCCATCGTCAACTACAAAATGCGCGAGCAGGCTGAACAAGAGGTCGCCTATGCCCGCGCTTTAGCCAAAGAGTTTGGCAAAGAATGTTATGTTCTGGAAGCTGAACTAAGTGAGCAGAACTTTGAGGCAGAGGCCCGTACGGTACGATATGACTTTTTTGAGACATTGATCAACCAACACAGCTACACGAACCTTATCACGGCTCATCAGCTTGATGACCGCCTGGAGTGGCTGTTGATGCAGTTAAGCAAAGGGGCTGGTCTTTACGAACTGTTGGGAACCCAGTCGATTGAGCCACGCGAGCATTACCGTCTGGTACGCCCGCTTTTGGAGACAACAAAAGCAGAATTGCTAAACTACCTCGATACTAATTCCATTCACTATTTTGAAGATGACAGTAACACCGATGAGAAATACAAACGGAACTTCTTTAGGCACCATCTGGCAACACCGCTTCTGCAGCGCTATACCAAGGGGATCAAAAAGAGTTTCACCTACCTCAATGAGGATCTGCATGAACTTTTGGAGCAGAACCTGGATGTCTGTCATACTGCTCAACTCTACTATTTCAAAACACCCCATTCCAGACGCAGCGCTATTATTGTGATCGACCGCATTTTAAAAGAGAACGGATTTTTAATGCGTCAAGGTGACAAAGAGGCCTTAAAAAGTACCGACGAACATGTCATCGGCAGACAGTTTGTTGTCAGCTTTCATCCCCGTTACACGTTCCTTGCACCCTACCATAGCGTCGAGATGCCAAAGGCTTTCAAGGAGAAGTGTCGCCTCTTAAAAATACCCCGCAAATTGCGTTCATATCTCTTTAGCGATGAAGAGGCCTTTGATGTCGTTGTCGCATTATTGAACAACAGTACATCGTTCCAATAAATATTCATCTATTTTTGCCGATAGCGTGGTGTTCTATCATCACAGGTTTTACACAACCGTGTGACAATGACCTATGTCAAAAGAACAGCGTTATCTACCGTTTTGTCTTGGCAGTGATTACGTTCAATGTAAAATGGGTGTCGATACCATCGTCTGCACCTTTGAACTGCTGATTGCCATCGATCTCAACAACCCATTCGAACTGATTTAGCGCATCGATAAAACGGTAATATTCTGCCGGCGATGCGATCTTCGCTTGAACATCGATCAATTCTCTTTGATAGAATGCATCTTCTGTCGTCTCGATCTTGTTGAGTCCAATCGACAAAAAGTACCGCTGCAAATATGTTTCGAACTGTTGTATATTAAAATGTTTTTGCAAGGCGAGGTCAATGTTCTTCTCTTTGTCTTGAAGATTTTGAAGGGTCTTGTACTGTTTATCGAACATTGTTTCAGCCGCTTTAAGATCTGTGCTGCGCTGCTCGATTTCAATGTTTAGTGCCCGATATGTTTTGATCTTGGGAGTAAAGACAAAAAAACCAAATACTACCAGTACGCTCAACAGTATAAATAGAAGGATAACGGATCCAAAGGAGGTAAACTTACTCATTGTTCTCCTCCATAATGGAGATGTTATTAAAACGGTAACGGCCGTCATCCAAGCGTTCAAATTGTGTCGTACTGCGTGAGAACAGTGACTCCAGCGAAAGTTGAAAGGTTTCATTGAAATGCTCTTGACTTGTCGTTATGCCTTTGAGACGCAAGGTGCTCTCACGCAGTTCAGCCAATTCAAGGACAACGCCTTCCGGCACCAGGTCAAAGAAGTTTTTGACGTTCTCTTTTTTGAGTCTGTTTTTTGTACTGATCTCTTCGCGAAGTTTTTCCAGAGACTGAAGCCGTTTCACTTCGGAAAGCACACTCTCCTGTTCTGTCTGAATCGCCGCGTTTCTATTTTTGACACGCTGCAGCTCCTGCTCATAACCTGAAATGCTACTGTTTAAAAACAGCGTCCCAGCGATCATAATGAGTGATAAAGTACCAAATGTAGCTAGAAGCCACAACAACTCGGCCCCGATCACTTTTTTCTGCCGCGGTGCAATAAAACTGTGTTTCAAGCAAGCTCCTTTTCACATAAAGCGATCAGTTCCCGACCCAGGTCAATAGACTGTTTTTCGACTTCCACAAAAAGTGTCTCTTCCAGCCGATTTTCAAACACTGCTTCAAAATTCATCGCATCCGCAACATAGACTTTTTCGATAAACATCGTGTCATCGACTTTAGTGTCATAGAATGCTTTGACCGTTATCTGAATCGTCTCACTATAACGGTCTATCATCTTTGATCTGTCTATCAGGGCCAGCGTATCCTGCATCATTTCCTTTTTGCCAAAAAGCATTGTCTTCTCTTTAAACACGGCGCTGCAGACAAAATCCTCCGTAACGAGCAGATACAACCCGTCACTCTCTTGAATCTTCTCCTCAAAAAAACAATACAGCAATGAAAAAGGCGAGAAGATAAAATCCAGACCTATATTCTTATACATCTTTTGCCGTGTGAAGAGGTCATCTTTGCTCATGTAGACGCCCCATCTGTTTTCCACACAGAGTGTCTCAACACTGCTTAACTCAACACCTTCGGGTGCCTGGCAATTCGGTAACAAACCTTGAGAAGCGCTTATTTCCAGATACGCTATATAACTCACAGCACTCTCTTTTTCAAGTTCGCTTATCTTCTTTTTAAGCGCGCTGCCTTCCTCGACAAACTCAGCCTCATATCGCTTACGCAAGGTACCCTGTTTACGAATTTCAGCATATAGGGAGACACTCTCGCCTGAGGGAATCAGTGCGATAAACAGTTTCGGTAACAAAGACTCAAGAAATTTCATCGTCATCCTGACACAAAGGGTGTGCTTTCATATAATTTTGCATCTTCACACTGCTGCCAAGCTTGGTGTAGATCTGCGTCGTCGACATCGAGGCATGGCCCAAAAGTTCACTGACATCTGCAATACGTGCACTGTTGTTCAAAAGCGCGGTGGCATAAGAGTGCCGCAGTTGGTGCGGTGTGACTTTCAGTCCGACACGCTTGAAGCATTTAGTGACGAGATATCTTAGACTATTTTCACTTAATCGTGCCCCCTTGGCTTCGAAGAGAAATCTCGAGGGTCGTGTCTCGCCGATATAACGTTGTATCAAAGCATAGCTTGAGGGCAAGATCGGAATGTCCCGCCCTTTTTGACCTTTACCCATAACACGGATCCATTCGTCCGAGATCTCTTTTAACTCCAGTGATGCCAGTTCAGAGATACGCAGGCCAAGTGTATAGAGCAGCGTCACCACCAGTTTCTCCTTGAACGGCGCATAGGAAAGCGCCTCTTTGATATGGGCATCGCTGACAGGTTTTGGAAGTGAGGCCGGGACTTTAATACTCTCGTCCGCTTTCAGCGAAACCTTTTCGCCCTGATCTCTAAGATAGGTACAAAAACTTCGCATAGCAGAGATCTTTTTAGAGATGGTCGTCGGTTTGAGGTGGGCGATATGGAGTCGAAAAGGCATGAGATTGAGCGTTGTATTGCCACCCTCTTCTTCTACCTCTAAAAAAGAAAAAGCTTCCTGCAGCGCTTCATCATAACTTTTCAACGTCAGATCAGAGTATCCCCGAAACTTTTCAAGGTGATCCAAAAAAGCTCTTCTATACTCGTTCAGCGATTGTTTCATGCTCAGAAGTCGTGTTTTAGGAGGGTCTCTTTAATAAGCTCACGTGCCCTTTCATTCGTTAGATCACTCAGGTCAAGCGGTTCAGAAGCGTACATATCGATGCGGGTAAACGGCTTTGCGATCGTAAACCGGTCCCAACTTTTAAGCTGCCAGTAACGCTGCGGTACCACGGACAAAACGACCACTTTAGCCTTGCTCTTTTGCGCAAGGGCAACGACACCGTCCTGAACTTCGTGTCGCGGACCTTTTGGGCCATCAGGTGTAATCCCCACATCGACACCCTCTCGTAGCTGTTTGAGTGCCGATCTAAATACTTTTGCCCCATTGCGGGTACTCGAACCGTGTATACTCCCCAAGGAAAAATAGCGTATGACTTTGGCAATGATCTGTCCATCAAAATGATCACTGATAATGACGTTTGCATTAGGGCGCTGACGCAGTTGATGATAGAGGTAGGGTTGCATTAACAGGTCCCCGTGCCAGAATGCAAGAATCATAGGCTCGTCAGGTATCTGTGAAGGTAGATGATAGACTTTTTTCGAGCTCAAATAGAGCAGCTTGATGAAAAAGGCACCAATGGCCGGAAGTAGTGTCAATGAAAGCGAGCGAAGCAGATGCTTACGCAAGGAGTTCTCCCGTCAGGCTCATTCTAGCCGCGGCAGTGATCTTGACATCAACAATCCGGCCAAGCAGTTCTTCGGAACCTTTGACTTTGACCAGGAAGTTGTTACTGCTTCTGCCGGCGACGAACCCCTCGGCACGTAGCTCTTCAAAATAGACTTCATGCACCTTGCCTACCTGGCTGTGCATCACTTTGTCAACAATGGTGTCTTGAAACGCCTGCAGTCTGTGCAGTCGCTCCGAAGCCACTTCACCGTCTACGACATTGGTATATTCTGCCGCTTCAGTCAATGGCCGAGGCGAATACTTAAAGCTGAACATCTGTTCGAACCCCGCCTCTTTGACCACCTTCATCGTCTCTTCAAAGTCTTCGTCGCTCTCGCCCGGAAAACCGACAATGATGTCGGTGCTGATACTGACGTCCGGCACCATTTCGCGCAGTTTGGCCGTACGGTTTAGAAACCACTCCTGGCTGTACCCGCGTTTCATCTCTTTAAGGATCCCCGTGGAACCGCTCTGTAACGGCACATGCATAGACTTACAGATCTTCGGGTTCTTGGCAAACTCTTCGATAAACTCATCGTCCATATGCAGCGGGTGCGGAGAGGTAAAGCGGATACGTTCAAGCCCCTCAATCTGACTGACACGGCGCAACAGTTCTGTAAAATTGACCTTTTCGTGCTCACCGGAGAAACGACGACCGTAGTTATTAACGTTCTGCCCCAGTAAAAAGATCTCTTTAGCACCGCTGGCCACCGCTTTCTCAGCTTCTCTGATAATCAGTTCCGCCGGAATGGAGATCTCATCACCCCGTGTCTTTGGAACAATACAGAAGGTACAGCTTTTGTCACAGCCTATCGAGATGTTGATAAAAGCTTTGAAAGGCGAGGAACGGAAATCCTTAAAGGCAAAATCTGACTCATCATAATTAATATCGATCTCGACTGACTTGTCTTTTTCGACAACCTCGCCGATCTTGGAGACATTGCGTGCACCGAGTACAAAATTGACATACGGTGCCCGTTTGATGATATCTTTACCCAGGTGCGATGCGGTACAACCGGCAACACCGATCTTGGCACCCTCTTTTTTGGTTTTGTTAAAGGCGCCAAGTTCTGAAAAGAGTTTATGAACTGGACGTTCGCGGACTGAACAGGTGTTGATGATAATCAGATCGGCCTCTTCGGCGTTCTCTGTTATCTCATAGGGTTCTTTTGCATTGAGCTCTGCGATCATGTGTTCGCTGTCGCGGACATTCATCTGACAGCCCAGGGTCTCAATAAACAGTTTTTTAGACATTAATGCAACTACACCTTATAAAATGTGTACTTCGTACATATATTCATTGTCCGCAAGGCCGTATCGGACCTCACGCATGTAAAAGCTTTTGCCTTCGTTTTCAAAATGGTCTTGTAGCGCGAGAAGATCTTTATGGGAGTTTTCACGGTCAAAGTACAGGATCACTGTTCCCTCTTTTTTAACCATCTCTTCTATCTTCTTGACTTCGATCTTTTTTGCTTTTGACTTAACGTCTGTACGGGCGATTTTAAGCTCCATTACAATCCTTTACTGCAGTTTGTATTATTAACTGCATTATAACTCCCATAGGGTTAATTCTTGCATAAACACGCCCATCACACACTACGCTTCATCGTAAACTGGCTGGAACTGCCTGTTTTCAGGGCATCCTTACACCTTGAGAATAGTTCAATTTTAAATTGTATTTCTCATTTCATTACGGCTGTTCAAACTTATTTATATCTGATTTTATCTCCGATTTATCAGAGTAACATCAATTTATGCTATAATTTTATACCTTCCTAGAAATGAATCACAACAAACATCTTTTTTTGGAACATTTAGCCGAATACTAATGGAGATAATTATGGAAAATGTATTAGACATTATTGATGCACTCGCACATGAAAAAGGGTTAAGCCCCGAGCATGTCAAGAGTGCACTGAAAAGCGCTTTTATCAAGACAGCACAGCGTCTTATTAATGAAGACTTTACCTTCGATGCCGAGATCGACGAAGAGAGTAAAAGCATTCGTGTTTATCAGACAATTACCGTTGTCGATGACGAAGACGATGACCACCTTTACACTGAAGAGGGCGATGTCAACCAGGGATTTATCTCTCTGACACGCGCCCGTGCCGAGGTTGATCCCGATGTTGACATCGGCGATGAGTTTCAGATCGAACACGACATTGAAAGCCATGGACGTACGGCAGCGATGACGCTGTACCGTGAGATCGAGTACCATGTTCAGCGCCTGGTCGAAGATGAACTGTATAACAAATACAAAGAGAAGATCGGAACGATCGTCAACGGCCGTGTAACACGTGTCGATGAGAAAAACACAACCTACATCGAAATGGACGAAGTACGCGCTGTATTGCCGATGAAAAGCCGTATTAAAGGCGAGACATTCCGTGTCGGTGATGTTGTCAAAGCGGTGGTCCGTCGCGTCAACATCGACAAAGCTAACGGTATCCAGATCGAACTTTCACGTACTTCGCCAAAATTCCTTGAAGGCCTTTTGGCCCTCGAAGTACCTGAGATCGCTGACGAAGTCGTTCTTATCGAAAAAGCGGCACGTATCCCGGGTGAGCGCGCCAAAATCGCCCTCATCTCAACACACCCTCAAGTTGACCCGGTCGGAGCAACGGTCGGTGTCAAGGGTGTCCGTATCAATGCCGTCAGCGAAGAGCTTCTTGGTGAAAACATCGACTGTATCGAATACACGACTGTCCCGGAACTCTTTATTGCCCGTGTTATGAGCCCGGCGATCATCACAGCAGTCAGTATTGAAGGCGAAGCGGACAATCCGGATAACCCGCTAAAAGCGATCGTTACCCTACCGGCAGATCAGAAGTCAAAAGCCATCGGGAAAAGCGGTATTAATATCCGTCTTGCATCGATGTTGACGGGCTATGTTATCGAGCTTGTAGAGCAAGGTGGCAGTGCAACGGCCGAAGGCACAATGAAGGCCGAAGAGAAAAAAGATGACCTCTCTTCTCTTGAAGCACTCTTTGGTTAAAAACCACTTTCAATATGTCTAAAGGAGCAATGCTCCTTTAACTTCAATGCAGCGCTATTCGCCTGAGTAGAGCTTCTAACATGATCTTCCCTACTTCCGACACGTACCCAAAACTTTAATAATTAATTTTCTCTTTTTGCATACGGGTTCAGCTTTAACAAAAGCATGTCCGCCAGCATATTGCCCAGTAGCGTTAAAAATGCTGTAATAATCAATATACCCATGATCACAGGGTAGTCACGACTCAGAGCACTCAGATAAAAGAGCTGTCCCATCCCTTCGATACTGAAGATCGTCTCTAAAATGACGCTCCCCCCGATAAGACCGGGCAAAGAAAGTCCCAAAATCGTCACAACAGGCGGTATGAGGTTACGCAAGATATAACGACGCAACAGTACTGTATCACTGAGACCGCGAGAGCGGGCAAAATAGTAGTAATCGCTTTTGAGGATCTCCAGTGTCAACGAACGGATATAGACGATCATCGACCCCAGGCTCACAAAGACCATGACCCCGATCGGCAAAATGAGATGCCAGGCCATATCGGTGAAATAAGCAACCCCTTCTTTAGCGTCGACAGAGTGAAGTCCAGCTATGGGCAAGACCTCCAACTCCACACTAAAAAAAAGCATCAACAGCAGTGCCAGATAAAACGACGGCATCGCGAACGAAACAAGTGAAAGCTGACGGATTCCGTAATCCAACCATGAATCGTGAGAAAGGGCTGCTTTAACCCCCAGATAAATAGAGATAACAAAAACAAAAAGCATGGAAACTATGTTCAGCAGCAATGTGATGGGCAAACGTTTGGTGATTTCGCTGCTGACATCTGCACCGCTCACAAAAGAGATACCAAAATTTAACTGCACGAGGTTGATGACCCAGTCCATATATTGTCTGTAAAGCGGCTTATCAAGTCCATAGACCGCTTTAAGTTGTGCAATCGCCTCTTCAGTCATATTCGGGTTGAGTTCCCCTGCTCCAAAGAAGCTGTTGGGTGCTGCGTGAATAGCAAGAAAGGAGATCAATGATATCAGCAACAGCATCAAGACAATATAACGCAGTTTTTTTACAATGATCAGCATATAACTCTTTTTATTTTAATGGTGATTATAACAAGTTGCCGCATGTCATTCCAGTGTAAAATCCCTTTTGATGACTGCACCCAAGCCGTAGAACAACAACCACAATCCCAGCAATGGAATAATAATACTGTTAATGACAAAGACTGTGATCAGTCTTATGATACTGTCCATAGCCCCGTTAAATTTTTCTATAAAGATGTCGACACTGCGTTTGAGCTCACGCTTATAGTTTTCATATTTTTTCGAGATGTTGAACGAATCCATAAACGAACCATCTTCTTCTATCTGCGTCTGTTTCACCTGTGCCTCCTCTATGAGCACCTTGACCTCAGCAGACGCTTTGGAAACCTCGACAAAGGCCTGTTCATATTTTGGCGCCAATACATAAGCATACATCGTCTCATTCGTCATCACCAGAATTGGTACGCTAAACCGCAAAACGGCTAAGACGATGACCACTTTCAAAGTAGATTCAAGGCGCCATGGCAATAGGGGTCTTGAGGACCAGAGTTGCAATAAAAAGAGTATTGTCACCGCACTGAAAAGGACCTTGAACAGCATTGTCTTTCCAAGGTGCAACATGATCTCTTGAATGCCGATAGAGACGGAACTCATCAGCATTACCCAGGAAAAGCGTTCGACCATATCGTTCACGGGGTCGAGCAGCTGTCCGGGTGCAAACGTAACGCCGACACCTGCCGGACTGACATTGACCTCTGTGCCTTGCAACACAGAAACCAGACCGTTGAGACCCCGAGCAATAGCAAACGTCGTCAAAGAGCGTACTAAAGCATTCTCAAGCTGTGCAGAACTTTTCATATCTAATGTCTCCGACATCGATACACCGACAAAAAGAACAATAATAAAAGAGAGGACTGTTTTTTTAATCATACACCATTGTAACAGAGCTATCACACTTTTACAAGAAAGCGCCGATTTGTCATCTGCTATCTGTCACGATGCCATTAGCTGTTTACAGAGATGAACTAGATTAGGTTTGCAAAAGAGCGCTAGTATCGACGCACATGCACGTGAATAATTAGATTGTGGCTTTGTGCCCTAAGCCTTTAGGCTTCTTCCGATTCCGGAGTGTTCTTTTTCATCGCAGCTTTTGCAACGATCTCGACATAACAGGTATCCCAGACCGCTTCATGAGCCTTGTCCAATGCAGTGATAATCTCAGACGCCGGCAAGGACTGTGCACTTTCGCTGCTCTCGCCAAAGCGGCAGTCAAAGTCCCAAAAAACAGCATCTTCAGGAAGTTTTTTCTTCCGCTCACGTTTCAGGTACTTGCGTACTTCGTGTTTAATGGCGTCTAACTGACGTTCCGGATTTTTGTTCTCTTCTTGCAGTTTAAATATTTTTTTCAATGCTAGCCTTCATGCAGGTTTAATTAGAGCGGATTATACTGAAGTTTCTCTTTACGAGACCCTCTAAGCTGCACTTTCATCGTCCGCGATAGCCTTTGAAATCCTGCCTCTATTGTCGGCCTCTGACACAACGGACATAAAAATCATAGGAGTGACGGTTATGCTCTGTACTGCCACTTTTAAAATCCACATCCCATGCTCTCTCAGCATCATCAGCATAGAGCGTAGACGACCAGTAGCTGTCCAAAGCCGTAAAATGAAAACCGCGTTGGACTGCCGGCTCATAACGTGTCAGATCGACAATGCTTTGCAATTCCTGTACAGAGGGTAGACGCCAGTCATCATAGCCTGCCAATGACAGTCTCTTACAGTATGTCATTGCCTCCCCATACAGCATCTCACTACTTTCGACCGCACTATTGTCCTGCCACATCAATCCACTTTCAGTGTCAAGAACAATTTCGCCTTGTTTGATAAAACTTGCCATTGACATACTGACAACCAAAATCATTAAAAAAAACATCTTCATTCGTCCTATCCTTCTGCTACCTATAAGATACAGTATAGCTATATTCCTCTTGGCTATATTTTAATCAAGAAAAGGTTTTAGACAAACGTTTAATTCAATTACACTACAATTAGTAGCTTTTTCATCTATTTTTCATTATAATGAATTATTATAGTTAATGAGTATTAAGAGGTTGTGATATGAACAATGATCAAAATAATGATTTGCACAAAGTAACCAGCGCTCTTAAAGTCACGGCCATGCTCAATCAAGAATTGCAAGAACGCATGGAACTGGCTCTTCTCGGAAGCAATGACGGCGTTTGGGACTGGAATATTCTCGACAACAGTGTCTATTTTTCTCCCCGATGGAAAGAAATGCTCGGATTTGACGATGAAGAGCTCCCCAATGACGTCGCCAGCTGGGCAGATCGTATTCATCCGGATGATGTCGATGAGACCTGGGCAGATGTCTATAAAAACGTTAACGGCGAGACCGAATATTATGAAAATGTTCACCGTTTACGCCATAAAGAGGGGCACTGGGTCTGGATTTTGGACAGAGGGAAAACACAGTTTGACGAAAACGGCAACGCCATACGTATGCTCGGTACCCATACCGACATTACCGACGAAAAACATATGCAGCTCCAATACGCGCATCAGGCACAGATCATTGAGCAGGTCCATGATGCCGTTATTTCAACCGACCTGGAGGGCAACATCGTCAGCTGGAATCAAGGGGCAACGACCCTTTTAGGCTACACACTCACCGAAATCCAAGGTGAGCATATAACAGTTCTCTACCCTCAAGAAGAACATGACAATGCTTATAATGACATGCAAACGTTAAAGGCAAAAGGGAAACACCGAACTATCGTACGCTTTTTACGAAAATCAAGCGAGATCATTTACGCAGAACTCTCACTCTCGATGTTAAAAGATGAAAAAAAGAAACCCATCGGTATGGTAGGGTACGCTCATGACATCACCGAACGTAAGAAGGCAGAAGAAGCGCTTAACAAACAGCAAGTCATTTTGCAACATCTGGCCCATCACGATGCACTTACCGAACTGCCTAACCGTACCTTGTTCAATGACCGCCTCGATCAAGCTGTCGAAAAAGCCAAGCGAAACCACTCACTTTTTGCACTCTTCTTTATCGATCTGGACCGTTTTAAACAGATCAATGACTCCCTCGGCCATACGGTCGGAGACAGTCTTCTTCAAGTCGTAACAGAACGTCTGAAAGCAACAATTCGTAGAGAAGACACACTGGCCCGTCTGGGCGGTGATGAGTTTACTATCATTATGGAAGACCTTTCCAGACCGCAGGATGCATCCATTCTTGCACAGAAGATTCTGACAGTCATGCAACAGCCGATTCAGATTGACGAGCATACACTCTATGTCTCTAGCAGTATCGGCATCAGTCTCTTTCCACAAGATGACACCGAAGCCGTCAACCTTTTAAAATACGCCGATGCAGCCATGTACCGTGCAAAAGAGGAAGGGCGCAACAACTTTCAGTTCTATTCGGCTGAGATGACCGAGTTGGCCGTCGAACGCCTGGTCATGACCACAAGTATGCGACAAGCTCTGAAAAATGAAGAGTTTGTGATCCACTATCAGCCGCAAATAGATGCGACGACTAATACCTTAATAGGTATGGAAGCCTTGGTCCGATGGCAGCATCCGACGAAGGGGCTACTTTCTCCTTTCTTTTTTCTGCCTTTGGCGCAGGAGACCGGGATGATTATTGAACTCGATCATTGGGTCATGCGAACCGCCATTAAGCAGGTTGCCGCCTGGTATGCTGAGGGTTTGCGACCGGGAGTGCTTTCTGTCAATCTCTCCATGAAACAGTTAGAGCATCGTGATTTTATCAGACTTGTCAAAGAGACTGTGGAGATGTACAATTTTAAACCTCAATGGCTGAAGCTGGAGGTCACTGAGGGCCAGGTCATGCAGAAACCGGAAGAGGCCATTGCCAAGCTCAGACAGATCAACGAACTGGGCATCGGTATCTCAGTCGATGACTTTGGAACGGGCTATTCCTCTCTCTCGGCATTAAAACGTCTTCCTATCAACACCCTGAAGATCGACCGTTCGTTTCTCATCGATATTCCCGATGACATTGAAGATGCAGCGATCGTCAAAGCCATCATAGCCCTTGCCAAAAGCCTTGACCTTGATCTTATTGCTGAAGGTGTCGAGACAAATATGCAAAAAGAGTTTTTACTCGCCAATGGATGCAATAATATTCAAGGTTATTACTATAGCCAACCGATTCAAAGTACAGAAATTCATACAATGCTTTCAAACGAGACATATCGCTAATCCTCGTTTGCTCTCTCGACAACATCACTCAACAATCTCTATTGTTTGGATTCCACGCTCTCATAAGATCATGCAAACATACTCTTGCAAAAAACAGATAACAACCCTTGTTTAGTTATAAATTTTAATTATCTTATTACATATCCTATGAAACAATGAAATGAACAGAAGGAGTATAGTATGAATCTTTTCTCACCGCTAACCATTGGAAACTATAGTTTAAAAAACAGGATATTTATGGCACCAATGACACGGTGCAGAAGCATTGAAGAGAATGTGCCTAATGCAATGATGGCTGAATATTATGCACAAAGAGCCTCGGCTGGACTCATTATCACCGAAGGCTCTCAGGTCTCTCCTCTTGGTGTTGGTTACCCCTGCACGCCGGGGATTTACAATGTAAAACAGATACAAGGCTGGAAACAAGTGACGGATGCAGTACATGAGAAAGATGGCAAAATCTTTCTGCAACTTTGGCATGTCGGCCGCATCTCCCACAGTGCCTATCACAATGGTGACCTCCCGGTTGCCCCATCATCGATCAGACCCGCAGGTGAGATCTATACCTTCGAGGGTATGAAAGCCTTTGAAACACCAAGAGCACTGACAAAAGAGGAGATAGGGACGGTTGTCAAAGAATACGTCAACGGGGCGAGAAATGCAATAGAAGCCGGATTTGACGGCATTGAAATCCACGGTGCGAACGGCTATCTTATCGACCAGTTTTTACGCGATGGCAGCAACACCAGAGACGATGACTACGGCGGCTCTATTGAAAATCGGGCGCGTTTTCTTTTTGAGATCGTAGAAGGAATATCCAATGCCATAGGGTCAGACAAGACCGGTCTAAGACTTTCTCCAAGCGGGACGTTCAATGACATGAAAGACAGTGATCCGACAAAACATTTCACCTATATCTGCGAAAAATTAAATGCCTTCGACCTAGCCTATCTTCATATTATCGACGCGCTTGAGGGTGACATACGTCATGGCGCCAATGTTGTTGAACTCAGCGAGTTGCGCAAAGCCTATACTGGTGTCTTGGTCGCCAATGGCGGTTATGACAAACAAAGAGGCAACGCTGTGATACAAAACGCAGAAGCCGACGCCGTCTCTTTTGGCGCACTTTTCTTAGCCAACCCTGACCTGCCGGAACGTTTTGCAGCCAATGCAACACTCAATATCCCTGATCCGAGCACCTTTTATACCCAGGACGAAAAGGGATATATAGATTATCCGCCAATCGATCTATAAGTTCAAGACAGATCCTAACTGGTGGTAGTTCGAATACACAAAAAACAGCATGGCAACTGCCAGTTTCGGTTTTGGATGGTAAATTTGGGAAGACAAGATCATCGACAACAGCACCCTGTACACTGGTGCCGTCTATAGTAGTAGATTTTCTGAAACTTTATGAAATAACTTACAGTAGGTAGATCAAGGTCGGTATGACAAATTACATATTTGTTAAATACTAAGAAAATCGTTTTAACATTGGTAAAATTAAATTGTGTGGGAAAATAATCTTGGAAGTAATGGTGCGCCCGGAGCGATTCGAACGCCCGACCGCTGGTACCGCAAACCAGTGCTCTATCCAGCTGAGCTACGAGCGCACACCATCTCTGTTAAGAGGCCGAAATTATAGCATTATATTCTTAGAGAAAACTAAATCTGTACAAATCTCTTAAAAGCGCATATGCTCAAAGATGATAAGCACCAAAAAGACGATCCCCAGGTAACCGTTGATGGTAAAAAATGCCCGATCGATCTTGGTGAAATCTTTACGCACAAGATAGTGTTCGTACGAGAGCATGGACGCACTCAGCACGACGGCTAGCCATGCAAAACTGCCCAAGCCTGCACTCCAGACGAACATCGTCCAAAAGAGAATCGTCACCACATGAAAGATCGTAGAGATCAGCATCGTTGCTTCTACGCCATATACAGAGGGAATCGAATGCAGCCCCTTTTTAATATCAAAATCAATGTCCTGCAGGGAGTAGAGAAGGTCAAAACCTGCCACCCAGAACATAACGCCAAGACTCAGTAAGACTGTCCATAGCGGGACAGTGGCCTCCACGGCAATCGAACCGGCTATCGGAGCAAGTCCAAGCGAAAGTCCCAACACCACGTGTGCCATTGAACTGAAACGTTTAAAATAGGAGTAGGACCCCAAGACAAACAGCATCGGTATACTCAAATAAAAAGCAAGGTCGTTTATCATGTAGGCAACCGCAACAAAAACAACTGCATTGACCACCGTAAAGATAAAAATAGAGCTGGCATCCAGACGACCGTCTACACTTGGACGGTTCTGCGTTCTAGGATTGTCCGCATCAAACTCTCTATCAGCATAACGGTTGAGCCCCATTGCAAAATTGCGGGCACTGATCGCCGCCAAGACGCCTAAAAACAACAGCCCGAAACCGAACCACCCTTTGGCGGAGACGATCATCGCAATGAAAATAAAAGGAAGGGAGAAGATGGAGTGTTGAAACATCACCAGCTCATTAAAATATTTAAGACGTTGCATCATTCGTTGCAAGAAAATTCCTTACGTCAGGTATGACAGATACCCTGTATATTTTCGTTATTTTAGCGTAACTCTTCTCGCTCACCCACTTTTGTCCTGTTTTGCTCATAATAGCGAACATCGCTCTGCAATTCTAAAGACCCTCTTACTGTTTTTTCAAAAATATTTGCAAGATCTTTTTTGACCCGTATATCATCAATACTACGAACATGCATGGCCTCTTCGACAATCCAGATCCCTTTTGGTTCTCGCGCCTTCATGAACAACTCGAAAGAGTGTTTTGGTGCGATGACCTCATCTTGTAAACCGACCAGAAAAAGAATGGGGACCTCTCCCTCAGCAACAAAATCAATAGCATCAACACCGGCAGGAGTCATCGCAACCGGCACCCAACTCCAGGGCCACAGCAGTAAGTGTTTTTGCATCATTTCCTGTGCTGCTTCGCCAAAACGCGCCATTGTAGAGTCGATAATAAGCAGTCGTACATAGGGAAAGTCGTGTTTAGCGAGTGAATCGATCACAAAGGAGCCGCCCATTGATTGCCCGACAATGACTAATGGCAAACGTTCATCCAGCGTATGGGCATAGGCAATGGCAGAAGAGACATCATCAACAAAACCGTACATGTCAGCCTCACCTGTTGAGGCGCCGTAACCGCGATAGTCAAAAATAAAAAGGTCATACCCCTTTTCCAGAACCCACGTCCACTCCTTAAAACGCTCAGACATGTTGAAGATCATGCCATTGGCCACAACAACAACCCCTTTTGACGGACCTTGTGCTTTAAAGAACCATCCTCGGAGCAGTGTTTCCTGAGAACTTTTAAAATAGAACTCTTCGTAATACTGTTCATGATTTTCGGGGCGATCATACACTTTTGTATCGGTAGGAAAGATCGCGTTTTTGCTGCAACTGCTTAACAGAAGAAATAGCGTAAAAATGGTGAAGATGAATTTAAACATATACTATTTTAGCCAAAAGCCGATTACTGTTATACTACCGAAATGAAACAGATCGCGATCATCGGCCCCACTGCCTCAGGTAAGAGTGACCTTGCCATAGAGATGGCCTTACAACACAATGCCTACATCCTCTCCATCGACTCTCTCAGCATCTATAAAGAGATCGACATCGCTTCGGCAAAGCCCACTGCTGACGAGTTGTCAAAGGTCAAACATTTTGGTGTCAATGAGATCTATCTGGACACCCACTTCAGTGTTGCGATTTTTATTGATCTCTATAAAAAAGTCGTCAAAGAGGCTGAGAAAGATGGAAAGAACCTTATCATTGTCGGGGGTACAAGTTTCTATCTCAAAAGTCTGACCTCCGGTCTTTCCGAATTGCCTGCATATTCTCCAGCAACACAAAAACGGGTTGCCGAAATGCTGCTTGATCTTCCCGCAGCGTATACCTATCTCAATGGTTATGACCCTGAATATATGCAAAATATTGAACCGAGTGATGCCTATCGTATTGAGAAGATGCTGTTACTTGTCCTGGAGAGTGGTATGAGCCCAACGGCATGGTTCAACATGCACCCGCCAAAAGCGACCATTGAGCATTTGGAAATTTTTAATATCGAGGTCGAACGGGGATTGCTACGTGAGCGTATTGTCAAACGTACCCATAAAATGGCAGCCTCAGGACTGATCGACGAAGTGGCGATGTTAGAGCATAAATATGGACGTGACCATAATGCCATGAAAGCCATAGGAATTATTGAGGTTTTGGAATACCTGGATGGGGTCTGTAGTAAAGAGGAGATGATAGAAAATATCATCACCCACACTGCTCAACTGGCTAAACGTCAGCAGACCTTTAACCGAACACAGTTCGAAGAAGCGGTTTCGGCAGAGCTGTCTGAACTACCAAAGCTTATATCCGCACAATTTTGAAGCTAAGCATGTTGTATCAGCATGAAAGAAAAGTATTCTTTCACGTGACATATAAGAGCTTGCTAGATCGCTTTTAAGACCGCTTCATAATCCGGTGCCTGTGTGATCTCCGGTACCAGTTGTTTATAGGTGACTTTTCCATCTTTGATGACAAAAATCACACGGGCTTCAATACCCTGTAAAACACTATCACCGATCAAGGTACCGTATTGCTTACCAAATGCCTTTGTCTGGAAGTCACTGGCTACAGTGATGTTATCGATGCCATGTGCTGCACAGTAACGTTGACCTGCAAACGGCAAGTCCATAGAGATCACAGTAATCTCTACATCTTTCATACCCGCTGCTTTTTTGTTGAAGGTACGTGCTTCCATGTCACAGACCGGTGTGTCGATACTCGGCACGACTACCAGAATCTGTGTCTTGCCGCTTTTACCGCCGACGGTTACTTCTTTGAGATCGCTGCCGATCAATGTTACACTCGGTGCAACATCACCTACACTGACCTTGTCACCTGCAAGTTTGACGGTATTGCCTTGAAGAGTAACCGTTTCTGTTGTAGCTGCTGCCTGCAACGTCGCCATAGACATACATGTTGCCATTATTAGTGCCGAAAGTTTCATTTTTATCCCTTTGGTGATAAGTGTTTTATAAATTTACATCGCATGCCAAGCTAATCGTATCGGTCCACAACATAATGTTTTGCATACTACTTAAATTAACTTTAAATAACTATAACATGAAATTATCTACGTTAAAATCCTATGTAAACTTTAAAAAACAAAAAAATACAGTCACTTAGACAGAGGTGCCATTTAGTGACTTTAATGTATCATTCGATTTACACAAAGGGTAGGTGTCAGACCACGAAAGGAAGCATGTTGGGCGAGACCATTGCAAAAAACAAAAAAGCGTATCACGACTACAGCATTGAAGAGACCTATGAGGCTGGAATAGTTCTTAAAGGGAGCGAGATCAAAGCGATCCGTGCCGGACGGGTCAACCTCAAAGACAGTTTTATCCGGGTTGACAACGGTGAAGTTGTTCTTTTTAATGCCCACATAGGCCTATTGGACACCACCCATCACTACTACCGTCATGAAGAGCGCGGTTCCAGGAAACTGCTGCTGCACAAAAAAGAGATCCTCAAACTCGAGCGCGGCGTCCAGCGCGACGGTATGACGATCGTACCGCTCGTGATGTACTACAACCATAAAAACATTGTCAAACTGCAGATCGGACTGGCTAAAGGTAAACAGCTGCACGACAAACGTCAGGACCTCAAAGAGAAAGATCAGAAGCGCGATATCGAACGTGCAATGAAAGATCTATAGTACTATTTCAGCAGATCTCAAAGTAAAAGTCTAAGTTAGCCTGATCGCTTGAAAAAGTGTGATCCCCACGGCTAAAATTGCCAACATTATGGCTGCATAATCCGAAAGCTTGATCTTCTTATAGATACTTAACAATTCAGGATCGTTCAGCTCTTCAAACTTTCTTGTGCGAATGTATTTCACGGCATCTCGAAAAGCATCATCTGCAAGCTGTATCTTCCATCGCGGTCGCCCCATCTGTTTATAGAGCTCGTTGTGAGCTTTGTCAAGCCGGTTAAAAAAAGCCTGTGTGGCCAGGATCTGAAAGACCATCGCTGTGATAAACAGTAATGCGGAGAGTGTAAAAAGTGTATTTAGCATCAGTTCTCTATTGGGGTTAAACACTTTAGTCAAAAGTGAAGTTGACACATTCCTTTGACTAACAAGCTTTGTAATTTGGACATCTCTGTCCGTCGTTTGTCTCTTTGCATCCCTAAAGAAGTGACAATCACTCTTTAAGAGTTTGCAGGAAAACATCTATATCAGGCCAAGACTTTATATAAATAACAATCACAATGCATGTAATATGTCAAATAAAATATGAAAAATTATACTGTGAAAAGTTGAAAAGAGTGATTAGTGTTTAAAGATCAGAAATAAGGAACAACTGCCGAGGGCAGTTGAGGGGCGAACTACTTGCGTAGTTCTTTAATACGTGCTTTTTTACCTGCAAGATCACGAAGGTAGAAAAGTTTAGCACGACGAACGCGACCGCGACGAAGTACTTTGATCTCATTGATAGAATCAGTGTAGATCGGGAAGATACGCTCAATACCAACGCCGTTAGCGCCGACTTTACGTACAGTAATAGTTTGACCTGTACCCTGACCACGTTTAGCAATACATACACCCTCGTAATTTTGAACACGAGTTTTCTCGCCTTCTTTAATTGTTACAGCAAGGCGTAGTGTATCACCGGCACGGAATTCAGGAATGTTTTTCGATGCAACTTGTGCAGCTTCGAAATTTTCAATATACTTATTTCTCATAAGATGTCCTTTTTTTGTGCTTTATAAGCTGCTCAGGTCTGAAAAACGCGGTTTTCGCTTCAGACATGGCAAATTTTAGTGCGGCAATTTTACTGTGATTTCCCTTTATATATTCTGATGGAACCGCACGTCCCTCATATAAAGCTGGTTTTGAAAACGATGGTGCTTCTAAAAGTGGCGTCTCAAAACTCTCAATGTCGAGAGATTCGCTGTTGCCAAGGACACCGTCGATGTTTCGAGCGATCGCGTCACTCATCACCAACGACGGCAGCTCCCCACCTGTCAAAACGTAATCACCAATGCTAAAGAGCTCATCCGCAAATGCCTCGATAACACGTTCGTCAATCCCTTCGTAACGACCACTTACAAAGGCAATATGACCCTTCGATGCCAATCGCTTGGCATCGTTTTGCCGAAACGGCTTTCCAACAGGCGTCGTAAAGATGATGTGGACATCGCCCTGCTCTCTGAGTGCACGCAGTGCATCAAAAAGCGGTTGCGGTGTCATCACCATGCCGGCGCCGCCACCCGTAGTCGTATCATCGACTTTGTGGTGTTTGTTGGTCGAAAAGTCACGCGGGTTGACAAAATCGACTGAGAAGAGCTTGCTTTGCTGTGCTCTCATCAAGATCGAATCCTGAAAATACCCCTCTATCAGATTTTGAAAGAGTGTGACATAGGTAAAACGCAAAACGCCGACCTATGAGGCTTGCAAGAGATCGACAGCACCCTGCACGTCTATGCGTTTGGCATCGATATCTGTACTGAGAATAAAAGGCGCCTGATACGGGACCAGGAAACTTTTACTCTCACCTGCTTTGACAAGAGCGTCATCGGTCTGAACACTCAAGTAATCGGTTATTGCAATACGTTCCACCTCTTTCACAACACCAAGTCTCTGGTCGCCCTCATAGACTTCACAGCCTAAGATGTCGAACCAAAAGTGTTGACCTTCTTCCAATTCACACTGTTTGCGTGTCGCTTCCATGGTGGTGAAAAGCTTGGTATTGGTCAACTTCTTGGCACTCTCCATGCTCTCGTAGCCTTGGATCTTGATCGTTCCTCTGGCTTCGTTAACACTGTGGATAGTGAGTGTCTCTCCCTTTTGCGTGTAGAAGGTTGCCCCCGCTACAAACTGCTCCGGAAAGTCACTTTTGTCATGAAACTTCATATCACCGTATAGACCGACTGTGCGGCCCAAGGTGGCGATATGAAGCATCTCTTTAATTGATGGCTTCGACATTGATTCGGTAACTCTTACCGTCTTTGGCTTTACAGCCGGAGATAAGTGTCTTGATCGCACCAATCATCTTGCCCTCTTTGCCGATGAGCTTACCTACATCAGCCTGGTTAGCATGTAAAACGATCTCGATCATATCATCACCTTCATGCGCTTCCACCTTGATATCTTCAGGGTAGTTAGCGATCATTTTGGCGAATTGAGCGACGAAATCAGTTACCATGACTATTTACCAGTAATTTTTTTAACGCGGCTACTCATTTGAGCACCAACGCTTAACCAGTAGTCAAGACGTTCATTGTCTACTACTACTGTTTTCTCTTCGCTCATAGGGTTGAAGTGACCAATAAGTTCGATCCAACCACCGTCACGACGCTTGCGAGAATCTGTTACCGCGATACGGTAGAAAGGCTGTTTTTTACGACCCATACGAGTTAGTCTGATAACTGTCATATTTGTTCCTGATATAAAATTTACCCATTGCTGGTTACATCTGTCGTCAAAACATAAAGGGAGATAGGGGGAAAGTGGTTAAAGAGAGTGTAAAACACTATAACTAATTACTTTCCTCTTACCGTCAATATGTGGACGTACACACGTAACCGGCACAAAAGGTTAAAAAGAACATCTCTAAAGAGATTCTTTTTAAACTTTGTACCTGCTACTTCACTTTCTTATCACAGAGGGATTATTTAAGAAAATGTCTTTCGTGAATGGAAGTATAGCGAAAAATACTGAAACTTCCAAGTATCATTTAGCGGCTTGCCCTGTTAACGCGGGAAACCGCCGCCTTTCATCTGACCCATCATTGCCTGAAGGTCCTGCATCCCTTTTTTCCCGGAGAACTTTTTCGCCATCTTGGCGGCATTTTTAAACTACTTAAGTACACGGTTGACTTCCATCTGGCTCATACCGCAGCCGTTGGCGATACGCAGCTTTCGGCTGTTGTTGAGAAGGTCCGGGTCTTCGCGCTCTTTTTGGGTCATCGAAGCGACCATCGCTTTGATCTGACGGATCTCTTTGGAGTTCTCCATGTCAAAGTCTTTAAGCGCTTTGGACATATCGCCCATGCCCGGGATCATTCCCATAATGCTCTTCATCGAACCCATCTTTTTCATCGACTCCATCTGCTCGAGGAAGTCGTTGAAATTGAATTTTCCTTTTTTGATCTTTTTGGAGAGTTCTTTTGCCTTTTTCTCATCGATGACGTTCGCCGTTCTCTCAGCCAAGCCCTCGATGTCACCAAAGCCCATGAGACGGTTGACAATACGTTCCGGCAGGAAGATCTCAAGATCTTCCATTTTCTCACCGCTACCGATAAAACGCAGCGGCACTTCGACCTGCGAAGCGATACCGAGCGCGACACCGCCCTTGGCATCACCGTCGTATTTGCTCAGGATGACCCCGTCGATCCCGATTTGCTCTTTAAAGCTGGTCGCCGTACGCACCGCATCCTGACCCGTCATCGAATCGGCAACATAAAAGATCTCAGAAGGTTTCGCAACATTTTTGACTGCTTTAAGCTCACCCATGAGTGCTTCATCGATTGCCAGTCGTCCTGCCGTATCGATCAGGACAACGTCATAAAGATTGGCACGTGCCTTTTCCAGTCCCGCTTTGACTACATCCACCGGTGTGGCTGCTTCATCCGCATAAAGATCGACTTCGATCTTTGCCGTGATCTGGCGCAGCTGCTCAACCGCGGCAAGACGCTGAAGGTCCGCCGCAATGATCAATACTTTTTTCTTTTTTTGTTCTTTGAGATAGGTCGCCAATTTTCCGGTTGTCGTTGTCTTACCCGAGCCTTGCAGACCGGTCATTAAGATAACGGTCGGAGGATTTGCTGCAAAGATGAAACCCTGGTTCCCTTTAACATCCAAAATAGCACTCAAGCTTGTGCGCATTGCGTCCAGGAACTGGTCTTTGCCAATACCCGCTGTTTTTGTCTTGTGCTCTACCTCTGCTATCAGGTCACGTACGACACCATGATGAACATCGGCTTTTAACAGTGACTTTTTAAGCTCACCAAGGGCTTTTTTAAGGGCTTTCTCATCATCATGAAAACGGATCTTTTTAATAGCCGATGTAAACGAATCTGTCAATGTTTCAAACATATTATCTCCACTGTCGGGCTTTTGCTACCTGCCCGTTTTTATATCTTCCTGACGGCCTAACCGCCGGAATTAAAGTAGCGAATTATAGCCAAAACTTACTTTGGAGTTGAGAAGTACCGGTATAAACCAATGCATCGGCGTTCTTGAAACACTCCATAGTGATAATACCGGCTATCTACGACCAGACTAAGAATCTGCCTGTTTTCTCAAGTATCCGTCTATTTCCGCTTTCACCCTCTCGAGTTCAGGCTGATATTGGTTCATCAAGGCCATGAGGTCTTTCACCTTACCCTTAGAGATGGAGGCGTGGATCTGTGCAGTGATGCTTGAGAGTCTCAAAGCACCGATATTAGCGGCAACCCCTTTCACATCCAGACAGATCTGTTTGAGCTGCTGAAGGTCATCTTTGACCAGGGCACGGTTCATAGCATGAGCAGAATCACTGTAAAGATCAATAAACTCCTGCAAAATATCTGCATAAAGCACCTCGTCATAACTTGCCATCTCAAAGCCGTCACGAGCAGCCAAAGAGACCGTATTTATAAAAGCTGCTTTCGGAAAACAGTGCCTGTTGTCATCAAAATTGTCATCTATACTGAGATAGTGGTTAAAAAGAGAAAACAAGGCACCGGCCTGTACCGGTTTGGTAATGTACTGATCGGCGCCGGAACCGACAGCGTCACGACTGTCATTTGACATTATAATAATAGGCACACCTTTATAGCGGCTCAGATTACGGATCTTTTGTGAGAAACGAAGCGTACTTTCACTGTCGATTTCACTGCTTAAGAGAATAATGTCAAAGACCGGCATCTTCTCAAACATCCACAAGCTGTCATGCGCACTTTGGGAAAAGGAGAGGTTCACACCAGAGCGTTGTAAAAGAGAAAACAGCATCTTCTGATTGGCCCGTTCTTTTTCGATCACGAAGACACGTTTACCATAAAATACTTCGAACATCTTTTTATTCTCTTCAGCTTTGTGCTGAGACATGTCACCCTGCTGTGACGTGCTTTCCGAGACACTTTCTCCCTCTGTCTCTTCCAGATCGATGATGGTGTTAAATACATTTTGTATGGTAATCGGCTTTATAAGCAGCTTATCGACAGCTCCAAGCGGAATTTGATAATTAACCTCGTCTTTTGCGTGTAAAAGTGCCACCACATTGACCGGTTGTGACCGCTTGATTGCGCGGAGCTTTTCGACAAGAGAGAGCCCTAATGCATCTTTATCAATAACCAAAGTATGAAAATCACGCATCACTTCCGGATTGGATGCGAACTCCGATGAGAGCAGCAGTGTTACCTCGTTTTTGAAATACTCATACATGTTTTGAATCGACTTGGCAAGCATCTTGTTTTCATTGACGATCAGAATCCTGTGCCCGATCATACTCCGAGAAGGGAGGCGGTAAAAGCGCTGGTCATCCGGGTTTGACTCTGAGAGAACCAGTTCGACCTGCAGCATACTGTTGCCCTGTTCATTTGTTCGGCACTTTATATCACCTTTCATCATCCGAGCCAGCTCTCGTGCAATATAAAATTCGATCTGTGTACTCTCGTCAAAACTACTCTCTGAAAAAGGAACAAACAGGGAGTCAATGTTCTCCTTTCCCGGTTCCAACATGCACTCTTTTACATAAAAAAGAACACTGAGCCCATTCTCTACTTTACGACTTTTGGCATGCAAAATAATCTGTTTCTCAGATTGATGATGGATAATGTTTGAGAGTAGATTAAAAAGCAGAAGACGGATGTGCCGTTTGTCGCCAATGAGTTTTGGCGGTACCTTTGTCTCAATATCGAAGATCAGCTCGACTTTGGTACGTGCCATCTGTGAGCGAAGACTTTTCGCCAGATCGTCCAGCATGTCATTGAGAGTAAAAGGACTCTCTTTGAGTTTTATCTTGCCGGATTTCATCTTTAAAAAATCGACAAAGTCTGCACTTAGATCAATAAAGTTTTGCGCGGCACCCTGGCTTTTCTCTTCTTCTCTGAGAAGATAATTTTCGAGCTCCTGCTGCAATAAGGTGTTCGTGGATCCGATGCCCGTTTTGTAGGTGTTATCGATGGCCTCAATAGTCTCAGGCTCAACCGAACTGTTTGCCATCAGACTTGCAACATCAAGCTCAAGTTCGTTCAGATAATCTTCAAGTTTTGTTATCAGTCGGGAGCTTTCGCTATACTGATAATAAAAGTACCCGCTCAAAAAAATGAAAAGGGTCAATACAACAGCATATATGAGTTCAACTGCACCAATTTGCAGATAACCCTCCAAAATTTCGATCATCTGCAATGCCTCAAAATCTAATTTACTTTTTTCTCTTGGTAGAGCGATACAAGGAGGTTAAAGACTTTTTGAACCGTTACCGGTTTGGTCAATTCTGCATCAAGCAGTGCTTTCGTCTCCGGATCATTATGGACAAAGACTTCATTTTTGTTGAGTGAAACAACTTTTATGACTCTTTTGGCTTTAATCGCATTTAGACTGGCATTAAGGTGTTTGGCATAATAACGTTCCTGGATGACCACAATATCGTAATCATCCAACATCTCCAAGGCTAAAAAGAGCTCTTTAGAAGAGAGTACATCCACCTCATTTTTGAAATATTCAAACATTTTCTGTATGGCTAAAGCAGATGCACTATGATCATCAACAA